>CAMCHO010000333.1 GCA_945874455.1 Opitutus sp. GAS368 | reverse complement strand
GGGTTCTTGATCGACCACGGCGATTGCACGCGAAAGGCCGCCTGAAAATACGTCTCCGGCGACTTCAGGTTGCGCAGCATCAAAATGGACGACCACTGCGGCACGGTGACGCCCGTGGTGAGTTTGCCACACGAGAGCGTGATCGTCTTGGTGTCGAACCCGCCGCCGATCGCCTTGCGCACCGCGTGATCGCTGAAAATCGTGCCATCCTCACGCTCGGCGGAATCGTCGAGGACGATGGTGTAGTTTTGAATCGCCGCCGTCTTGAGCTGCTCGGCCACCCGCTGCTTCACGTCGCGCGTGGTCTGCCCAATTTTGAGGAGCCCGGTATGCGCCGCATCCGCGATGGCGTAGGCATAAATGCGCGGCCGCGCCTCCGGCTTCGGCGCAAGGATTTCGTCGATGGTTTTACTCATCCGGGAGCAGGGTGTTTTCGATCATTCTTCGCTCGCGATCGATCTCCTGCCGCAGCTGCTCTTCCGTCGGCAGACAAAGCATGTATTTGGAGGCGAAGATTTGTTTGCGATCGTTGAGCACCGAGTAGCGGGCCACCGTCTCGTTTTTCTCGGTGCACAGAATCAGGCCGATCGTCGGGTTGTCGTCCGGCGCGGTGAATAACCCGTCATACATCCGCACATAACCATCCATCTGGCCAACATCCTCATGGGTCACCTTGTTGATTTTCAGATCAATCAGCAGGTAGAACTTCAGCCGGCAGTGGTAGAAAACCAGATCGATAAACCGATCTTCGTCCTCGATGCGGATATGTTTTTGCCGGGCGACAAAAGCAAAGCCGCTGCCTAGCTCCAAGAGGAAGCGCTGGAGGTGGGTGATGATCGCTTGTTCCACGTCTGATTCACGGAGTTCGGCAAAGTTGGGGTATCCGAGAAATTCCAACACATAAGGATTCTTAAGCAGTTCGCCGTGGTCTGGTTGGGTTTTCTGCAACCGACGACCATCGGCGATGAGTTTACCGGGCTGCTGACTATGCAGGCAGCGGTGATAGTATTGCGTGTGAATCTGCCGCTCCAACGTGCGTTTGTCCCATCCGCCGGCCACCGCCTCGCGCTCGTAGAAGTCGCGCGCCTCAAGCTCGTTCACACGCATCAGGGCAATGTAATGAGACCAGGTGAGCTGCGGAGAAATCGCCGGGGGCCGCTCTAAACTCGGTGGCTGGAGCTTTTCCAGCGGGCTAGATTGGGCAACCGGCGGCTGCCCAATTTCAGGGACGGACGATTGGGCAACCAATGGGTGCCCAATCGGGGAAGTCTTGTGCCAAGTAAGATAGAATTGTTTGAACAACTTTACGTTGCGTGTAGAAAATCCCTTTCCAAATCGCTCCGTTAGGCGGGCGGATAAGTCTTCGACCACTCGCTCGCCGTAGTTCGCCCGCGCTTTGCCGCCTTGGAGTTCCTGCACGATTTCCCGCCCGATCAGCCAGTAGGCGAGCACCATTTGGGTGTTTACCGCCCGCACGACATTGCCCCGGGCTTGCTCAAGAATGGAGACAACGCGCCCGAAGAGCGCATCGGGCTGGTTTTCGGAGGCGGGCTTTGTGGAGGCAGGCTTACGCTTGGATTTACTCATCGTCTCCCCGTTCTACGTTCATCGGCCGAATTTGCGAGGCGATGTAGGCCTGCTCCTCGGGCGTGATGCCATATTTCGCGAAAAGTTCCGCGTCGGTCCAATCGCGGTCCCGCGGCTGCCGAGGAACCCAAGAATAGGTAGACCGCAGCCCGTGCTGTGTGATTTTGCGAAGCGAAACCAAGAAACGGAAGAAGCGGGTTTTGGTATAATACACACTCGTTAAAATTGCCGAGGCCCTAGGCTTAAAACCCTGGGAATTACTCAATCTCGATGCCACGCCCGTGGCCCTGACCAAGGACCCGGCGAAAACTAAGTCTCGCATCACTCCCCGCAGGGCTGCGCGCCAGTCACCCCTATCTAAGCCCGGCAAAAAGTCCGGCTGAGGTTTCCCCTCCTCGTCGGCTTGCGGGCGCTCGCCGCTACCCCTGCGCCCCAGGCCCGTAGCGGCGAGCGCCAGCAAGCCGTCCTCGCCCCGTCCCCCGCCCCCCGTAGCGGCGAGCGCCAGCAAGCCGTCCTCGCCTAGTCCCCGCGCCCCGTAGCGGCGAGCGCCAGCAAGCCGTCCTCGCCCAGTCCCCGACCCCCGTAGCGGCGAGCGCCAGCAAGCCGTCCTCGCAACTCCCAGTTACTCCCGCGCCACCACGGTGTCGTAGAGCCCGTAGTGCGTAAGCCCCTCATGGCTCTCAATACCCGTGTAGCTCAGCGAGGCATCCTCATAACGCCGGAAGGCAAACACCGCCTGATTCATCTGCTCCGTGTTAAACACCCGTAGCCGCACCAGCAGGTGAAAATCCTTCACCGTCAGCCCCGTGACCGTCTCGAACAGCTCCGGTTCAATCTTGGTAATCACGTCTTGCAGCGTGTTCTCCCGGAAGTCGGTCAGATACATGAACGCCGGAATGCGCGTCGCGAATTTGATCAGCTTTTCCTGCACCAGCTTCCGCTTCGATTTAAACTCCTTTTCCTCCGCGCTGAGCTCCTTTTTTTCCTTCGGCGACAGCTCCTCGTCCTTCGCCTTGTTTTTGAGCGCCTTCACCGCCTCGCTCTTATTGATGATGGTTTCGATGATGTTGTCGCCCAGCGCGCGCCATCCCTCGATGCGCTCCACGGCAGCCATCGCCTCGGGATTATCGAGGATCCGCCGGAGGGTGTCGTTGTCCACGTTCACGAGCAGCGCGCTCTCCCATTTACGCGCGAGCAAGGTGGCCGAGGTGCCCGCGATCGCGATATCGAGGATGCCACCCGCATCGATCTGCGTCATGTTCGCGCCGTCGTAGGCTAGCACCGGCAAAAACGACACCAGCTCTCGCACCGCGCTCTCCGGATTCGGCTCGTTGGGCGAGAGCCCGATCGCGTATTCAGAAAGCTGACGCAGCGCGCGCGTGGGCGCGAAATCGAACACAAAACACACCGGCTTCAAAATCTCCTCCTCGTGCGGATTGTCGCCGTTCGGGTTCTTGAT
>CAMCHO010000332.1 GCA_945874455.1 Opitutus sp. GAS368 | reverse complement strand
GATCGTTGGCTCGGTGGTACGCTGACCAATTACGAGACCGTCAAAAAATCAGTGGCCAAGTTTAAGAAATACCAGGCCATGGAGACGAACGGCGAGATGGCTAAGCTCCCACGCAAGGAAGAGTCTGCCATCAAGCGTGAGATGACGCGTATGCAAAAGAACTTCAACGGCATCTCCGATATGGGTGGCCTGCCCTCGGCGATGTTTGCCGTCGATGTGAATCACCACAAAATCGCTGTCGCCGAGGCGTCCCGCGCGGGCATCCCGTGCGTCGGTCTCGTAGATACCAATTCCGACCCGACCACGGTCTCGCACCCGATCCCAGGCAACGATGACGCGGTGAAATCGATTCGGATCATTGTCGAGGCTGTGACCGCGGCGATCCAGAGCGGGCTCGCGCTGCGCGACACCCGCCGAGCCCAACGTGGTGCCGCCGATCTGAAGGGCGCGCAAGTTGCGGCCCCCGTCGTGATCAGCGCGGAGTCGATCGACCTTTCAAAGGTTGAGATTCCTTCTGCGATCGCGGCGGCCGTTGAGGGCGCTATCGAGCCCGCTGTCGTTGCGCAGAAACCACTTCGTGCCAAGAAGGCTGCCGTTAAAGCCGAGTAAATCTCTAGAAAATCTTACTGAATGAGCACCATCATTTCCGCTCAAATGGTCAATGAGCTGCGCACCGCTACCGGGGCCGGCTTGCTTGATTGCAAAAAGGCTCTGACCGAATCTAACGGCGACGTTGCGGCCGCCGTCACGATTCTGCGCAAGAAACTCGGCAGCAAGCTCGACAAGCTTTCGAGCCGCGCGACGAAGGAAGGGTTAGTCGAAAGTTACATCCACGTCGGCGGTAAAGTCGGCGTCCTCGTCGAGGTCAACTGTGAGACGGATTTCGTTGCCCGGAACGATGCCTTTAGAGCTTTCGTCAAAGACCTCTGTCTGCAGATCGCTGCGGCCAATCCGCTTTACGTTTCCCGTGATCAGGTGCCTGAGGCCGATCTGGCCAAAGAGCGCGAGATCGCGGCGGCGTCGGTCTTGGGCAAGCCGCCTGCGGTCGTCCAAAAGATCGTGGATGGGAAGTTGGAGAACTATTATTCCACGGTGTGTCTCCTCGATCAGCCCTTCGTGAAGCAAAATGACAAGTCGATCAAAGACTTGGTCGCTAGCCAAATCGCGCACATTGGCGAGAATATCCAAATTCGGCGGTTCACACGCTATCAGTTGGGCGCGTGAGGTTTCGTTGAATTCTTTTTAATGCAGGCGTTTCACTTTTTCGGTGAAGCGCCTTTTTTTTGATCAGATGAAAGTCTCGCGTATACAAATTGTGTATCGGGGGTTGACTAACCGGTGCAGCAACTGTGGGGGGCGAACTCTGTTTGTTCCGAATTCGTTTTTTAAAGTGAATAAGGAGTGTGTCGCCTGTGGATTCACGATTGAGCGCGCCAATGATGAAGGGTTTTTCATCGGCTCGATGTCCCTCAATTACGGTATGACCATCATGCTCTACCTCATGCCAGTGCTGCTGCTCGCCTACTACAAGGTGATCGGGGTTTCCGCCGCGATGGCACTCGCGGGTGTGGGGTCCATTGGATTTCCGGTGCTGTTCTACCGCTCGTCGCGCAGTTGGTGGCTGATGAATTACTATCTCCTGTTTCCTCATCATCTTCCGGCCAACGGCGGCAAGGGACGCGAGGGTGAGGACGACAACGTCTGATCAACTCGGGGAGATTTTTCTGGAGAAGCCGCAGCGGCGAGCCGCGGCGGTGGGAGCTGACGCGACGCGGGAAGACCGGGTGCATCGTGGTCGGGGCTCGGTGGGATTTTTTTGACGGTGGGTCGTTCCACGGCAGCCAAGCCAAAGGGCGTGCCTGCACGTCCGCGGCGTGAGTCGCGATGGCGAGCAGATAACCGCTGCGCGCAATCGCCGCGCTCGCCGTCGGAAGTCAGCGCCGGCTGTTTCCATACCCATAGCCGGCCAGCATTGGCACGTAGAGCGCCCAGATCACGCGCCGATCACGATGGGCACCCGCAGACAAACGGTCCGCTTGGACTGGCAACTGGCCGGCGTACTCAGGGCGCGGCAGGGCGGAGTTCGCCGGCCATCTCCAGGAGGGCGTCGAGCATTTTTACCGCCGCCTGCGGCTCAAGGTAATTGGTGCCGGGCCACGTTTCGTAGCCGCCGAGCTCGAAGTGCCGCGGCGTCGGGAGATACCCGAAATAACCGTGGTTGAGTTCGATCAGGAATGAAGCCGCGAAGGGGCTGCGCCGTTTGAATTCCAGTCCCGTCTCCGCGAACGTTTCGCAGGGCGTGGTGCCGATGCAGACCTCGCCGATGCGCAGCACCTGCAACGGAATCTTTGCCGGTGGGCCGGAGGCGGCGAGGTGCTGTACGCGGCCCGCGTAGCTGAGGCGCTGCACCCAGTCGGGCGTCGTGGCCCAGCGAGCACCGACGGGGATGTCGCCGCTCGCGAGGCGCGGGGCGCGGGCCTCGGTCTCCTGGGCCCACGCGAGCAACTCGGGGCCGATGGTGCGCCAGGCGATGGCGGGCTCGCGGTAGCGCGCGGCCAGCGCGGCGGTGTCGCGCCAGGTCGCGGCGGCGAGTGCGCCGTGGACCTTGGCGGCCACATCGCGACCGACGAGGCGCATCTTCTCGTAGGCGGGCCGGCGCGGCTCAGCGATGCGGAAATTGACGTTGTTGATGTCGCCGCTCGTGCCGTTGGCGAGGAGTGCGACGAAGGGTGGGCCGTCGTCCGCGACGGCTTGCAACCGTTTCAGCTCTTCGCAAAAAACCCCGAAGTAGTCGGCCGAGATCGCGCGGCCAGCGACGCCGCCCACGTAGTGCAGCGAATAGGCGGCGAGGACCGAGATGGGGCGTCCGCCCGGCTCGCGGAGCGCGATGAACGACACCGTGGGATCGGTCGGACCGGCAGGCGCCACCAGATCTTTGCTGCCGGCCGGCGGGTTCATCTTCACGCGTTCGACCTTACCGAAAGGGCTTAGCGGCACGGTGCCCTCGCGCATGTGCCACCGACGATTGAAGACGTGCTCCGGGGCCTCGACGCGGCCAAATGCAATGTGCGCGGGGCGCAGGAGATTCGCCGCACGCCGCACGCCGTCCGCGAT
>CAMCHO010000331.1 GCA_945874455.1 Opitutus sp. GAS368 | reverse complement strand
CACTCCCACGCCCTGCCCCCCACCACGCCTTGCCACCATGATCAAGCTCACCTCTCCACTCGTCCTGTTCTCCGCCCTCGCGGCCGGTTCCGCTTGGGCGCAGCCCGCCACCCCGCCTCCCGCCGATCTCGCGGCCGCCGTGAACGCCTTCGGCACGCGACCTTCCTCCGCCAACGATACGTCCATGCGCGCGCTGTCGCCGGAGGAAATTCCACCGAATCTCAACTTCTACGCCGTCAACCCGCTCTTCAAACCCGGCCAGCCCCTCGGCTGGGCCACCGAGCGCATCGAGGAAAAAATCGACCGCGGCACCGTCGCCCTCGTCAGCGAAGATAAAAAAGTTTACCTGAGCTGGCGTCTCCTAAAAACGGATGCGCCGGACATCGCGTTCAACGTTTATCGTGCCACCGCCGGCGCCACCGCCACGAAGCTCAACCCCCAGCCGCTCACCCGCACCACCGACTACGTCGACGCCACGGCCCCACTCGACCGCGAGAACACTTGGTCCGTGCGTCCCGTCGTCGCCGGCCGCGAGATCGACGAGCCCGTCCGTGTCACCCACGCCGCGAACTCTCCGGTTCAAAATTACCGCGCCATCAAGCTCCGCGACGATGTCACCAGTATTTCCATGACCGCTCTCGGCGATCTCAACGGCGATGGCGTTTACGACTTCGTCGTCAAATGGCCCGGCGGCGGCAAAGACCCCGGCAGCGTCCGCGTCAGCCAAGGCACGTATAAGTTCGACGCCTACGACGGAAAAACGGGGAAATTCCTCTGGCGCCACGACCTCGGCTGGAACGTCGACATGGGCGTGTGGTGGACTCCGTTCATCGTCCGCGATCTCGACGGCGACAATAAAGCCGAAGTCTGTTTCCGCACCAAACCCTACGCCGCCACGCTGGCAGAGGCCATGGAGGGTGCGCGCAACGGCAACGCCCTCGAAGGCCCCGAATGGCTCGCCGTCCACGACGGGGAGACCGGCAAAATGATCGACCAGGCCGACTGGATCGAACTCCAATCCGTCCAGCACTGGGGCGACAACACCGGCAACCGCGCGAGCCGCCACCTCATGGTGGTCGCCTACCTCGACGGCAAGACACCCGCCCTCCTCGCGATCCGCGGCACCTACGGCGTGATGAAGATCGACGCCTGGAGTCTCGAAAACAAAAAGCTGAAAAAACTCTGGCGCTGGACCAACGAGCGCGCGCCTTTCCTCTTTCAGGGCCAGGGCGCGCACGGCCTCCAAGTCGGCGATGTGAACGGCGACGGCAAGGACGAGATCTTCAACGGCGCCATCGCCATCAGCCACGACGGTCGCTCGCTCTGGAGCACCGGGCTCGGCCACGGCGACCGCTTGTATCTCGCCGACATCGATCCCAGCCGACCCGGCCTCGAGCTCGCCTACATTTGCGAAGACGCCCAGCCGCAGCTCGGCCTCAATCTCCGCAATCCGCTCAACGGCGACCTCCTCTGGGGCGCCCGCGATGCGAATCTCGACAACGCGATCGACCAAGTGATGGTCGGCGATATCGACCCCAAATATCCCGGCATGGAAGTCTGGATCAACAAGGGACTCCAACACCTCTACTTCACCGCCAAGGGTGAACCGATCGCCGGCACCCCGCCGACCACCAGTGACCTCGTCTGGTGGGATGGCGACCTGCTCCGCGAACAGCTCGGCGGCGGAGGCAGTGGTCGCGGACGCGGCGGTCCTCCCCTCGCCGCAGCCCCCGCAACCACCGGCCGCCCGCCCGCACCCAACTCCGCCGGGCCTGCCATGACCAATGCGCCCGCACCCGGCCAGGACCGCGGCGGCTTCGGCCCCGGCGGCGGCAGTCGCTCCGTCGGCAAATGGAAAGACGGCACCCTCGTCCCACTCACTCTGGGCATTCAAGGCGCCGTGCAACAAATCGCCGATCTCAGCGGCGACTGGCGCGAAGAGATTGTCACATTTACCAACGGCGAACTGCGGATCTACAGCACAACGATTCCCGCCAAGGATCGCCGCGTGTCGCTCATGCAGGACCCGATCTACCGCCACGACGTCACCACGCGCACGATGGGCTACAGCCACGTGCCCCAGGTGAGCTACTATCTCGGCGAGAAGTGAGTCCGCGATGAAGCCCTCGCGCCGCAAAGCTCCGCTCACCGGAGCCAGCCTGTTCGCGACTCCGCCTGTAGGACCGCGCTTGCTCGCGATTCCGCCTGTAGGAGCGCGCTTGCTCGCGACTTTTACGCGGAGCTTCGCGCGCAAGCTCGCATCCACCGTAGCTGGCCTCCTCCTCGCCCTCCCGCTCCGCGCCCACGACATCTACACGAGCTTCGTCGAGGCCAAGCTCCTCGCCGACCGCCTCGAGGTCACGCTGACGCTCGGCCGCGCGAATGCGTCTCCGCTTTTCCATGACGCCGACGCCAAAAAACTCCCGCCACTCACTCCGGAAAATTTCGCCGCCTGCGAGCCCCGGCTCCGCGCCGCCGCTCCCACCCTCCTTCAAATCTCCGCCGCCGGCAAACCCCTCGCGTTCTCCGCGCCCGCCAGCGCGAAGCTCAGCGGCGATTCCGATCTCACCTTCACGCTCACCTACCCGCGCCCAACGGTCGGTCCCTTGAAATTTTTCGCCCAGTTCGTCGGCTCGCTCGTCGATGGCCACGTGGCGACCGTCGTCCTTACCAACGCCGTCGGCGATGACTACGGCTGGTCGCCCGTCTCCTACGACCAACCGGTCTTCGAGGTCGCCTTGCCAGACCCCGGTCATGGAAAAAAATCAGTCCCCAAAAAATAGCCATGCGCCGTCTTCTCTGCTGCCTTTTGCTGCCGCTCTCCGTTTTCGCCGCCGACCCCGTCACGCTTCACTGGCTCGGCGACCTCGCCCCCGCCGCTCCCGTCGGCGTCAGTTGGGGTGTCCCGTGGCCGCAGGGCGCCGTGCAACCCGCCACGCCCATGCGCCTCACCACCGCGAGCGGCACGCGCCTCGGCGTCCAGACGTGGCCCGTCGCCTACTGGCCCGACGGCTCCGTCAAATGGACCGGACACGCCCTCGCCGCTTCCCAAGACGAGTCCGTCGGACAGATCAACGCAGGGAAATGGGACTTCGGCGAAGGCGAGTCGTCGCCCGAGCAGCACCCTCAGCACACCGACAAAAAGTCCGACACGTTCATCGTCGTACTCCACG
>CAMCHO010000330.1 GCA_945874455.1 Opitutus sp. GAS368 | reverse complement strand
CTCGCGATGGTCCGTGCGGGCGTCCAAGTCCGCTGGCACCGCTCCCGTGAACTTCAAATTCTCCGGATGAGGCGCAAGCGGTGCGCGCTGCAACCGCCGCGCGTAGCCCGCGAACAAATCCGCAATGCTGACCGCGTGCTTCTTGGCGTAGGCATCGAAGAATTGCACATCATCTTCCGGTAATTGAACCGTTAGAGCCGTTGTTTTCATGTAATTACCATGGTCGGGTAGCGCGCGATGACAATTCAAGTTTTCCGGCTGTTCGATCAGGAAGCGCTTGGGCGTCCGCTTGAGCGAAGCATTAAAGGCGTGTGGTCAGTCTGTCGGGCAGATCGGTCCCACCGCGACGTTCCGAGATCGAGCGAACGGGGTCTGGCTTTGGGGTTTGGGGTGAAGCGGTGAACACGTCCCCCGTTTTCCGTCACCCGCTCTCTTATGCGCCCGCTCCCGCAATTCGGGAACGCGCTCTTTCCAGGCATGAACTCACACAGGCGTTTTAGCCGGCCGGGGTTTGAGCCACGAGAAGCGAGCGCCCATGGTCAGCGCGGCCGAAATCCGTTCCTGCACGGACAAGCGCCTAATCCGTTCCTGTTCCCGCTCGCGAGCTTGAGCCGCACACGCGCTCCGACGGGGTCCGCAACTCAGGACTGCAGTAGGGGTGTTCGGGTCGTGGGCCATGAGTGCTGCGGTTGCCCGATCGTCCCGGAGCACACGGACCGCTCACGGAGATTCCTCGTTGTCCGCAAACGCGGGCCACTTCCTTCCGGCATTCTCGCCTGTTCCTAAAACGCAGGCTCCGCGTTTCCGTTTAGCCTGATCTAAAAAAAGTTTTGGCGAGGCCCCCACCGCCCGAATTCCACTCGACGGAAACCGCATCATCGGAGATGTAAGCATGTGCCGGACCCCAGCCCGCACGAAACCCCATGCCACCCGCCGATCAGACCGTTTGGTTTGCCGAAAGCGTGCAGCCGCACGAGCCGGCGCTGCGCGCGTTTCTTTCGCGGCGGTTTTCCAGCTTGCCCGACCACGACGACCTCGTGCAGGAGACCTACGCGCGCCTGCTGCGCGTCTCCGATCCGCAGCGGTTGGGGCACGTGCGGGCCTTTCTCTTCACCACGGCACGCAACGTCGCCATCGACCACGTCCGCCGCACGCGCCGCACTCCCGTCGATCGCATGCGCGACACCACCGAATTTTCCTTGCTCGAACCGGCGCCCGGAGCAGCCGACGTGCTCGACCTCGCGCAGCGCCACGAGGCGATGCTCACCGCGCTGGGGACACTGCCGGAGCGTTGCCGCGAGGTGATGCTGCTCCGCTACGTCGATGGGTTCTCCGCCAGGGAAATCGCGGTGCATCTCGGCCTCGCCGCCGCGACCGTGCGCGTCCACCTGATGAAGGGCGTGCGCGACTGCGCCCAGTTCTTCCGCGACCGCGGTCTCCTCGACCCCACGGCCACGACGAAAGGCACCCCATGAAACCGACCGAGAACCATGAGCGCAGCGACGCTGCAGCCATCGAGGCCGAGGCGATGGCCTGGCTGGCCGAGCGCGAGGAGGGCTTTGCGCCCGGACGCGCCGCCGCCTTCGAGTCATGGCGCCGCCGCGATCCCCGCCACGCCGCCTCCGTCGCCGAACTGGAGCAGGTGCTCGCGCAACTCGACGGGCTCGCGGAGCGCCGCACAGAGGTAAACGCCCATTTCAATCGCGTTTCGCCGTCACCGCCCGCGGGCCGGGCCACGCCCGGGCTAGAAACTACGCCGGTCGTGAATGTCCGCTGGTGGCGGCCCGTGGTGTGGAGCGGGCTGGCCGCAGCTTTGGTCCTCGGAGCTTTTCTTGGTTTTCGCGCGCTGCCATCGACGCCCGGTCCCGAGACACGCTATGCGACGACAACCGCCGGTTACGAACGCGCGCGCCTCGCCGATGGCTCGACCCTCGAACTCAACACCGCGAGTGCCGCCCGCGTGCAGTTCACCGCGGCCGAACGCCGCGTCGAACTCGAGTCGGGCGAAGCCCACTTCGAAGTCGCCCACGACACCGCGCGGCCCTTCGTCGTGAGCGCGGGGGGCGTAACCGTGCGCGCCGTCGGCACGGCGTTCAACGTCCGCTACGTCTCCGGGGCCGTCGAGGTCACGGTGACGGAAGGCAAGGTCGCGGTGGAGCGCGTTAACCCCAACGCGCTTTCCGCCGCCCCGACTCTCATCGCCGCCAACCAGCGCCTCGCGCTGCCCCTCGCGCCTGCCGCCGCCCCCGCGCCCGTCATCGAGCCCCTCGCCCCCGCCGACGTGCGCGCCGTGCTCTCCTGGCAGCGCCGGGTCACGGATTTTTCGGACACCCCGCTCAGCGAGGTGACTGCGCGTTTCAACCGACACAACGTCCTCCAACTCGTGATCACCGATCCCGCGCTGGGGTCCCGCCGCATCGGCGGAATGTTCGCCCTCGACGACGTCGAGGCCTTCGTTCGTCTGCTGGAGCGCGATGGCATCATTCGCGCCGAGCGCCACGGCGACACCCTCCTGTTGCGCGCGCCGTAGCGGCGCGCAGACGCCCGATTTCGCGGCGAACCTTCACGAATGCGAAAATTGTTTTCCCTGCGACTAAACAGATTCCTGTGCGCGAGCGTTACAGGGTTAGTGGCTCTGCTCCGTTTCACCCCGTCGTTTTCTCCCGCCCCCATCTTGCTCGCCTCGTGCAGCGTGCTGGTGGCGGTCGCGCCCCTCAGCGCGGCGACGGTCGAGGCGAAGCGGAGCTTTGACCTCCCCCGCGGCGACGCCGCCACGACGCTGCGGCAATTCGCCGCGTCCGCCGGCCGCTCGCTCGTCTTTGTCACCGAAAAAGTGCGCGGCGAGACGACGAACGCGGTGCGCGGCGAATTCACGCCGCGCGAAGCGCTCGAGCGCATGCTCGCCGGCTCGGCCCTCGAAGCCGCGCAGGACGCCGCCACCGGCGCCCTCGTCGTCAGCCGCAAACGCACCGTGAGCGACGCGCCACCGCGCACCGGGGAGGTCGGACCTGTTTCCGACCCGCAACCCAAACCACCAGCAAAAGCCATGAAGTCCCCGCGCACGCTGCTCGCCGCCTTTTTCAGCCTGATTATCGGATCTCACTCAGCCTTGAATGCCGCGGACGCACCTTTCGGCAGCATCGACGGTCGCGTAGAAAATGCCGCAGCGGGCACCTATCTCGGCAATGCCCGTCTCACGATTACCGGCGG
>CAMCHO010000329.1 GCA_945874455.1 Opitutus sp. GAS368 | reverse complement strand
AGTTGCCCGCCGGGACTTTCGCCCGTGAGTTTCGGCGAGCGGGCCCTTGCGGTCATGGATGCGCGCAAGACGAAGGTGCAGTCGTGGTATCTCGATGTGTCGATGCTGCGGAAATATTATACGGGCGGCGGCGCGGCGGCGGGTGGCGGCGGGGCGCGAGTCTATCATCACACGGCGCCGATCAACATGACCTATGCGTTGCACGAGGCGTTGACGATGGTGCTGGAGGAAGGGCTCGACGCGCGGATCGAACGTCATGCGCAGATGTATCGGCGTTTACGTACGGGGCTCGAGGCGATGGGGCTCAGCTACATTCCCAAGCACTCGCTGCATTCCTTGAACTGCATTGGCATCCCGGCGGGCGCGGACGACGCGAAGGTGCGTCGGCGGTTGCTGGAGGAATATGGCATCGAGATCGGCGCGGGTCTCGGACCGATGGCGGGTAAAGCCTGGCGCATCGGCTTGATGGGACATGGCTCCAGCGTGCGAAACGTGGATCTCGTGCTCACGGCTCTGAAAGCGGTCTTGGCATGAGGATCGGCTTGCTGGCGCTCGCCGCTACGGGGAGAAACTGAAATGGCATCGCACATTTATGCTCAGCTTTCGGAGGTGGGAGGGCGCGGGGAATTTTCTGCGCTTCCTCTGATCGGCTTGCTGGCGCTCGCCGCTACGGGAATGAGGAGGAAAACACGATGAAGACTGATGCGATTGCCCGACTGGTGGCGTTGTTGCCGAAGGGACGGATCATGTCCGGGCCGGCGCACTTGGCTGCCTACGAAAGCGACGGATTGACGGCCTTTGCGGCGCGACCCCTGGCGGTGGCGGTGCCGGAAACGCAGGACGAGGTCATCCAGATCGTGCGTTTTTGTCATGCGGAGAGAGTGCCCTTTGTCGCGCGCGGCAGCGGGACGAGTTTGTCGGGCGGATCGCTGCCGGTGAAAGAGGGGATCGTCATTACGTTGAATAGACTGAACCGGATTGTGCGGATTGATCCGGCGGGTCGGATCGCGGTCGTGGAGGCGGGGGTGGTCAACTCGCACGTGACGACGGCGGCGCAAAAGTATGGTTTGCACTTCGCGCCGGACCCTTCGAGCCAGTCGATTTGTACGATTGGCGGGAATGTGGCCTTCAACTCGGGGGGCGCGCACTGCCTCAAATATGGGATGACCTCGAATCACGTGCTGGGACTCAAGGCGGTGCTGGCAACGGGGGAAGTGGTGGAGTTTGGCGGGCCGAGCCGAGAGCAAGTGGGGCCGGACTGGACGGGGCTTTTTGTGGGCAACGAAGGGCTGTTTGGAATCGCGTTGGAAGTGACGCTGCAATTACTGCCGCGGGCGGAAATGTTTCACACGGTGCTGGCGGGCTATGATTCGCTGGAGAAAGCGGGCGACGCGGTGTCGGCGGTGATTGCCAGCGGGCTGTTGCCGGGGGCGCTGGAGATCATGGATGCGCTGGCGCTCGAGGCGGCGGTGGCGGCGGTGCACGCGGATTATCCGCCGAATTCGGCAGCGGTGCTGATTGTGGAGTTGGAAGGGCCGCGCGAAGTGGTGGCGTGGGACCGCGTGCGGTTGCAGGAAATTTTGGCGGAGAGCGGCGCGATGGAAATACGCGTCGCGAAAGATGCGGCGGAGCGGCTGGCGATTTGGAAGGGCCGCAAGAGTGCCTTCAGTGCGGTGGGGCGGTTGTCGCCAGATTTCATCGTGCAGGACGGCGTGGTGCCGCGGCGAAAACTCGGTGAGGCTTTGAAACGGATCGGCGAGATGGCGAGTGAGGCGCGGCTGCGGGTGGCGAATGTGTTTCATGCCGGCGACGGCAATTTGCACCCGTTGATCATGTATAATGGCAAGGAGGCAGATGGCCTGGCGCGGGCGGAGGCGCTCGCCGGAAAAATTTTGAGGATGTGTATCGTGATGGGCGGCTCGATCACGGGTGAGCACGGGGTGGGCGTGGAGAAACGCGATTACATGCCGGAGATGTTCACGACGAACGAACTGGACTGCATGAAGCGGCTGCGTGCGGCGTTCGATCCGCTGGAGATTGCGAATCCGGGAAAAATGTTTCCGGAGGGCGCGCCGGCGGTGATGACGACGGCGCAGCGCGGGCTGCATCCGCTGGAGGCGGCGGGTGTGATTACGCGGGAGTGAACGGCGAACGAAGACGAAACCAAGAAACACATGAACGCTACGACGATCAGGAGTGGCCCACGGAACACACGGACTACACGGAAAAATGAGACACAGAGGTCGGAAGAGAATCGAACCGAGGGCACAGAGCAGACATTGCCCGGTGAACGTTGTGGCGTGCTCCGTGGACGCAGTGATGAGTGATCGGAATTTTTAACCACGGATTGCACGGATGAACACGGATAAGAACATTTTGGTGACGACGTCGGAGGAATTGGCGGAGGCGGTGCAGTCGGCGCCGCGCGTGCTGGCCGTGGGGGCGGGAACGAAGCCGCGGTTGTCGGCGGTGGCGAGTGAGGTGGTGAAGATTTCGACGGTGAAGCTGAGCGGGATCGTGGAGTATGAGCCGAGTGAGTTTACGTTTACGGCGCTGGCGGGAACGCCGGTGAAGGAGATCGCGGCGGCGCTGGCGGAACGCGGCCAGTATTTGCCGTTTGATCCGTTGCTGGTGGACGCGGGTGCGACCATCGGTGGCACGGTGGCGGCGGGGCTCGGTGGGCCGGGGCGTTTTCGATTTGGCGGGCTGCGGGATTTTATTGTCGGCGTGCGTTTCGTCGATGGTAGCGGGCGGCTGATGAGAATGGGCGGGAAAGTCGTGAAGAATGCAGCGGGGTTTGATCTGCCGAAGTTTTTTGTGGGCAGCCTCGGGCGGTTTGGAGCGCTGGCGGAGGTGACCTTCAAAGTGTTTCCGCGGGCGGTGACGACGCGGACGCTGCGACTGGGCGCAGTGGATACGGCGGCGATGACGACGATTTTTACCGCTGCGGCGGGCCAGCGGTGGGAGCTGGATGCGTTGGAGGCGTGTCCGGCCGAGGGCGTAGTGTCTGCGCGGCTCGCGGGACCGGCGGCGGCGCTCGATGTGCTGGCGGCGGAGATTTTTTCGCGGTGGCCGGGTGCGGCGATGACGGACGACGAAGCGTCGAGGTTTTGGAATGGCGTGCGCGAGTTCGCGTGGGCGCACGACGGCGGAGAGCTGGTCAAGGTGGCGCTGGTGCCCGGAGCCGTCGCGGGATTTTTGTCGTGGACGCAGACGATGGCCGGAGCGCGGACG
>CAMCHO010000328.1 GCA_945874455.1 Opitutus sp. GAS368 | reverse complement strand
TGCCAGTGCGTCCATGAAACCATGAACTCAGAATGTGAAAGTCATTACCTCCGTGGAGACAGAGACTGCGGAGCAGTCGAAGGCAACTGCGTCGCCGCAAGGCGGGGTGGGGAGCAGCCCGAGACGGAGGGTCGGTCCCGAACGAAAGTGAACTCGATACGGCATGTCAGACGGGCGAGCCTGCTGGCAAGGGGCGAAGCCTGCCGCGTAAGCGGCAAACCGGTCACGGCACTAATGCTGTCAAAGCTGGCGACCGGTCGGCTGGGGTGTGGTTGGAGCGAGAACGATCCGAAGAGAGCATGGGATAAGTGGAGATCCCGGCGCGGCGAGCTGAGCCGCGACGGAGTCAGAGGGTCCATAGTAGCGATGAAGCCGGTTAACGCCGGGGGAGCGAAGGGACCCAGGAAGGTGAACGCGCCATGAACACGCCACAGGAAGCCCAACCTGCATCAGTTCCCGCAAGGGATAAACCAGCAGGAATAGCGCCCCGCCGCACGGCGGGCGCCGAACCCGGGGTGTGGACAGAGCGCATGCTGACGGCCCTCGCGAGAGGGTTGAGAGGAAACCAGTGGTTTAGTCTCATCGACAAAGTCTATGCGGACAAAACCCTGGAGTTGGCTTGGGCCAAAGTGGAGTCCAACGCAGGTGGCGGCGGCGTGGATAACATGACGGTAACTCGCTTCGCCAAAGACTGCCCGCGTGGTCTGCTCGACCTAAAAGAGCAACTGCGCACGGCGAGTTATCAACCCCAGCCAGTAAAACGGGTCTGGATACCGAAGCCCGGCACGAACGAGCAGCGCCCCTTGGGGGTACCCACGGTGCGCGACCGGATCGTGCAGACGGCCCTGCGGCTGGTGATCGAACCGATCTTCGAGCACCACTTCGCGGAACACAGCTACGGTTTCCGACCCGGACGTGGTTGCAAAGACGCGCTGCGCCGCGTGCAGACCCTGCTTGATGAGGGCCACACGTGGATCGTGGACGCGGATCTGAAAGGTTACTTCGATACGATTCCCAAAGACCGGCTGATGAGCCGGGTGGAGGAACGCATCGCGGACAGTCGGGTGCTCACGTTGATCCGCAGTTACCTCGACCAAGGGGTGATGGACGAATTGACGCTGCACGAGCCCACGGACCGAGGCACGCCGCAAGGGGCGGTCATCAGCCCCCTGTTGGCGAACATCTACCTCGATCCGTTGGACCATTTACTCGCCGAGAGCGGCGTGGAGATGGTGCGCTACGCCGACGACTTCGTGCTGCTGTGTCGGAGCGAAGCAGCGGCGCAGGCCGCGCTGGCCCGCGTGCAAACGTGGGTGGGCGAAAACGGCCTGACGCTGCATCCCGTGAAAACCCGCTTGGTGGATGCGACCCAATCCGGAGGTTTTGACTTCCTTGGGTATCACTTCGAGCGGGGCTACCGCTGGCCGCGGCGCAAGTCGCTGGACCGGCTCAAGGACAAGGTGCGCCAGCTGACCCCGCGCGCGTGCGGAGTCTCGCTGGAGACCACGATCGCGCGGCTCAACGAAACGCTGCAAGGATGGTTTGGATACTTCCAACACAGCCACCGCACCACGTTCTCCAATGTGGACGGTTATGTGCGGGGCCGCCTCCGCTCGATCCTGCGCAAGCGCGTGGGCAAGCGCGGACGCGGCCGAGGGACAGATCACCACACGTGGCGCAACCACTACTTCACCGAGCTGGGCTTGTTCAGCCTATCGCAAGCCCATGCCTCGGCCTGTCGGTCTTCTTGCTAAGTTAATCACCAACTGGAGAGCCGGATGCGGGAGACCCGCCTGTCCGGTTCGGAGGGAGGGGCGGGTTCTATCCCCGTCTCTACCCCTATCGACGGAGTCGAAATCGAATTCGAGGCGGTAGCGCGCGGTGCCGCCGAAGCGTTTGGCTTGGTCGCCGCCGAGGTCGGTCCATGATGTGAGGGCGGTGGTTTCGAGGGCGGGCGGGAGTTCGGGGCCGCCCTTCAGGAACGAGATTTTCCACGGGCCCGTGAGGGCGATGGGAGCGGCGGCGGGCGAGCGATAAGACCAGGCGGCCATGCGAATGTTGGCCGGAATGGGCGCGGCGTGGAGGAGGAGGGACTCGCCGGGCGCGATCTGGAGGTAGATCGACGGGTTCCCCGAAACTGCGGGGCGCGTCGCGGCGAGGCCGGCGACGCCAGTAAGCGGGTCGCGGATTTGGACGGGCGCTGATGCGGCCAGTGCAACCCAGCCCTCGAAGGATTTCGCAGTGAGGTTGGTGACAAAATACGCGTGCGAGTGGGGGCCGGTGGCGCGACGAATAAAACTCACGCCGTGATCGGTGAGGGCTTCGCGGCGGGCGTGGGGGGCGACGGCGGTGAGGATGTCGGCGTTGATGGTCGTGCGGGGAGTGAGCGCGGCGAGGGAGGATTTGAATTCGCTGCGGCGCTCGGCGAGGCGGCCGAAGCCGGGGACGTCTTCGGGCAGTTTTTCGAAGATGATTTTGGCGCCGCTCGCCGCGAGGGCGGCGAGTTTTTGCAACGTCGCGAGCGGCATGCGGCGCGTGGCGGGGACGACGATGGCTTTGTAACGCGTGTTGCCGCCGGTGAGGAGAGTGCCGGAGTCGTTGCGGGTCTGTTGGAGCTGGGCGTCGGAGAGGTAATCGAAGGTGTAGCCTTTATCCATGAGCGTGCGGGCGATTTTTCCGACGGGTTGGTCGGTGAGCCATTTCGCGTGGTGGACGGTGAACATTTTTACGTTGCCGGTCTCGTCGTCGAGGAGGTCGGCGAAGGGCCAGTAGAGGAGGATGTCGTTGTCGGGTTGGCCGGCTTGGAGGACGGATTGGACGCGGGCGATGTAGCGGTTGAGGGCGCCGAAGTCGTCCCACCAGGTGTTTTGCGGATTGAACTGCGTGGCGGCGTAAAAGAGCCAGCCGGGCCACGGGGCGTCTTGCGGGGAGAAGACGGCGCCGTGGTAGAAAATGTGGTTGATGCCGTCGGCGAGGATGCGGTCGAGCTCGGGTTTTACGAACGCGAGGGACTCTTTCCAATGATCGCGGAGCCACGTGGCGCTCTCGGAGGAGGCGAGGTTGTGGCCGGCGACGTGGGCGGCGGAGGAGGCGAGGCGGACGACGAGGGACTCGGGGAGGTCTTGGTTATTGTTGGCGATGTCGGCGGCGTCGCGGCGGAGGCCGGGGATGGGGAACGGCGTGGAGCCGAAAATTTCGGTCTCGGCGATGTCGGCGTTGGCGTAGAGATCGAGGAGGTTGCCGGG
>CAMCHO010000327.1 GCA_945874455.1 Opitutus sp. GAS368 | reverse complement strand
CCTTGGTTTGCCACCGGCACGTGAGCCGCCGTGCCGTGATAGAGCCGCACCCAACCGTCCGGGTTCGCCCGCAGCCACCGCGCCAACCGAAGCACGGCCTCCGGCGAAGCCTCAGCGGTCGCGACCTCCGCCAGCGGATTGTTAGACTCTATCATGTCGTTCCCACAAATCAATCCAGCTCACTCAAGCCCGTGCCGCCCGTTGTGAGGTCGAGCAGCAACTGCATTACCGCCCGCTTACCGCAGCTATCCAAACGCACGAAATTCCCCGCGAAGTCCACCGGGGTTCCTTCCCGCAAATTGCAGAGGATTTCCCGCGCGGCGATCTCGCCGGAGGACGCGCCGGCGTGGCCGCGGGCCATCCGCCGCAGAGTGTCGAGCGCAACTTTGCTCGCCGTCGTCATGCGGCGAATCCGGTCCGTAACCCCTGCGTAGCCGCAACGCTATTCGCGGTCGCCACGCTCGGCCCTCCCCCTCCTACCGCCGACACCGGCGGCCAGGTCACACCGGTGATCTGCGTCGCCGCATACCGCGCCGAGGCAGTGCGCAGCCGCTGCCAACACCCGCGGGAAGGCGTCCAGTGAAATCCATACGTCCGCAGCTTCGCGATGGTGTCGGCCGGCGGCTTCGCTTCGTGGTAAATCCGCACCCGACACTCCTCCGCGTTGTCTTCGACTCGCCCGCCGGGAAACGCCAATGTCACTGAGGCGCGCCCGTTCTCGTTGGCGAGTCCCTTCAGCCGTTGCTGCATGCGCCGGATGTTGGCGCCGTTGTTGGTGAGTTGGTAGTCGGGAAATCCGAACCGCCCGCCGAAGTCGGGCTTGAGCAATTCGCGGGCGCTCGTGTCGCGCAGCCCGCAAGTGGCGACGATCTGCGCAACCTTTTCGTCGTCGGTCAGCCGCGGGTTGCGGACGATCTGATTCGCCGCCTTCATGGTCGCTTGGAGTTTTTCCGCCGCCGCGATCTTGGCATGCAATTGAGTGACTGCATCGGAGTCTTCCGAACGGATAATACGTGGAAATGAGGGAGAATTCATAAGGTTAGGGGGAAATTCCGGGCCGCTGGTGCGGGCCGGTTGGTAAGGTGATGAACCGCCGATCCAGCGCCGGCCGGTGGGCCATCTGCCGGCTTGGACTTTCGATGATGCGCAGTCGGCGTTTCCGCGCTCGGTTGAGCAGGTCCTCGGTCGCGGCCTCGCCGGGAAACGCGATGACGGTGCGCGCGATTCCGGCGAGCGTCGTGTTGCGCTCGGTCGCAGTCGCGGGACCGTCGTGCAGCCAATTCGCCGTGACACGCCACACGGCGATACCGCGCGTTCGCGCCCAGGCTTCGACCTGAGCGGACACACCGTCGCTGCCATCGGTGTGGATTTCCTTCGCGCCCAAGGCCCGCATGGTGCGTTCGAGAAACGCCAGATCCTCGACGCTCACCACGTGGTGTCGCCCGCCGGTCACGATGACGCCCAAGGCCCGCGCACTCATGGCCAGCGATACCCTTGCCGTTCCTTGCGGGTCAGCGGCAAACCCTGCCCGAGCGGAGCCTGAGAGGATTTTATCACCGGCTGCTCAACCGCGAGCCCCTCGCGCACCCAGCTCCGCGCCTCCGCCACCCGGGCCAGCGCCGCGCGCACGGCTTCGTGCGCGAGCGTGTTTTTGAGACAATCGAAGTTCGCGGAAACTTTCAGCGCGAACTCCGCCTGACCGAGGTGGTCGTCGAGGTGCGACCGCGTGGACGGAGGGACGGGCATCGGGTTAGGCTGCGACTCTGGCGGCGGCAGCCGGAGGCGGGGTTGCCGGGGTCGTTGCCGGGTTCGCGAATTCCCGCCTCGTCTGACGATCCTTTTCGCGGAGCGCGGCGTTCACGAACGCCTTATCCTTGAAGTAGGGATTTATTCCCTCCAGATCGCGGTCGATGCGCGCCTTCGCCTCGGCGGTCTGCGCGTGGTAGAACGCGGTCGCCTGCGGCAGCTGCTTCATGATGAGCCGCATCTCGCTTTCGTGTTTTTGTTGGTCGCGATAGAGAAACGTCTCGATCGCGCGTTCGGGGTTTTCCTTCACGAGCCGCGTGTAATACGTGACGTCGTCGGGGTTCGCCTTTTTGTGCGCCTCGATCTTCTTCTTCACCTCGGGATTGTCCCGGAAGACGAGCGGCTTGGGTTTCGTTAGGTCGGTTTTTTCTTTTTGGTCGATGGCCATATGCGTGTTGGTTTAGGCCGCCTCTTGGTGTGCGGGCGGTGTCGGCACCGGGCGGGAGTCCCGCCCGAAGGGTTCGGAAAGCACGGGGTTGAACGGCGGCTCGCTCGGCCCCTGCACGAGGCGCAAAGCGAGGTCGAACTGCCCGCAGATGTCGGCGGTTTCGTGCCGCGCGAGCGCGAATGCCATGAGGCTCTTTGCTTCGATTTTAGGATTCGCGCCGGTGAACCGGCCGTTCAATTGGTCGGCCGCCGAAGCGAATTCGGCGTAGACGGTTTCGGGGATTTGGAGGGTCAGGGTGATCATAGTTGTTTTGGCTGGTTGGTTGTTGGTTGGTGACTGCGCCGGCCCTGCAACCCGGAGGGTCGGGGTCGGAACGAAGTGACGGCCGTCCCGGGAGCCGGAGGCTCAGCGAAGGCGGACGGGCGGCGGCGCGGAGTGGAGACCCCGACCTTCCGGGGCGTGGCCGGACCCTCCGCCGGGGCGACGGTCGGCGGGCCGCGGCTCGGGGCGGCCCGCTGTCCGTCGCGAGACGGTGCGACCGCCACGATGAACCGGAGACCAATCGCGACCCGCGTGAATCGCCGGTCCCGGGCCGCCCCATCGGCGAGGATCTCGACGGATTCGATGATCACCCCCGGTTGCGCTGCCAGCTCGGCCACGAGTGCCGCGTAGGCCGGCCATTCCTCGATCCGGGGCGCGACCCGTTGCAGCGTGACGCGGCTGCGCGGTTCGCCCGGCTCCCAGCTCCAACGCCAGCCGGCACCCTGCCGTTGCTGTAACGTGGCCAGTCTGGCGGGATTCCAGGCGATCCGCGTGAGCCCCCGCTGTTGCTCACGGAGACGATCACGCACGCGCTCGTCGCTGCCCTGCAACCGGGCGCGTTCGCTGGTCAACGTGGCGAACTCCGCTGCCCCGGCGGTTGGGACAGTCTGCTCGTAGTGGGCAATCCACCACACGATGCCGAACAGCAGAACGCTGCCGCCGAACATGAGCCAAACGCGCCGGTTGATCGAAGACGGCGTGGTCATGGCCGAAATCCTCCCGTGAGACTGAAGGAGCCGCCCGCGC
>CAMCHO010000326.1 GCA_945874455.1 Opitutus sp. GAS368 | reverse complement strand
TGGTTGATGTGGCCGGCGGCGAGGGCGACGCGGTCGGTGAGCGGCTCGGTCGGTGAGGCGCTCGTTGGCGGAGAGGTCTTCGCAAAAGATCAAGCCATCGCGCGTCCCGCCGTTGCCCGACTGCGCCTGCGGTGAAAAAACTCATTCTTTTTGCGCCAACTCTCATGGCGCCAAGCGAAAAAAACAGGTATCGTCATGACGTTACTTCCGCCCGCGACCGGCGTTTTCCCGATCTGCCCACTCACCCGAGATCGCCATTGCCACTCCCCATGAACCGTTCCCTCCCCCTCGTCCTCCTTGCCGCCGCGCTTGCTCCGCTCCTCGCCGGGGCCGACGCCGCGCTGCGCGACAGAATGACCGTGGCCAAGGGGGGCACGCCGCCGCCAGCCGCACCCACCAGCCTGGCACTCAACACCGCTTCGGTGGCCGAGAACCAGCCTACCGGCACCGCGGTGGGGACCTTCACCCCCACCGACCCCAACCCCGGCGACACGCACACGTTCACACTGGTGAGCGGTGCGGGCGGCGCGGACAACGCCTCGTTCACCATCGCCGGCGCGGTGCTCAAGACCGCCGCCGCGTTCGATTTCGAAACTCGGAGTGCCTACAGCATTCGCGTCCGGGCCACCGACCAGGGAGGCTTGTATTTGGAGCAGGCCTACACCGTGTCCGTGGACAATCTGAACGAAGTTGACCTCCGCACCGTCGTCCCGCCCAACATCATTATCTTCATGGCCGACGACATGGGCATGGGCGACGCGCATCCGTATTTCGGCAAGAAGCTCGGGCCGAACGCCGCGCCGATCGCCGCGACGCAGGTGACGCCGAACCTCGATCGTCTGGCCGGGATGGGCACGCTGTTCACCGACGTGCATACCGGCTCGTCCATGTGTTCGCCCACACGCTACGCCCTGTTGACCGGTCGTTACGCCTGGCGCAGCTACAACAAGCACAGTGTGATTGGCGGTTGGAATTCGCGGCCGATGATTGCGCCCAACCGGCCCACTCTCGCCACAGCCCTCAAGCAAAGCGGTTATCGCACGGCCGCCTTCGGCAAGTGGCATCTCGGCTGGACGTTCCTGACGAAGACTGGCGAGCCGATGGCTTACGACAGCGTCACCGCGAGTACCTGGGCGACCATTCCCGTCGGCACAAACGCCAACGGCGGCTATGTCACCAACATCCTCGATGGCCCGCTGGCTCACGGCTTCGATTATTTCTTTGGCGTCAGCGGCAACCTTGGGAACGGCCGGGCCCATTTGCTGAAATCCTATATCGAGAACAACGCCATCCAGGGCATCCCCACGTGGGGCGAGCGCGGTGGCCCGAGCGTGGCCGACTGGGACCCGGAGCGTACGGGTGAGCGCTACCTGAACACGGCGCTCGGCTACATTGACACCCACGTGGCTCAGGGCAGCAACGCGCCCTTCTTCTTCTACTACGTTCCTAATGCCAATCACGCGCCCTATGACCCGGCGACGAGCATTTTCGTGCAAGGGCAGACCATTCCGATCAAAGGCCAGTCTCGGCTCACCGATGGCAGTGCGGGCGGAAGCCGCGAGGACATGATTTACGAGAACAACATAGCTGTCGGCCTGCTCCTCGACAAACTCGCCAAGGTGAACGACCCGCGCACCGGCCGCCCCATGATCAATAGCACGATCTTCATCTTCACCAGCGACAACGGCCCGAACGCGTACGGCGTCGCACAGGCGGGCTTGCGCGACAAGAAGCAAGCGATTTACGAGGGCGGCCACCGCGTGCCGTTCATGGTATCGTGGCCGGACGGCGGCATCCCCGGCGGCACTGTTAGCACGGCCAACTTTGGTCAGTTCGATCTCTATGCCAGCTTCTCCGCCTTGCTCGGGCACAAGCTGGGGGTTGACGAAGCGGAGGACAGCGCGAACGTCTTGCCGGCGTTGCTGAATCAGGTGCCCGGCACGCAATTCCGCCGGCCGCATTTGCTGGTCAGCCACGACAACAGCCTGGGGACCAACGATCTGTCCGAAGATCTGCCCGAAGAATCGCCCGACGACTCACCGCTGGCCGATCGACCGACACGCGCGCCGCGAATCAAACGCAATCCAGTCAACGACCTGCCCGGCGACTCGCTGCTGGCCATTCGCCAGCATCCGTTCGTGATGATCAGCGATGGCAAGCTGATCAATCGTCGCCAGACCTCCGGTGCAAATTACGGCACGACCGCTCCGCTTAAGCTGTTCGATCTCGACGCCGACTTGCACCAGGACACGACGTTGCTCGCCGATCCGGCACAGCAGCCCCTCGTGTCGCAACTGAAGGAGCAACTCCTCCTGTTTAACAACCGCGGATACAGTCGGGAGCTGGGTTTGACGGACTACAACCAGGTCCTGCTCAGTGACGGCGGCGCGGACTTGCGGAACGACCGCACGGGTGCCATCGGCTATGAATTCACCACCGGCGACCAGGCGGTCGTGGTCGAAAGTCTGGGCCTGTGGGATGACGCGGCGGTCGATGTGACCGGCAACGAACTCGCCACGAAAGGTGACGGACAAACCGCTGGCGTTCCTGACGGCCTGCACACGGCGCACGTCATCCGGCTGTTTGATGGGATTTCGCAGAAACTCATCGCCAGCATCACCGTGAGCCGTGCGAACAGCTACCTCGTGGGTGAATTCCGCTATGGGAACTTGCCGCAACCTATCGTACTCGACAAGCGCAAGACCTACGCGTTGACCCAGAGCACCGCCAGCGGCGATGGCGATTTGTTTCACCACTTCGCTTCGATCACCGGCGTGTCGCCGTCGCCGACGAGTTTGGTGAGCAACTTTGTGGCACGGGTGGCGGCCACTGACGGGGCTTACCCGGGCCTGTATCCGGATGGCCCCGACGGCGTGGGTAAACGGCATCCCGACATGTTCCGACACCGGATGTTCGTCGGACCGAACGCGCGCCTCGCGCCGGTGCTTACCGGGTCAACGCCACCCACATCTCTGATTCTACATAACCCTACGAAGACGAACTAAACGACCCAAGATCAATTCGCGCGGAGGTGACGGCGTTGCCGTGGGTCGAGACGGATGACGCGGAGATCGCGCGGCTGGTGGCGGGGAAAAAAGTGACGCCGACGGCCGAGTTGATTCCGCCGCTCGGAGTGGCGAGACGGTATTCCACGGATGCGCTGGCCCTAGATGACCGGGCGATCGTGTAGGCGGTGCGGATGATCCGCGAACACGCGTGCGAAGGGATCAACGTGAGCGACGTGTTGAAGACGGTGCCGTTGTCCCGACGGGTGTTGG
>CAMCHO010000325.1 GCA_945874455.1 Opitutus sp. GAS368 | reverse complement strand
CCCAACGCCCGGGGATCCTTTTCCTCGACGAGCAGCGTCATCATGCGGGCGCGCATCGTCTGCAACGTGCCGGCGTAAACGAGGTCGTGCGCGAGGTTAATCACGCCCTCGGGATCGCGCCGCAAATCGTAAAGTTCGTCCGGCTGCCGCTTGCCAAAGGACAGGTCGTAGAAGTGGCCGCCCAGAGTCTTGAGCAATTCCTTCGTCGGACTGGGGTCGCAGTTGCCGAAATCCGTCTCCGGATTTCCAACCGGCCAGCGGTCGGGATGGAAATTATGGACGTAGAGAAAATCCTTCGTCTGGAGCGCGCGCACGGGATACCCCTGATCGTTGGGCCGTCCGAGATCGTGGCGCTCCTTGCCGACGAGCATTTCGCTGCGGTTCTCGATCCAGCCTGACTGTGGCGAACGCAATAGCGTCGCGAGGCTCCGGCCGGTAATCTGCGGATGCGGCGCGAGCCCGGCGATTTCCAGATACGTCGGAGCGAAGTCACGCACATTGATGAAGTCCTCCACCACGCGTCCGGGTTTGATCGCTTTGCCCCAACGCATCGCGAGCGGCAGACGGAAACCATCCGCGTGAATCTGGCCTTTCACATAGGGAAACGGCATTCCGTGGTCCGACGTCACGATGACCAGCGTGTTCTCCAGCTCGCCGCGAGCCTCCAGCGACGCGAGCGCTTTGCCGATGAACGCGTCGGCCCACTCGACCTCGATAGCGTAGTCGGCGAGGTCCCCCCGCACGACGGCCGTATCCGGCAAATAGGACGGCACCGTCACGTCGGGCAGTTTCTTTCCGAGGCGCACCCCCGAGTTCGGCTCGTAGCCACGATGCGGCTCGTGAAAGCCCATCCAAAAACAAAACGGCTTTCCGGCCTCTCGCTGCTGCAAGAAGGCGTCGAAATTTTTCCCGTAGTCGTTCCGGTTGATCCCGGCAGCGACCGGTGCATTCACCTGACCGTCAAAGCTGGGGCCGGCGGGATTGCGGGTGCGTTTCGCCTGCGTCTTGAAATCGCCCGGCCCCCAGCCTTTGCCCGTCAGCCCGACCGTGTAGCCCGCCCGCTCCAATAAATCTGGATACACCTCGAAGCCCTCGGGAAAAAGTCCGTTGTGCGAGACCGCCTCCTTCAGTTGCCAACTGTTGCGCCCAGTGAGGATGGTCGCGCGGCACGGGCTGCACTTCGGATTCGACGTAAACGCATTCTTGAACAACACGCCCTCGCGCGCCACGCGATCGAAGTGCGGCGTCTTCACCCACTTCGAACCGTAGGCTCCGGCGTGTTGCCAACCCCAGTCATCGAAAATAATGAAGAGAATGTTCGGCCGCGCTTCGGCCACTGCCGCCGAGACCGTCCACCCAGCAGAAGAAAAAATAAGGCACAGCAGCCACGGCAGCAGGCGGCGAGACACGAGAGATCGGCGAGGGTAAATCATAAGGACGGTGGGTTGAAGCAAAACAGTCGGAGGGAACCCGCTTCGGACGAGGCGGAGCTCCGGATGCGCAACACTCAAAACAACGGGGCGAGCAAGTGCGAGGCTAACGTCTGAAATCCAAAAGTGGGCGTTGGCGGCAGCCCCACCAAAGCCCATCCGCACTCCACCGCAGTCAGATTCGACTTTTCGAAGCCAGCGGAGCCGGCGGCTAAAACGCGCTCCTCCCCATTTGACCTTCACCGTGGCCACACCCACGCTCTGCCCTCTTACATGGCCGATTTCCTCGAAGACAAACGCCCCGCCAAACTCGAACGCGCCTTTCTCGTGGGCGTCCAAACGACCGATATGAAGGATGGCGAGGGCGCCGAACTGCTCCTTGAGCTCACTGAGCTCGTTGAAAATCTCCGCCTCACCGTCGCACGTACCGAACTCGTTAATCTTCGCCGCGCCACCCCCGCCCTCCTCCTCGGCACCGGCAAGGCCAAGGAACTCGTCGAACAGGCCAAGGCCGGCGGCGCCGACGTTATCGTTTTCGACGAAGCCCTCTCACCCGCGCAACAACGCAACTGGGAGGAACTCTCCGGGCTCGCCGTGATCGATCGCCAGGAGGTCATTTTGGAAATCTTCGCCGACCGCGCTCACACGCGCGAGGCCACTCTGCAAGTCGCCCTCGCTCGGATGCAGTATTCTCTCCCTCGCCTGACGCGCGCGTGGACCCATCTTTCGCGGCAGCGTGGCAAGGGCGGTTTGGGCGGCGAGGGTGAAACGCAGCTGGAGAACGATCGCCGCACAGTGCGTGATCGCATCACGCACCTCAAGGCCGAGCTGCGGAGCGTCGTGCTGCAACGCAGCGTGCAACGCACCAAACGCCAGCGCGTCCCCATCCCGACTTGCGCCATCGTCGGCTACACCAACGCCGGTAAATCCACGTTGCTCAACTCCCTCACCGGCGCGCACGTCCTCGCGGCCGACAAACTCTTTGCCACGCTCGACCCGACCACGCGCCAGCTGGTCCTCCGCGGCAATCAAAAGCTCCTCGTCACCGACACCGTCGGCTTCATCCGTCGCCTCCCCCACGGCCTCGTCGAGGCCTTCAAGGCCACGCTCGAAGAAGTGATCGTCGCCGATTTTCTGGTTCACGTACTCGACGTCTCCAATCCAAACTTCGAGGAACACCACAAAACCACGCTCAGCGTGCTCGGTGAGCTCGGTGCCGGCGACCAGACCATCGTCACCGTTTTCAATAAACTCGACCTCGCGGATGCCGCGATGCTCCAACGCGCCCACCGTCTCGTGCCCGACGCGTTGTTGGTGAGCGCCCACACCAAGGCAGGCCTCGACACGCTCGAAGCACGCTGTGTGGAACTCATCGCCGATTCCCTCGCCGAGACCGAACTCGTCATCCCGCACAGCCGCTACGACGTCGTCGCCCGGCTCCACAAACTCGGCCACATCCACGAGCAGGAACACGAGGACGACGGCGTCCACATCAAAGGCCGCTTCCCCGCCACCCAAGCCGGGTTCTTCGCGCCTTTTGTAGTGAAAAAATAACGACGCCGGTCGCCGCCTTCGGTCGTGCTGGCCAAGCCAGCAGGCGATCCGGGTGCCGGGCTCCCGGTTTTATTTCACGGCTCTGCTCCGAATTTCACGAGCAGCACCCGCTGACTTTAGCCGGAGACGACCCGAGGAAAGAGCCACGAACCATCGGCCCTTACAGCGCGTCGTAGATCTGCACCTTGGTCCAGAAACTCTTGAAGGTCGCGATAAACGCCAAGTGGATCGGATCGACCTGATAAAAATCGTGCCCCGCGAGGTCCTTCACGACCACCGTGAGTCCAAACGAATACGAGTCGTCAATGATCGGGCGCTT
>CAMCHO010000324.1 GCA_945874455.1 Opitutus sp. GAS368 | reverse complement strand
GATCGGGCATTTCCGCAGGTGATTGCGGCGTGTGCCGCCGCGGATCGCCCCGGGCAGGACGGCACGTGGATCAGCCCGGCAGTGGTGGCTGCTTACACGGCGCTGCACGACGCGGGTTGGGCGCACAGTGTCGAAGTGTGGCGCAATGGCGAACTGGTCGGCGGGCTCTACGGCGTCGATGCGGGCGGATTTTTCGGTGGGGAGAGCATGTTTCATCACGTCGACAATGCCTCAAAGCTCGCGGTCTGTTTTTTGGCCCGCCACCTGAGCGAGCGCGGACAGACGTGGATGGATATCCAGCAACTCACGCCGCACATGGAGCGGCTCGGCGCGCGGGAGGTGACGCGAGCGACGTTTCTCTCGCAGTTGGCAAAGGAGATTGCGGTGGGGCGGGTGGTGTTTGCGTCCGGAGAAATCGGCGGGAAAAAGCCATGATCAGAAAAACCGGTTTTGAACCACAGAGACACCGAGGCACGAAGGGGCGAACGGAGAGAGATTCGCGGAAAATCGTTTTTGCTACGGTAGTTTTGCGCGCGGTTGTTCGATTCTAGGAAGTGGTTCTCTCAGTGTTCGGTGATTGAATTTCAAGGGTGAGATTTTCGATGAAAACCCCGCGAAAGCAGTTTTTTCATCGTCAGCCACGGGCGTCCGAATTCGAAAAACGACCACTCGAGCTCGAAAATAAGGGGCCGGCTGTCGCGGGGAACGACGCCCACAGGTCATCGGATCCTTTACCAAGCCACCGCACGCGGTCTCTCCGTCGTTCCAGACCGCTGGATCGCCCCCGGTCGGATGCCCCGACGAGAAATATCGGTCGGACACCGGCGGGGGGCGCGGCGCGTCAGGGCAGGTCGTAGACTTCCACGAGGGCGGAGCCGATAGTATTGTTGGCGTCGGTGACCTCAGCGGTGTAACTGCCGGGGGCGAGGTTTACCATGAGGGCGGCATCGAGGCTCGTGGCGCCGAACGCAAAGGCTCCGGTGGAGAATGCGGCTTCGGCGATGGCGACGGCGTCGGGCGACGCGGACCAGCCGGCATTACGCGCGATCACGGTGCCGCTGGCGCTGCGGAGCGTGAGTTCAGGGCGGGCGAGCGCGTCGGCGACGCCAAACTGCGTGAGAGCGGGGCCGGCGGCGCGGATGAGGACTCGCTTTGGCACCGTGCCACTCACGACGAGGCCGGCAATGAGGGTATTGTCGCCTGTGCCGACAACGGCTCGGGCGGAGACATTAACGAGCTTCTGTGCGAGGGCATCGCCGGAGAGTTCATACACCTCGAGCAGCACCGGGCCACTGATCGCGGTGGCGGCGCTGACGATGGCGGTGTAGGCGCCCGGCTGCAGGTTAGTAAGGACGACGGAGTCGGCGCTGCCGGCGGTGAGCGGGAACGCACCCGAACGCGTGGCGGCGGCGGCGATGTCGGCGGTATTGGTGCCGGTGCTCCAGCCAGTGTTGGAGGCGATTAACGCAGAACCGCGGTAGAGCTCGACGAGGGGTGAAGGTAGCGCGGTCGACACCCCGAAGTTGCGCAGGCCGGGACCGATTGCGCGCACGAGGACGGTCTTGGCCTGCGCGCCGGAGATCACAAAGCCGACGATCGCCACCTTCGCTCCTGGGCCGGCGCTGGCGCGGGTCGAGAAATTGACCAGGCGCTGGGCCGCGAGGGCGGAGGCATCGCTACCCAAACCGCTGATGGTTGTCACGGTGCCGCGGTTATCGGTGACAGTGGCGCCGAGCGCCTTGGTCGTGCCAGAGACCGTGCCGGAGATTGTCTGCTGCGAGGCGGTGGTGACGGCGAGGCGACCGGCGGAGTCCACGGTGCCAGTGCCCGCATCAACCGTGGTGCCCGACTGGGTGAGAACAAAGGCTTGGCCGGAGGGGCTCACGATGGCGAGGACCTGCGCGGAGCTGCCCGCAGCGCCCGCCTGATAGAAGCCCGCGCTACTTGCGCTGGCGCCGCTCGCGGAGCGGAGGGCGCTCATGCCGATCGAGCCGGCGGTGGAGGAGCCGGAGACGACGCCGCCGGCTGAGATGGAGCCTTGGAACACGGTGTCGTTGGCCGCGGCGGCGATGGGCGGCGTGCCAGCCGAGGCCGGTGCCGTGGCGCCGAGCGTGGTGGTGAAGAAACCAAAGGTGCCATTCTCACTCATGGAGACGGAGCGACTGATGTAGCCCGTGCGCGCGCCGGGAACGTAGCCGAGGAAGGCCCCCGCGTTTTTATCGTTGATGAAAAGGGCGAAGGTGCCGCCGTTGCTGAGCGTGCCGAAGTAAACGCCGGCGAAGCTGCGGCCGCTGATCCTCCCGGGGGAACCGATTTCACCGGGGGAGTTGGCGGCGACAAAGGCCCCGTTCATCCCGACCACACTCAACGTTGAAAGAGTGGCGACGTTGAGTCCCGCCCGGTTGTCGAAGGTCGCAAACGGCGCACTGCCCGGCGAAATTCCGAACGCTACATTCACGCGCCGCGTATTGGCGTTATCATAGAGATTCACGGCATCGCCACCCGTGCTCAAGCCGATGCCGGCGCCGCTATAGCTGCCGATCTGGAGAGCGGGCGGCGGGCTGGCGCCGAACCAGTTGCGCAGGAAAGCCGCGCGCGCTGAGGCGAGATCGGCGGTTTCAATAAAGATGACCGATTCGCCGGGCGCGATGCTGGTGATGCCACCCAACGCCAAGGCGGCGGCGGGAGACTCCGAACTGTCGTCCACTTTCCAGCCCGTGATGTTCGCGGCGCGCGCGCCCACGTTGGTGACCTCGAACCAATCCGCGGCAACCGGGCTGTTGCCACTGCCCCAGGCGGCCACTTCGGTGACGCGCAGAACTTCGGGAGCTGAGTATCCCGGGGAACCGATCTCGATGGCGGAGTTCGCGGCGACGAAGGCGCCGTTCTCTCCCGCGACGCTCAAGCGCGAGACGGTCGTGTTGTTCAGCGCCGCCGTGTTATCGAAAGTCTGATACGGCGACGTCGCGCCCGAAGCACCAAAGGTCACGCTCGAGTGCAGCCCGCCGGCGGCGTTATAGAGATTCAAGGCGTCGCCCCCCGTGCTGAGGCCGATGCCGGCGCCTTGGTAGGTGCCGACCTGCAAGCCAGCGGGCACATTGGCCCCGAACCACACCGACTTGAAGTTGGCGATCACCGTGGCCGGCGGGGCGCTCGTGGAACTCTCGATAAAAATGACGGACTCGCCCGGAGCGATACGGGTGATGCCGTTCAATGCAATCGCCGTGGCGAAGGTGGGACCGCTGTCATCGACTCGCCACCCCGTGAGGTCCACGGGATTGGCGCTGACGTTGGTCACCTCGAACCAATCGGCTGCGACCACCGGACTATTACCACTGGACCACGG
>CAMCHO010000323.1 GCA_945874455.1 Opitutus sp. GAS368 | reverse complement strand
CCGTCCCACCCGTCGCCAAGCGCACGACCGGAAACTTCCCCCTCACCGCGCAGGATCCGTGAACGGCCAAGGCGGCAGATCTGCCGCTCAAGATTTCGGCGGGCTCTGCTCTGCCGCGAGACGGGCGGCGAGCTCCTTCACCCGCTCCGGTTGTGCGGCCGCCAGGTTTTTGACTTCGCTTGGATCCGTGGCGAGGTCGTAGAGCTCGGCCGCACCCGAAGCTTTTTGAATGAGTTTCCACGAGCCGAACCGCAGGGCGAGCGGCTGCTGGCCATTGTTCTGCAAGACGAGTTGGTCGCGGCCCTTCGCGCCTTTCACTCCAAGGACGGCGGACGACACATCGACCGAGTCGGGCAAAGCACCGGCCGGGATCGGTTGGCCGACGATCGCGGCAAACGTGCGGGGCAGATCGACGAGACCGATGAGTGCGTCGGACGTGCCGCCCGCTGGAATGCGTGCCGGCCAGCGCGCTAGAAATGGGACGCGGTGGCCACCTTCGTAGAGTGAACTCTTGAAACCACGCAGGGCGCCGTTGGGCGGCTGGAGCGCGTGGAGATGATTCGTGCCGTCGTCGTAGGTGTTCTTGATCGCGCCGCCGTTGTCGGAGCTGAAAATCACGAGCGTGTTCCGCGCGAGCCCGAGGCGATCGAGCGTGCCGAGGACTTCGCCGATCGTCCAATCGAGTTGATGGATCACATCGCCGCGCCAGCCGCAGCCGCTCGTGCCGCGGAAGCGCGGATGAGGAACCATCGGCTCGTGAATGTCGTGGGGCGCGAGGTAGAGGAAAAACGGTTGGCCCGTCTTTTGGTTTTCCAAAAACGCGACGGCTTTCCGCGTGAGCGTATCGGCAATGTCCTCGTCCTTCCAGAGCGCCGCCGTGCCACCGGTCATGTAGCCAATGCGCGACACGCCGTTGACGATGGCCTGCGAGTGTTGGCGGTCGGCCTTGATGATGAGGCGCTCGGGATGCGTGAGACCGGTCGGCTCGTTGCCGACGGGTTTGCCGTAGCTGACGAGGATCGGATCCGCAGGGTCGAGGCCCACAACGCGGTGGTTTTCGATGAAGACGCACGGCACGCGGTCGCCGGTCGCGGGGATGATGAACGCGTAACCAAAGCCGACTTCGAGCGGCCCGGGTTTGATCTCGGCATTGAAATCCACCTCGGTCGCGCCGACGCCCAGATGCCATTTGCCGACGATGCCGGTGCGGTAACCGGCCTGCTGCAGGAGCGACGGGGTCGTCGGCGTGCCTGGCGGGAAAAGCAGCGTGGCGTTGCCGGCGGCAATACCGGTGCCGCGCTGGCGCCATCCGTAACGGCCGGTCATGAATGCGAAGCGCGTCGGCGTGCAGACCGAGGCGGTTGAGTGGGCATCGGTGAAGCGCAGGCCCTCGCGCGCAAGGCGATCGAGGTGGGGCGTCTTTACTTTCTGCGCGCCATAACACCCGAGGTCGCCATAGCCAACGTCATCGGACAGGATGAAAATGATGTTGGGAAGTGAGGCGGGCGCAGTGGCGACCAAGGCCGGCGCGAGTGCGGCGGAGGCCATCAGCCCAAGGAGACAGAAGAGAGCGGATTTCATAGCAGAGCGTGAAGGACGTGGTGTGACGAAGCCGAGCGGTCGACCCATGTCATCTCACGCCGTGCGCGCGGCGTCGACTATGTTGAAATGGTCGGACGTATTTCCTGCGGAACCGTGGCATAGAAATTCCGCGCCAGCGTCCATGCACACGCCGATTGCCAAGCCTCCGAAAATCGCAACAACGATCGCCATCCCATGAATGTCCTCCTCCTCCCCCTCGCATTCGTCCTCTCCGCCACCATCCTGCATGCCGAAAATTGGTCCAACTGGCGCGGGCCGCTCCACAACGGCTCCAGCCCGGAAAAAAATCTCCCCGCCGCATTCAGCAAAACCGAAGGCGTCAAGTGGGCCGTGGAAATGCCCGGCGCCTCCGCCGCCACACCCGTGATCTGGGGCGACCTCGTGTTTGCCACCGCCGCTGATCCGAAGACAAAAAAACAATCCGCCCTCTGCCTCGATCGCCGCACCGGCGCACTCCTCTGGCGCGTCGAGATCAGCGAGTTCACCACCGACGGCCAATACAGCAACTCGTGTTCCCCTTCCCCCGTGACCGACGGCAAAGTCGCCGTGTTCTTCTTCGGCACCGGTGACCTCGTCGCCTTCGATGTCGCTGGGAAAAAACTCTGGGAACGCAACATCGGGCCCTTCGCCTTTCAGTGGACCTTCTCCTCCAGCCCGCTCTTGCACGACGGCCGTCTCATCATGCAGGTGCTGCAACGCGACGTCGCCGTACGCGGCAACGGCAAGCCCACCGGTAACGAGTCCTTCCTCCTCGCGATCGACCCGGCCACCGGAAAAGACCTCTGGCGCCACGTCCGCCCGTCGGAGGCCGTCGCCGAATCGCGCGAGGCCTTCAGCACGCCCCTGCCCTTCGTGCACAACGGCCGCGCGGAGCTCGTCGTCGTCGGCGGCGACGCCATCAGCGGCCACGAACCCACCACCGGCCGCGAACTCTGGCGCTGGGGCACGTGGAACCCGAAGCGCATCGGCCACTGGCGCCTGGTCCCTTCGCCGACCGTCGGCAGCGGCGTCATTCTCGCCTGCGGCCCGAAGGACGCTCCCGTTTACGCTGTGAAAGCCGGCGGCAGCGGCACGCTCTCCCACAAATCTCTCGCCTGGCAGAGCCACGTGCAAGCGACTGACGACGCCGCCGAAGCCGCGCCGTCGCAGAATATCCGGGAACTGACTACGGACGTGCCAACGCCGCTCTTCTACGAGGGGAAATTTTACATTCTCAACGGCCGGAAGCGGAAACTCTACTGCGTGAACCCCGCCGACGGCGCGGTGGTGTGGAGCGGCGATCTCGGCAGCAAGTCCGACTACCAATGCTCGCCCACGGCGGCCGACGGCAAAATCTACGTGATGAATTTCAACGCCGATGTGTCCGTGGTGCAGGCTGGCGGCAGCGAATTCAAACTGCTCCACACCGCGAATTTCAAAGACGACGGCGACGCCACGCGCCACCGCTCCAGCGTCGCGATCTCGCAGGGGAATCTCTTCCTCCGCACGGGTACGAAGCTGTGGGCGTTGGGGAAGTGACGGGGAGGAAGTGCGACGGCCGTGATTTGGCGTTCGGTGCACGAGAAGGCAGCCGGAGGAAATCAGGGAACGCGTTCATCGCTGACCCCAAACCCCAAAGGTGGACCCGGTTCGACTAACCCGTATCAGGCGGCGGCGACTTCGCGAGGCTTCACTTCCCGCGCGATGCGGGCGCCAAGTTCCCGCTGGGCTTTGCGCAGGTCGCAGTCCGACTGGAGCCGGACCCACCAACCGTCGGAGAGGCCGAAGTAGCGGTCGAGACGGAGTCCGGTGT
>CAMCHO010000322.1 GCA_945874455.1 Opitutus sp. GAS368 | reverse complement strand
GCCGCGTTGAGCGCGGGCCTGTGTCGCCGCGAAGACCTCTGGGTGACCTCGAAACTTTGGAATACCTACCACGAGCCCCAGCACGTGCGCGCGGCCTGCGAGCGGTCGTTGCGCGACCTCCGCCTCGATTACCTCGACCTCTATCTCATTCATTTTCCCGTCGCGCTCGCCTACGTGCCGTTCGATGTGCGCTATCCGCCGGAGTGGATTCACGACCCCCAGGCGGCCTCGCCCGCGATGAAGCCGATCAACGTGCCGTACGCCGAGACGTGGGCGGCCATGGAAGCGCTGCACCGCGCCGGCCTCGTGAAGCACATCGGCGTCTCCAACCTCAATATATCCATGCTGCGCGAGTTGCTCGGCACCTGCGCGATCCGCCCGACCGTGCAGCAAATTGAGCTGCACCCGTATCTCGCGCAGTCGCGCCAGCTGCGTTTCTGCGCGCAGGAGAAAATCGCCGTCACCGCATTCTCGCCGCTCGGTGCGCCGTCCTATGAATCCATCGGGATGGCGCGGCCCGACGAAAATGTGCTCAACGACCCGGTGGTCACGGCGATCGCTGCGGCACACCGCAAGACCCCCGCGCAGATCACGCTCCGCTGGGGCGTGCAGCGGGGTTGCGCGGTGATTCCCAAGACGCAGACGCCGGCGCGCCTAGCCGAAAATCTCGCGCTCTTCGATTTCGCACTCACCGGTGTCGAGATGGCCGCGATCGATGCCCTCGACCGTCGCCGGCGTTTTAATGACCCCGGCCACTTCGGCGAGATTGCTTTCAATACGTTTTTCCCAATTTTCGACTGAGTTTCCCGCTCACCCTCACCCCTCCGCTTCGTCTACCTCGCTACCATGTTATCCTCACTCCGTTGTCTTGCCCTCATTGCCGCCTTCGCGCTTCCCGGTCTCGCCGTCGCCGCCGCCGCGCCCAAGCCGCTGAAGATTTTGCTCCTCACCGGTGGCTGCTGCCATGATTACGTCGCGCAGAAAGACCTCCTGAAAAACGGTCTCGAAGCGCGCGCCAATGTCATCGTCGATCACATGCATACCGCCGACAAGACGACGCGCCCCGCTTTTGCGGCGCACACGAACCCCGCCTATGCGCAAGGCTACGACCTCGTGATTCACGACGAGTGTGCCGCCGATATCTCCGATCCCGAGATGGTGAAAAACGTCCTCGCCCCGCACCTCGCCGGTCTCCCCGGCGTGAATCTCCACTGTGCGATGCACAGCTATCGGGTGACGAAAGACTACGCCCGCCCGATGGCGCCTGGTTCCGCCGATGCGGCTTGGTTCGACTTCCTCGGCCTCCAATCGAGCCGGCACGGTCCGAAAGAACCGATCAAGATTTCGTTCACGAAGTCGGGTAGTCCGATCACGAAGGGCCTCGGAGATTGGTCCACGGGTAATGAAGAGCTCTACAATAATGTGCAGGACCCGAAAGTTTTCCCCGGTCACCGCTCGCTCGCGACGGGTTTCCAAACGACGACCGATAAGAAGGGCACCAAGACCGACAACGAATCGGTGGTGGTCTGGACCAACCTCTACGGCCCGAAGCAGGCCCGCGTGTTCAGCACGACCATCGGTCACATGAACGAAACCGTCGCGGACGCCCGCTACCTCGAACTCGTGACCCGCGGTGTCCTCTGGGCCGCGGGTAAACTCGGCGACGACGGTCGCCCGGTGGCGGGCTACGGCCCGCGGGTGAAGTGAGCTGTGAAGTGAGCTAACGGCGATGGGTTTTCCGACGTAGCGGCGAGCGCCAGCTAGCCGTCGCACCTCGGCTTGCTGGCGCTCGCCGCTACCTTGAACGCGTGCCCCGCGGTGTCCTCTGGGTCGCCGGCAAACTCGGTGCCGACGGTCGCGCGGTGGCGGGCTACGGCCCGCAGGGGAAGTGAGCTAACAGCGGTTTTTTCCGACGTAGCGGTGAGCGCCAGCGAGCCGTCGCTCGCCGGCTTGCTGGCGCTCGCCGCTACCTTGAACGCGTGCCCCGCGTGTCTTCTGGGCCGCGGGTAAACTCGGTGACGACGGTCGCCCGGTGGCGGGCTACGGGCCGCAGGGGAAGTGAGCTAACAGCGTTTTTTTCCGACGTAGCGGCGAGCGCCAGCGAGCCGTCGGTCCTCGGCTTGCTGGCGCTCGCCGCTACCTTGAGCAGGCGCTCGCCGGTACCTTAAGCTGGCACTCGCCGCTGCCCCTCGGGGACGCGAGCGCGGCATCGCCCGTTTCCGCGTTGAGCGGCGGAGGGCGCGGACCGAGATTGCGGACACTAGAGACGCAGTCGGCGCGCGTTTGGGTTATCGTCGAATAAAAATAGTTTCGGAATGGGGTTTTGGCCGAAATTCCCCTCGACAGCCTGAAGGGCGAGGAGGATGGCTTTCCTCCGCCCCGCCCCATGTCGCCGTCTGAATCAACCCGTCTGCCTGCACCGACCTTGTCGAGGTGGTTTACCGAGGAAGTGCAGCCCCATGAACCGGCGCTGCGGGCCTACTTGCAGTCGCGTTTTCCAACGCTCGAAGAGCACGACGACATCGTGCAGGAAACCTACACGCGGCTCCTCCGTGCGCAGGCGAACGGCGGCGTGCGCTACCCGAAGGCCTTTCTCTTCACCGCCGCGCGCAACGCCGCCTTCGATCTTTTCCGACGCCGTGGAGCGAAGCCGACCGAGGCCGTGACAGATTTGGTCGAGCTCACCGTCTTGGAGGATCGGCCCGGGGTGGGGGAGCAACTCGACCAAAGCTACGAACTCGAAGTGCTCGCCGATGCCGTGCGCGCGCTGCCCGACCGTTGCCGCCAGGTCATCATGCTCCGCTATCTCGACGGCCTCGCCTACAAGGAAATCGCCGTGCAACTCGGCATCTCGGCCGAGACCGTGAAGGTGCACATGGCAAAAGGCATGCGGCGCTGCGCTGCGTTTTTCGCGGAGCGTGGGCTGTTGGAAATTGCGCCGCCGCCGGCCGGGGAGGCTGCACCATGAGCGAATCACTCGACCACGAAGATCCGATCGAAGAAGTCGCCGCGGATTGGCTCACGCAGCGCGCCGAGGGATTTTCGTCGGCGCAGAAACGCGAGTTCGAGCGCTGGCACCGCGTCGATCCGCGCCACGCCGCCGCGGTCGCGCGCCTCGAGGCCGCGTGTGCCCTGCTCGAAAAAATGCCGCTCGTGCGCGCGGAGTTGCAGCCCGTGGTGGAGTTTCCGGTGAAGCCGCGCGCGATTGCGCCGGCGAAGAAATTTCCCCTCCTGCGCGTCGCCTTCGCGATGGCCGCAGCGGTGGTCCTCGCGGCTTTCGGTTGGTGGCGATGGGCGCGTCCGCAACCGTCCGCGCAGGTCTACGCCACGTCTACCGGCGGCTATGAGCGCGTCGTGCTCGCCGACGGCTCCGTCGTGGAACTCAATGCGAACACGGAGGTGCGCGTCGACCT
>CAMCHO010000321.1 GCA_945874455.1 Opitutus sp. GAS368 | reverse complement strand
GCAAAAAAGGACCCGTGGTGATGTCGCTGTGGAGCGTGAGCTTGATCCCGGTTGCGAAGTAATTTCTCCCCCATGCCTTCCCCGCGCACACGTTCCTCCCGCTCCGCTTCGTTGGCTGCGGCGGCCATCCTCTCGCTGGTTAATCTGCTCTCGAGCCACGCCGCCGAGTTTCACGTCGCGACGAACGGCAACGACCGCAACGCCGGCACCTCCTCCGCACCCTTCGCCACCATCGAGCGCGCGCAGCAAGCCGTCCGGCAGCGCACCGCCGGCGAGGCCGCGACCGTTTGGCTCCACGGCGGCGTCTATCGCTTCGAGCGTTCGCTGCAATTCACCGCGGCCGACAGCGGCACACCGGGCGCGCCCGTGGTATTCTCCGCCGTCGCGGGCGAGACCGTCGAGCTCAGTGGCGCCCGCGAGCTCGCTTTGATGTGGACGCAGGGCGCGGCGGGCCGCTGGCAGGCGAAGATTCCCGCCGGCCTGGAGTTCGACCAGTTGTTCGCCGACGGCGCGAAACAGATCCGCGCCCGCTATCCGAACTTCGATCCCGGCGAAGGATTTTTCGGCGGCTACGCACGCGACGCCACCGAACCCGCGCGACTCGCACGCTACGCCGATCCCGTCGGGATGTTTGTACACGGGCACCACGGCTTGGGTTGGGGCAGTCTGCATTTTCAAATTCTGAAAAAATCAGGCGATGGCCGTTACACCTTTGAAGCCGGGAAGGACCCGCGGGTCGCCGGCGGCTGGCAGAACAAAGGCCGCGCAGTCATCGCCGAGGCGCCGTTCGATCCCGAAAAACGCTTCGTCGAAAACGTATTCGAAGAACTTGATACGCCGAAGGAATGGTTCCTCGACCGCGTCACCGGCACGCTGCATTTCATTCCGCCCGCCGGCGCCGACCCGCGCCAGCTGCGCTTTGAGGCGGTCGTCCTGAAACAACTCATCGAACTGCGCGGCACGGCCGAGCAACCGGTGCGGCACCTGACCTTGCGCGGCCTCACGTTTCGCCGCGCGGGCTATACCTTCATGCAGACCGATTCCGTGCCGAGCGGTGGCGACTGGCGCATCTACCGCGGGGCCGCGATTCTGCTGACCGGCACGGAATCATGCGCGCTTGAGCAGTGCCGCTTCGACGGCATCGGCGGCAACGGCGTCTTTGTGCAGGACTACAATCGCGGCACGGAAATCTCCGGCTGCGAATTCTTCCGCATCGGCGCCAGCGCGGTGCTGTTCGAGGGCAGCGACTCGGCCGTGCGCTCCCGCTGGGCCCACGCGTGGGGCTGGCCCGCCGCGGAAGTCGGCCCGACGCCGCAGGTGAACGGCAAACCTTTCGACCAACGCTTCGTCGCCCTCCTCCCTCCCGCGATGCTCGACGGCGCCGTCACCGATCCGCAGCTCGATCTCCAGCCCGGGCCGAAGAACCAGAATTTTCCCGATCGCTGCCTCGTGCGCGACTGCCTGATGACGGAGATTGGCACGGTGGAGAAACAAACCTCCGGCGTCTTCATCGCCAAGTCGCGCGGCATCGTGCTCCGCCACCTCACAATCCACGACGTGCCCCGCGCCGCCATCAACATCAACGACAACATGTGGGGCGGCCACGTCGTCGAGTGGTGCGACATCTTCAACACCTGCCTCGAAAGCCGCGAGCACGGCGCGTTCAACAGTTGGGGTCGCGACCGCCACTGGATGCGCATGAAGGGCGACGCCACGCCCGCGCAGTTCGCGCGCATGCGCGATATGGCCCGGCTCGATGCCGTGGACGTCACGACCCTGCGCTACAATCGCCTCCAATGCGCCAACGGCTACGACATCGACCTCGACGACGGCTCGACCCACTACCTCATCGAAAACAACCTGTGTCTTCAGGGCGGCATCAAGTTGCGCGAGGGATTCTTCCGCACGGTGCGTAACAACATCTCCCCGCTCTTCAGCCCGCACGTGTGGTTTCCCGACAGCCGCGATGCCGTCACGAACAATCTCCTCGTCGGCAAAAACGCTTACGATCCGCGCGGGATGACGATGGACCGTGCGAAGGAAGCCACGTTTGATTTCAATCTCTTCGCGACATTTACGGTGTCGGAGGATCTGCGGCGGCTCGGGTTCGATCGACATTCGCTCACCGCCGATCCCCAGTTTATCGCGCCGACCACCGGCGACTACCGCGTGCAGCCCGGTTCGCCCGCCGAGCGCATCGGCTTCGCCAATTTCCCGATGGACCGTTTCGGCGTCGTCTCGCCGTCACTCAAGGCTCGGTCAAAATCATGGTCGGGCCTCGGCCGCGCCTTCGGCACTACCGACGACGGCGCCACCACCGCCCCACTCCATCAATGGCTCGGCGCCACGTTGCGCGACCTGGTGAACCGTGGCCGCGAGTCGGCCGTCGTCAGCAACATGGAGCTCTCTGATGACCGCGGCATTCTCATCAAGGCCGTTGCCCCTGAATCCCCCGCCGCCCTCGCCACAATTCCCACCGACGCTGTCATCGTCGCAGCCAATGACGTCAACATCGCCAATCTCGCCGCGTTGTCCTCGGTCGTGCGCGAGGCCGGGGCGAATCCTATCCGACTGAAAATTCTCACCGCGACCGGCCACATCGAGGTTAACATCACCGCCGCTGCCGCGATCCCTCAGCTCGACACATCGTCCGCCGCCTCCACCGAAACACGCCGTTCCAAACCCACTCGAAAAGTCCGGCCGACCCAGCCGTAGCCATAAAATGGCGACCGACGGCTGGGACGCGTTGTGCGCTTCGTCCATCGTCACCGCACCCCGTTCGTCACCTTCATTCTCGTCACCTTGCTTCCGATGAAAACTACCCCTCTCGTTCCCTCGCTGTTGGTTCCCGCCCGAGCCGCCGCCTGCGTATTCGGCGCGGTGCTCTCCTGCGCCAGCGCGCAAACGGCCCCGGCCCCACCGCTCTCACCGCAATCAGCCGCCACCGTTGCGACCAAGTCCGCCACCGCCGCACCCGGCGACACGGTGCAGATGTCCGTCTTTGAAGTGTCCTCCGATCGCGATCTCGGTTACCGCGCAATGTCGTCGATCGCGGGCTCGCGCACCGGCGAGGACCTCCGCAACGTCCCGATGCCCATCACCGTGCTCACGGAGGAGTTTCTGCGCGACATCGACGCCACCGACCTGCTCGAAGCCGCGCGTTTCTCCACGGGCGGACGCGGCATGCCCACCGACGACAACGACCAGCAGGCATTCCAGTTTCGCGGCTTCCGCTCGCAGTATCAGACCCGCAACCTCTTCGTCTGGCAGGCGCCCGCCGACGCCTACAACATCGAGCGCATCGATATCGCCAAGGGCCCCAACGCCCTCCTCTTCGGCTCCTCCGAGCCGGGCGGCGTCGCCAACTTCAACACCAAACGCGCGAACTTCACCAACAGCGCCGGCCTCACCTTTCGCGTCGG
>CAMCHO010000320.1 GCA_945874455.1 Opitutus sp. GAS368 | reverse complement strand
TCCGGAGATTATCTGCGCAGCTTCATCGTCGGGGGAAAACGCTACGGCCACATCATCGACCCGCGCACCGGTTGGCCCGTAGCCAACGGCTGCACGCAAGCCACCGTCCTCGCCGGCTCCTGCCTCCAGGCCGGTGTCCTCTCGACCACTGCGTTCGTACTCGGCGTGCCGAAGGGCATCGAGTTCATCCAAGCCTGCCCGGGCGCTGAGGGTCTTCTCCTCACGTCCGACACCCGTGCCCAAACCCGTGGCTTTTTTAACTATGTCGCCTCGAACTAACCCCAGCGCCCGCCCCGTGAATGGTTTTCCTTTGAACTATAACCCTTCACTCGATCGTAGTGCCGGCGCGCGACGAAAAACTAAGGTGCGGCGACAAGCGCCCGCCAGGCGTCTTTGGGAGCTCAATCATTCATCCGTGAAGTCGGTTGCGACTACGTGGATACGGCTGATCGCATTTCCGGCGCGGGCATTTTCTTTGGTCGCCTTGCTGGGGGGACGGACTTTACGCCCGCCATTGTTCGTCCTGTTAAGCGCGTACACCCTCGCGTTCGCCGCGCTCGCCCGCGCCGATATCAAGATAGGGGATACGTTTCCCGCGCTTGCTCCGGCGGGAGTTGTCGCGATTTCCGGCGCCACCGTGCCGGCGACCGCCGGCCAAGTCGTGCTCATTGATTTCTGGGCCTCGTGGTGCGGACCGTGCAAAGCCTCCTTTCCCTCCCTCGCTAAAATCCACACCGATCTCGCTCCGCGCGGTCTCGTCCTCCTCGCCATCAGTATCGACGAAAAGCCCGCCGCCGCCGCCGCCTTCGCCAAGAAACTCGCGCCGCCCTTCGCCACCCTCCACGACCGGGAGCAGCAGCTCGTGAAAGCAGTCGGCGTCCCCACGATGCCGACCAGCTACCTCCTAGATCGCACCGGCAAAGTCCGCTTCGTCCACGACGGCTTCCACGGCGCCGCCACCGAGAAACTCCTCCGTTCCCAAATCGAAACGCTCCTCGCCGAAAAAATCTAAATTTCCATGCGCACTTCGCCCGTTCTGACTCTCTCTCGTTCTCTCCGTCTCTCCCTCTTCCTTTTCGCCGCACTCGTCGCCGCGTGCTCCACCGGTTGCACCACTACGAACCTGGTCCGCGTCAAGCCGTGGGAGCGCGCCGCGCTCACCGACTACACGATGAACCCCGGCCGCGACCCGCTGGCACGCTCCCTCGCCGAGCACACCTTCTTCTCCCGTGAAACGGCTACGGGCGGCCGCGGCGTCGGCGGCAGCGGGTGCGGTTGCAACTGAGCGACCCCGTCGCCTCACACTTCGGCTCGCTTTTCCGTCTCCTCGTTCCTTCTTCTCCTTCGTGAAATTTCTCCTCCGTTTCCATCGCTACCTCCCGTGGATCAATCTCCCCGTCGCCGCGCTGCTTGCGCTGCTCCAGCGCACGCCGCTCTTGCGCGTCGTCTCCACCGCTGAGTCGCTCGCACACGCGTCTCCCGTCGGCCACGTGCTGCGCTCCGCGTTCACCGCCGTCGCTTCGCTCGGCGCCGTCCACTCGCTCGCAGGCGCGACGCAGTGGGTCGTCAGCAGCAACTCGGTCTCCGGCACCGTCGGCGCGGCGGTCCCCGTGGTCGCCTTTTCCGTTAGCGGTTCCCCTGCTTCGCCCGGCTCTTATCGCGTCACGAAACTCCCGCCCGGTGTCACGATCACCGGCGTTGCTGCCAATGGCATTTTCAACGGCTCCGCCGGCACCCTGAGCGGTACGCCAACCGCCAGTGGCACGTTCGTCGCGGAGATTACCGCCTACCAAAATGCCGGCGCGCGCGGCGATGCCTACGGCCCCACCACGGTCGCTTTCGTCATCGCCCCCGCCACCCCGGTCACCGCAGTTTTTTCGCTGCAACCGGCGAGTCGGACCATCGCGGTCGGTGGCAACGTTACGTTCACCGCCTCGGCGAGTGGCACGCCGTCCCCGACATTTCAATGGCGCAAAGATGGCGTCGCGATCCCTGCCGCCGTCGGCGTCTCATTCACCCTCACGAATGTCCAGCTTGGGCAGGCCGGTGCCTACAGCGTGGCCGCCACCAACTCGGCCGGCACCACCGTGAGCGAATCGGCCATTCTTACCGTCAACTCGACGGCGGTGGGCTCACCCGCGTTTACGACGCTGCCCTCCGCCTCGGTCACGGTGGGCATTGGCTCCACGGTGGTCTTCAATTCAACCGCCACGGGCGCCACCTCCTATCGCTGGCAGCGCAACAACGGGAATCTCCTCAACGCTACGTCTGCCAACCTCGTTGTGCTCAACGCGAGTGCCCTCGACGCAGGAACCTATCGGGTGATCGCCACCAACTCCGCGGGCTCAACCACCAGTCGCGACGCCACACTCATCGTGAACCCGGTCGCGACCACGGACCTCGGCCGCCTCGTCAACCTGTCCATCCTCACCACGGCCGGCCCGGGCGACAAAGTGCTCACCGTCGGCGCTGTCGTCGGTCCGCTGAATTTTTCCGGTTCGCTCCCTCTCCTCATCCGCGCAGTCGGTCCGACGCTTGGCCTTCCGCCACCCGCAGGCTTCGGCATCGGCGGCGTCCTCGTCGATCCCGTCCTCACGATCAACGCCTCCGGTGTCGCCGCGCCCATCGCGGACAACGACAATTGGGGCGGTGGCGCTCCGCTCAACGCGGCCTTTGCCGCGGTGGGCGCCTTTGCCCTTCCCGCCAACAGCCTCGACAGCTCCGCCCTCTCCAATGCAGCGCCTGGTGGTTACACCGTGCAGGTGACCGGCAAGGCTGACACCAGCGGCCTCGTCATCGCCGAAATCTACGATCAAAGCACGGGACGCACCGCGACCAGCCCGCGCCTCATCAACCTCTCGTCACTCACGCAAATCGACGCCGGTGCCAATCTCACCGTAGGCTTCGTGCTCCGCGGTTCGACTGCTCGCACGGTCCTCGTGCGCGGCATCGGCCCCTCGCTCGGCACGATCTTCCGCCTCAGCGGTGTCATGTCCGATCCCAAGCTGGAACTGTTCAACCAAGAAACGGGCTCCAAGATCACGGAGAACGACAATTGGGGCGGCGACTCCCAACTCATGGACGCCGCCGCCTCGGTCGGCGCCTTCGCCCTCGCGGACGCTGCGACCAAAGATGCCGTGCTCCTCGTAACCCTTGCGCCCGGTCCCTATAGTGCGCGCGTCAGCGGAGTCGGCTCCAGCGCCGGCACCGCCATCGTGGAAGTCTACGAGTTACCGTAGGGAGAGGATCAGCAGGTCGCAGCGAGCGCCTCTCAAACGTTCGTAATGGTCACCATTACGAGAGACGCACGCTAAGAATGGTGACACATCTGACCAAGGGCTATGCCGCGGTGACCGGAATTGTCGGCGGCGTCCAGTTGCACGTATATCGCCACCAATTTCTAGTCCAGTTGCACGGCACCAGCGATATACGTCGAGGGTCGGACTTGGTTCGCGACGGAAGCCGGAACACCGCAAGGCGTAATCCTCTCGCCGACAGCTCGCGAATCTCGCGCTCGATGGGCTGGAGGAGCTGTTGCAAAGCACATTTCAAAGCTTCC
>CAMCHO010000319.1 GCA_945874455.1 Opitutus sp. GAS368 | reverse complement strand
TGCGGCGGCATCTCGCCCTGGTTGAGCTGATCGAGAATCTCCTGCCAGAGCAGCGCCTCGTCCGGAGTCTTGATTGTGGCGGTGAGCGAATCGAACCGCCGGTCGCCCTTCTGTTTCTCGGGGCCGTGGCATTTGATGCAGTACTCCCGCAGAAACGGTTCGAGCGGTGCAGCGGATGCCAGCGAGGCGACACCCAAAACCGCACCGAGCGAAAGCAACCCGCGAAAAGTAAGGAGGCTGAACCCGGACAAAGGCGGCTTCATGGTCACCCGATCTTCATTGGCGAAAACGTGCCCGTGCTGCGCCCGAAGCGCTCGCGCTCCACGCCGAACCACTGGAGCGAGGACAGCCAGAGATTGGACAACTGGATACGTTTGCGCTCCTCCGCCGGACATACGACGTGGCCCTGATGCTGGAGGCCGCCTCCGGCGAGGATCACCGGGAGATTGCGGTTGGAGTGGGTGGAGCCGTTGCCCATGCCGCTGCCGATCACCACAAGCGTGCTGTCCAGCAGACCCGCTTCCTTCAGCTTTCCTAACAAGTGCGCGAACTGCGTGATCAAGTATTTCTCAACGATCTGCAGTTGGGTAAGCAGGCCCTCCTGTTTACTGTGATGGGACAGACCGTGATAGCCGCCGACATTCAGGTCGGTCGTGTGAAATTGCAGCGGGACTTCAAAGGTCGCCACGCGCGTCGAATCCGTTTGCAGCGCGAGCGCCATCAAATCCAAAAACAGCGGCATCTCTTCGATCTGCAATCGCTCTGCGTCCGTGATCGCATTGATGGGCGACTTCGGCTTCGGCCGCCCCAGCCACGCCTCGGACATTTGCAGCCGCCGCTCTACGTCGCGCACCGACGTCAGATATTGGTCGAGTTTGCTGCGGTCCGCCGCATCCAGATTTCCGCCCAAGTGCTTCGCCGACTCGCGCAACGCATCGAGCACGCTGGCGCGGTGCGACAGACGCTCGCGCTCCGCGACCTTGGCGCCCGCGCTCGCCTCGACAAAGAGCGCGTCGAACAAACGCGCGGGATTATTCACCGGCGGGATGCGCACGCCCGCGCGGTTCCAGCACATGTCCGTGCCCTCGGCCAACCCCGCGGTGATCGAGGGATAGCGCGTCGCGGAGCCGACGTGTTCTGCGGCGACCTGGTCGATCGAAATATTTTTTTCAGGAAATCCCGCCGACTCTTCCTTTTTCACGCCGGTCAGGAACGAATGCACGGCGCCGTGTCCACCCTTCGCATCGTGATCGAGATGGGAGAAAACGGTGAAGTCCTGCCGATAGGCCTGCAACGGGGCGAGCGTCTTGCTGAGTGTAAACTCGCGCCCATTCGTCTTCGGGAAAAACCCCTCGGGCCAGAAGCCCAGATGATTGCCGATGCAGAGCAGCCGGCGCGGATCGGCCTTCGGAGCGGTGGCTGCAAAGCCCACGTTGAGACTCTCGAACGCCGGGAGTGCGAGTGCCATTCCCAGGCCGCGGAGGAAATGGCGGCGATCGATGAAAGGCGTGGAGGGTGTTTTGTTACGCTGAGTCGGACGTTCGGTGAAGCAAGGGTGGATGGGTCTGATGTTCACAGCTTCACGGCTTGCTGCCCTGACTCGGTCTTCGGCTTGGGTTGCAGACCGGCGAAGGTTTGCGTGGTCGGCTTGTCCGCGCCGATTTTGATGGTGTGTTTGCTGGTGGAATAGACTCGCGGATGGAAGCGGCCGCCTTGGGCGCGGACGGTATAGAGGATGTCGCCCGTCGCTTCCTCGATGACTTGCACGACGGGATTCGGGGCGCCTGCAAACACCAGCTCCGGCAGCCAGCCGGTGATTTTGCGTCCGTCGTTCGCCTCCATCGCGACGGTGATGGGCCAGCCGGGGAATTGCGCTTTGGCGCCCTGTTTCGCATCGGAGAATCGCGGCCAGCACTCGAACGTGATGGTGCGCTTCCGCTTGTCGAAGCGGGCGATGCCGTAGCCGTCGGCGCGCTGTTTTTCATCGGCGACGTCCTGTGGATTGGCGTAGGCCATCAGGCTGAGTTTGTTGCCGAGGCCGTCTTTAAAATCGCCGGTCCAGGGCAACGGACTGCCGGGCACCGGATTCGGGCCGGCCTTTTCATCGAGCGGATGCCACCAGCGACCGTAGATGGTGTTCACGAGCGCCGGACTGGTGAAGGCGTAGGGGCCGTCGCCGAATTCCTTGATGCCGCTTTTCACCACGACTGCGAGATGCTGGTCGCCGCAGAGATGCACGGCCCACGCGCGGCGGATTGCTTCGAGCGCGCGGTTGCGGGGCGTCTGCGGCCAGCCGTTGCAATCGAGGTCGGCGAGCAGGCGGTTGTCACGCTTGCCATGCATGTGAACGGCGCCGCAAAAAGCGGTGGCAGAAAGAACGCACTTCATTTCCGCCTCGGCCCAGTCCTGCCCCCATTCGCGGAGAAATTTTTCCTGACGCGCGCCGAGCAATTGCAGGCCGGGAAGGTCCACGGTCTTCGGGTCGTAGGCGGGATCGTTGATGTGATCGGGGCGCGGGCCCATCTCCGGGATTTTGCCGAACGGGCCGCTCTTGAACTTGCGATCTTCGAGAATGGCAAAGTCCACGCCGCCGATTCGCAGGCGGGTAAAATAGACCGTGATGCCGCGCTCGACGGGTGCGGGATCGACGGGATCGGGCAGGTTCCAGGACTGTTGGCGCTGCACCTGGTTCACGTAGTCCACGGGGTAGAAGTAGCCCCCGTCGGCGCCATCGGGTCGCTGACACCGCTTGCCGTTCTCGCCCCAGAGATTGCCGTGGCCCACATCGTGATCGTCCGGGATGCAGACGCTCGGACGGTCGCGCAGGACGTCACGGAACTGCAGGCCGAACTCGATCCAGCCGACCGTGTGCTCGGTGTGGCGGTAGGTCTGGTCTCCGGCGAAGAAAAGCAAATCGGGATTCTGCGCCTTGAGATTGTCGATGATCTCGGGCCGCTGACCGCCGGTGCGGCTGGAATTGCACGACATGTTCGCGACGACGATCTCGTTCTTATCCACCGGATCGCGCCGGATCAAACCGTCGAACATCGCCTTCGCGCCATGGCGTACGCGGTAGGGCACGTCCTTCGTCGCGTCCCATTTCTCCACGCGAAAATGGACGTCCCAACCGGGGTAGAGCACCTTCGCTTGTGCGATCTCGATCCACGCGCCATCACGCTGCACTTCCAATCGCGCCTCGAGCGGCTCGCCGGGCTTCAGTGGGAAAAGCTGCGCAGTCATTTTCATCACGCCGCCCTGCTGAGTATACAGCGCGAAGGCGACGACTTGATCCCGGGGCACATCCATCAGCGGGGGCGGGGGCGGCGGCTGGCCTTTGCCCTTATTTTTGCTTTTGCCGGCGGCCGCCGCACCGGTGCCTTTGGTCCACCATTCGCCGGTCGCGAGCGAGTCGAGTTCGGGGAAATCCGCGCCAAAGGGCTGCGGTGTGGCTTGGGCGAAAGACGCGACAGGCTTGAGGGCAAGCGCGCCGACTCCGGCGGCGGTCAGTTTGATAGCGGTGCGGCGGTTGATGGGTGTCATGATGGGTGAGTGGGGGAGTGGGGAGTGAGTGGG
>CAMCHO010000318.1 GCA_945874455.1 Opitutus sp. GAS368 | reverse complement strand
ACGCAGGCCCTCTATCGGCTCTATACAGCGCTCTGAACCCTTATGAAAATCACTGGAAACTTTCGCGCCCGCGTCCTCGCCCGTGAATGGGTCGTCGGCACGTTTATCAATCTTGGTTCACCGATTACGGCGGAGATGGCCGGGGATTGCGGCTACGATTGGCTGTTGCTGGATCATGAGCACGGGCCGGGTGGCGAGGACACGTTGCTGCACCAATTGCAGGCGGTGGGTGGCACTCAGGCGGTGCCGATCGTGCGTATCGCGGCCAATGAGACGCCGCGATTCAAGCGAGCGCTCGACATGGGCGCGCACGGCGTGATGGCACCTTGGGTGAGCACGGCGGCCGAGGCGCGCGCGGCGGTTTCCGCGATGCGTTATCCGCCGCTCGGCGTGCGCGGTATCGCGAAAATCCAGCGGTCGGCGGGCTTTGGCGGCGGCTTTGAGGAATATTATCTCAACGCGCACAATTGGCTCCTGACGGTCACGCAGATCGAAACACCCGAGGCGGTGGACAACTGCGAGGAAATCGCGGCGGTTGACGGCGTGGATGTGCTCTTCGTCGGTCCGACGGATCTGAGCTACAACATGGGCATCCGCGATCAACTCGATCATCCGCGCTTCATCGCAGCGCTGGAAAAGGTGAGCGCGGCGGCGAAGAAACACGGGAAGGCGGCGGGCATTCTCGTGCACAATCCCGCGCTCGTCGCGAAGTGTCGCGACCTCGGTTACACGTTTGTCGCCCTCGGCAGCGACGGTGGCAGCGTGCGTGCCGGGCTGTTGGCTAGTCTGGCCACCCTGCGCGGGAAATAACGCGACGGTCCCTTGCGCCGAATGGCTGGGGTAACGCCCGCCCTCACTCCGCGCCCTGACCACACTCTGAAAACCGCACCATGAAGATCACGGAAATGCACATCACGCCGATCGCGCTCGGCGATCCGCCGCTGCTCAACGCTGCTGGGCTGCACGCGCCGTATTGTTTGCGCACGGTCGTGGAGTTGAAGACGGACAACGGTCTGACGGGGCTCGCTGAGGTTCCGGGTAGCGTGGCGGTGGACGCGGCGCTCGCAGCCGTGCGCGATGTCGTGATCGGCGCGGATCCGCGGAATTGGCATGGGCTGCGGGCGCGGCTCGCGGAGCGGTGCTCACCCGAGACGTCGGTTTCACGCGGGGACAAACCGTGGGATGGACGGACGCGCGTGCAGGTTTACAGTGCACTCGACGTGGCGTGTCTGGATATTCAGGGCAAGGCGTTTGGCGTGCCGGTGGCGGCTCTGCTGGGTGGCGTGGTGCGGGAGCGCGTGCCGTATTCGGCCTACTTGTTTTACAAATACGAGGGAGCGGGCGGCGAGTTAGCGTTTGGCACCGACCCGGAGGCGACGGGCTGGGCGGCGGCGCGACAAGCGGCGGCGCTCGATCCGGCGGGCGTCGTCGCGCAGGCGCAGGCCATGGTGAAGGCATTCGGTTTCGAATCGATCAAGCTGAAGGGCGGGGTGTTCGAGCCCGCGCAGGAGGTTGCCGCGATGAAGGCGTTGCATGAAGCCTTCGGGCCCGGCGTGCCGTTGCGGCTCGATCCTAACGCGCTGTGGACGGTCGAGACTTCGATCAAATACGGTCGCGAGATGGAGGGGATTCTCGAATACCTCGAAGATCCGTGTCGCACGCAGGAAGGTATGGCGGCGGTGCGGCGGGCCTTAAAAACGCCGCTCGCGACGAATATGTGCACGACGTCCTTCGACGATTTGCCGGGCAGTGTAAAGCACGCGTCGGAGGATATTATTTTGACGGATCACCACTACTGGGGCGGGCTGCGCGCCTCGATGGAGCTGGCGGCGCACTGCCGGATTTTCAGTCGCGGCGTGTCGATGCACTCGAACAACCACGGTGGTATCTCGCTCGCGGCGATGACTCACCTCGGAGCGGCTATGCCGAATCTCAGCTACGCGCTCGACACCCATTACCCGTGGCAGTGGGAGGATATTATTATCGGCGGGCGCATGAAAATCGAAGGCGGTTGCGTGGCGCTCCCGAAAGGCGCGGGCCTCGGCGTGGAGTTGGATCGCGTGGCGCTCGCAAAAGCGGCGGATAACTACCGGCGCTGCGGATTTACCGAGCGCAACGACGAACCCGAGATGCAGAAGAAAGTGCCGGGCTGGAAATTTAAGGCGACGCGGTGGTGAGGCGGATTGTGGCCGGGTGGGGAAGGAAATATCTCGAATCGCGTGCACGCACGCTCCTACCTTGGGCGCATGATACCCTTCCCCCAACGTTTCGCCGGTAAACACGCACTCGTCACCGGTGGTGGCTCGGGCATTGGTCGCGCGATCTCCGTGCGGCTCGCCGCGGAGGGTGCGCGCGTCGCGGTGTTGGAACGGAGCGCCGAGGCGGGGGCCGAGACCGTGGCGGAGATTGTGGCGGCGGGCGGCTCGGCGCAGGTGCTCGCGGCGGATGTTTCCCATACCGAGGAAATGGGGGCCGCGTTTGCTTCGCTCGAACGGCTCGACGTGCTGGTCAATAACGCGGGGATCGCCCACATCGGCAATGTCGTGAACACGCTGGCGGCGGATCTCGACCGGATCTACGCGGTGAACGTGAAGGGCGTTTATCACGGGCTGCATTTCGGCGTGCAAAAACTCCTGGCTGCGGGCGGCGGGGCCATTGTGAATTTGGCGTCGCTCGCCTCACGGGTGGGGCTCGCCGATCGGTTTGCCTATGGGATGAGCAAGGGCGCGGTGTTCACTATGACGCTTTCGGTCGCGCGGGATTTTGTGAACCAAGGGATCCGCTGCAATTGCGTCTGCCCAGCGCGCGTCCATACGCCGTTTGTCGATGGGTTTATCGCGAAAAATTATCCGGGTAAGGAAGCCGAGATGTTTGCCAAGCTTTCCGCCGCGCAACCCATCGGGCGGATGGGCGAACCAGCTGAGATTGCTGCCTTGGTGGCTTTCCTGTGCTCCCACGAGGCCTCGTTTATTACGGGTTCGGCCTACGACATCGATGGTGGCGCGACGCTGTTGCGGTGAGCGTCGGGCGGACTTTCCGTCTGCCGTTTTCGCCCCCTGAAGGTTCGCAGCTGAGGTGGACTGACGTTCGCCGTACCTGGGTGGTCTGCGCCGACAGATGTTGATCACAACGGCGCCCCAGCAGGCGACTTCGTGTAAGCCGGGTAAGGTCAGCTTCAAGGTAAAGTGGAATGCCGATGGTTTTTCTCCGGGACCGTTGCTGAACAACGCGGGTGTGGGTGGGACGGCTCCCCGCCGGTTCGAAAAGACTTCGTTGGGCGGAGACTTTTTCTTGGCCGCTTGCCTGCCGCGAACCACCGGTCCTCACGGTGAAGCGTCTTGCGATTTTCCGGGTCAATGCCGTCATCGCGTCTTTCTTCCGTGAAGCTTCGCCACCTCTTCCTCGCCTTGGTCCTCTTGGTTGTCACCCGCTCGAGCGGGCTTGCGCAATCCGCGACGCTGACGCCGAACGCGGCCATGCTCAACGCCGCGGGTGGGCAGGTCACCCTCACTTGGGCCGCCGCGTTTACCGGCACTGCGATTTATGATCTCACCGTGGTGCTGCCGGCTGGTTGGAGCTATGTCTC
>CAMCHO010000317.1 GCA_945874455.1 Opitutus sp. GAS368 | reverse complement strand
TGGTGGTCTATGGACTCAATGGTCGCGGACCTTACTGGATCGATATGGCCGCGCTGATCGCGATCGGATTTTTCATTTACGGGCCGATCATGATGATTGGGTTGCACGCCCTTGATCTCGTGCCGAAGAAAGCCGCTGGCACGGCGGCGGGGTTCACGGGCTTTTTCGGCTACTTCCTCGGTTCGGCGCCTTCGGGTGCGGGCGTGGGTTGGATCGCCGATACGTGGGGTTGGAACGGGGTGTTTGGCACGATGATGGTGTGCTGTGTGCTCACGATGGTGTTTAGTGCGATGACACTCGGGCGGAAGCCAACGTAGGAGCCCGCTGGCGGGCGTTTATTTCACACATGAAATCGAAAACTACCGACCATCGCCCGCAAGCGGGCTCTTACCTGTCGTTACTTGGCGTTTTTTTCGCCTGCGCGGCCTCGGCTCTCGCGGCGGAAACGCGAGCCCTCGTCATCGCGCATCGGGGTGCGAGCGGCTACCTCCCCGAGCATACGCAGGCGGCGAAGACCTTGGCTTACGGGCTCGGCGCGGATTTTTTGGAGCAGGACATCGTGCTGACGAAGGACGATGTGCCGGTGGTGTTGCATGACATTTACCTCGATACAGTCACGGATGTAGCGAAACGTTTTCCGGACCGAAAGCGTGCCGATGGGCGCTTCTATGTGCTCGATCTCACGCTCGCGGAACTCAAGCAGCTGCGGGTGGCGGAGCGTTTCAACGCCAAGTCGGGCAAGGCGGTTTTTGTGAAGCGCTATCCGTCGGAGACCTCGGCGGCGGAGTTTCATGTTTCGACGCTGGAGGAAGAGCTGCAACTCATCCAAGGGCTGAATCGCAGCCTGGGCCGCAACGTGGGTATTTACCCGGAGATCAAACAACCGAAATGGCATCGCGAGCAGGGGCACGACATCAGCCGCGTCGTCCTCCCGATTCTCGCCCGCTACGGCTACACGACCAAACAGGACGCCTGCTTTCTTCAGTGTTTCGAACTGACCGAAGTGAAGCGCATCCGAGGCGAACTCGGATGGAAAGGACGGCTGGTGATGCTGCTCAATGGGCGAGGGCAAGACGCGGACGGAGTCGATCATGACACGCTCTGCACGGCGGAGGGCTTGAAGGAGCTGGCGGCGATCGTGGACGGGATTGGTCCGGCGATCGGGCGCATCGTCACGTGGTCGAGTGCGGGCGAAAAGAAACTGACCGACTTGGTGAAGTGGGCTCACGCGAGCGGACTCGCGGTGCATCCCTACACGATCCGCGTGGATGATTTGCCGAAGAATTGTCCGTCGGCGGATGCGCTGCATGTGGCGCTGTTTCGCGACGCGGGGAGCGACGGGGTGTTTACTGATTTTACGGATGTGACGCTGGCGTGGTTGCGGAAATAGGGTGCGCGTGCGGTTGTCGAGACACCACTCGCTTACGGTCGCAGCTACCAGCAGTTAAAACCTCAAATGACGTTGGGATGACGTGGGGGCGAGCACGCGACCGACCGGGCCCAGGTTCCGGCGGGCGGCGATTTTACCGACATCCGGCGGCGAACCAGTCTTTCGCGGCGGCGAGATCTTGAGGGGTGAACTGGTGGCTGGCGGGTATCAGATGGACCGTGACATCAGCGCCGCCAGCGCGGAGGAGGTTGGCCATGCGGGGCGGATGATCGAGCGGAACCAGCGGGTCGACGCTGCCGTTGAGGAGCAGCGCGCGTTTGCCCGTGAGGGAGCCGGGCGCGGCGGTTTGATCGAGCACGACCATGCCGCGCAGCAAGATGGCTTGAGCGAGGAGTTCCGGGCGCAGGAGCATGAGGGTGACGGAGATATTGGCGCCGTTGGAAAAGCCCACCGACGTGAGGCGCGGCAAGTCGAACGCGTAGCGCTTTTCAGCGGCCAGGAGAAAATCGGCGAGGGCGTGGGTGCGTTGGATGATCTCGTCGGGATCGAAAACGCCCTCGGCGATGCGGGCAAAGAAACGCGCGGCGCCGTTTTCGCTGACATTCCCTCGGGGGCTCAGGAGAGCGGAGCCCGGGGAGATCGCGCGACCGAGGCGGAGGAGATCGTGTTCGGTGCCGCCGGTCCCGTGGAGCAACAGCAAAGGCGGCGCGGACGGATCGGTGCCCGGCTCGAAAATATGCTGGTAGGCAAGGGGCATGTGAGCGGTTTGACGGTGCGGCTTTAAATAGGATGCAATGAGGCTGATCCGCAACGCGGCGCGGATTGGGCCGGAAAGCAAAACGACGGTCGGGGACGGTCCCCAACGCTAGCCAGCGGTCGTCAAATGAATGACGAACGCCTGCCGCAAGCGGAGCGCCGGCCCGGCGACGGCGCGTCCACTCGCTGGCGCTCGCAGCTACGGGGCGGGGCGTGAAACGACGCGAGGCTCAGACGGCGTCGATTTTTTGAATACGAGCGAGGTGGCGGCCACCTTCGAATTCGGTCGCGAGCCAGACTTTCACGATGTGCAGGGCCTCGGCTTCGGTCACGGTGCGCTGGCCAAGGGAGAGGCAGTTGCCGTCATTGTGGGTGCGGTTCCAGATCGCGACTTGTTCGTTCCAGCAGAGGCCGCAACGGATGCCCTTCACGCGGTTGGCGACGATGGCTTCGCCGTTGCCAGAGCCGCCGAGGACGATGCCGCGTTGGTATTCGCCGCGGGCGACGGCTTCGGCGGTGGGGCGGATAAAATCGGGGTAGTCGCAGCTGGCGTCGGTCTGGGTACCAAAGTCACGCACTGTGTGGCCCTCGGCAAGGAGCAGGGCTTTAATGGCTTCTTTGTAAGCGAAGCCGGCGTGGTCGGAGCCGATGGCGATGGTGAACAGTTTCATGGCGAGAGACAGGTGACGGGTGACAGTGAGCAGGACAAGTCAGGACGAGGACGTGATGATGTTCCAGAAGGCGGCGGCGTCGGCCAGATCTGCGAGTAGGGCGTCGGGGGAGTGCGCCGCGAGTTCTGCGGCCGTGTGGGTGCCGGTGGCGACAGCGATCGCTTTGGCGCCGATCACGCGGGCGCAGGCGATGTCGTGCGGAGTGTCGCCAATAATCCACGTGCGCGTAGGGGGAAAGTGGACACCGGTGTGGGCGTGAGCGCGGCGGAGGGCGTGGGGCCCGAGCTCGTTGCGGAACTCGCTGTCGTCGGCGAAGGCACCGAAGGGGAAGTGGTCCCACAGACCGTGGTGGCTGAGTTTCGTGCGGGCGCCGCGCTCGACGTTACCGGTGAGCAGGCCTTGAGCGACGTCGGGACGTGCGCCGGCGGTGGCCAGGATTGCGCGCACGCCAGGAAGGACGCGGGCGTGGGGATTGGCGAGCTCGGCGGGCAGTTCGGCGAGGTACCCGTCGAGGAAGCGGGTAAAGTTTTCCTCAGTGGCGGGCAGCCCAAATTTTCCGAAGATGCGGCGCATAATCCAACGGTCGGTGCGGCCTCCGAAGTCGATGTCCTCGAGGGAGCCGTCGATCGCGAAGGTGCGGAGCAGCGCGGTGCGGAGTGCGCGCATACCGGCGCCGCCGGAGGCGACGAGGGTGCCATCGATATCCCAAAGTAGAAGTGTGTTCACGGAAAAGTCTGAAACGCCAGCGGGCCACCGCGCAGGACGCGAGCAAATGTG
>CAMCHO010000316.1 GCA_945874455.1 Opitutus sp. GAS368 | reverse complement strand
CCTGACGGCTGGCCCGCCGTGTTACCGCTCGGCCTCGGCTCGCCCACCGCCGTGCTGTTTCCGAGCGCAGCGAAAATCCCGCCCCACTATCGAGAAGCGCTTTGGGTCGCCGACTGGAGTTACGGTCGCATCCTCGCACTCCAGCTCACGCCCGACGGCGCCGGTTTCCGAGCAACGCCAGAGGCGATCGTCACGAGCGTGCCGCTGCCCGTCACCGCGATCTGCGTGAACCCGACGGACGGGGCGCTCTATTTCGCCACCGGCGGCCGGCGCACCCAGTCCGCCATTTATCGTCTCACGTGGACGGGCGATCCGACGCGCGACGCGCAAACAGCGCAACCCACGCAGGCCCTCGCCGCCTCTCCGCCCGAAGTAGCCCTGCGCGTCGCCCTCGAAAAGTTTCACGGCCGCGCCGACCCCGCCGCCCTCGCCACCGTCTGGCCCGCGCTCTCGCACGCCGACCCGATCGTTCGCCGCAGCGCCCGCACCGCCCTCGAAGCACAACCCGTCGCGACGTGGGCCGAGCGTGCCCTCTCCGAAACCGCTCCCCGTCCCGCACTCGCCGCCTTGCTCGCGCTGGCGCGGGTCGACGCCGCGACGCATCAGTTAAAACTCCTTGTCGCGCTACAGCGCCACTTCACGCCCACCCTCGAGCCCGCTCTGCGCAACGAGGCGCTGCGGATCCTCTCGCTGACGCTGATCCGCGGCGGCGAAATTTCCCCCGCACAGCGGGCTACGTGGGCCACCCTCCTCTCGCCGCTATTTCCTGCCGCGAATCCCACCCGTGACGCGACGCTCCTCGAACTCCTCGTGTTCCTCCGTGCGCCCGAGGCTATCGTGCGCGGCTTCACCGCCCTCGAAGGCGCCGTCACCCATGAAGCGCAACTCGACCTCGTTCGCTCCCTGCGCGCGCGCCTCTCCGAGTGGACGCCCGCCCAACGCACGCGTTACCTCGCGTGGCTGCACGGCACCGGCGGTTGGCGCGGCGGCTCCAGCTTCACGTTGCTTTTAAAGGAACTGCGCAAGGAGGCCGTCTCCTCCGCGCCCGCATCCGACCGCGTTGCTTTAGAACAATCTCTCGCGGCCACCCTCGCCTCGAGCCATATCACTTTTTCTAGTACGCCACGCACCGCGAGCCACCCGTGGACCGTCGCCGAACTGACCACGCTCGTCGCAAAGTCTGCCCGCACGCGCGACGTTGCCCGTGGCCGGCGGGTCTTTGCCGCTGCGGGCTGCTTCGCCTGCCACACATGCAATGGCGAGGGCGGCGCACTCGGCCCCGATCTCACCGCCGCCGGCTCACGCCTGGCCACCCGCGATCTCCTCGAGGCCATCGTCGAACCCAGCCGCGAAATCAGCGACCAATACGGCACCTCCGAAGTCGCCCTCCGCGACGGCCGCAGCCTCTCCGGCCGCATCATCAATTACACGGAACAGGGTCTTGTCCTCACGGAAAATCTCTTCGACCCCGCGCAGGGTGTGCGCCTTAAGGAATCCGAAATCGTCACGATCACGCCGTCGAAAATCTCCCTCATGCCCCCCGGCCTGTTGGACACGTTCTCAGCCAGCGAAATTCTCGACCTCCTCGCCTTCCTCCAGAGTTCGCCGTGACGCTGAAACGCCGCGGTGGTCTGCGGTCCGATCCGCGCACGCGCACCTGCTCCGATCCGAACTTCAAAACGAATACGTCGTCGTGAACTTCACCTCGCGCGGGGCCACGAGATCATAGCGGCTGTAGGCGAGGCCGCGTCCGCTACCGGGCAGCAGGAAGCCATCACGTGCACCGGTGCCCGTCGCGATGCGCACGGGGATGATCTCCGTTTTGTTGAGGAGATTGGAGACGTTGACCTGGAAGCGCACGCGGCCCGGCAGCCGCGCGAACGAGCAGGAGTACGCGAGCATCGCCTCAGCGGAGGAGATTTCCTTGCCGGTGATTTCGCGGCCGGCGGCATTCGCGCCGATGACATTAGCGCTGCGCCAGTAGCCGCCGCCGCCGATGGTGAGCCCCTTGAGGCGGCCGGACTTGAAATCGTAGGCGGTGAACACACTCGCCTTGTGCGGGCGCACACCCCAGCGCTTTTCGTTTTCTTCCTTCGTGTTGCTCACCGACTCCGTGAAATCGAAAATTTCCTGAGCGACCGTCGTCCCGCCGGTGCCCGTCGTGAGCGTCGAGGGATTGGCCGCGGGGGTCGTCGCGCCGAGCGCGATCCATTTGGCGACGGTGCCGCCGGGCAGATAGGCACTCGGATCAATCACGTAGCGCCCGGTGGCATCCTGCTTCACACCTTGCACGAGGCGCACGCCGCCGGCGGCGGACGTGAGGCCATACCAGTCCACCATTTCGTTGCCGAGGCGCGTGCGGAGCGAGTCGGTGTAGGAATAATTGAGCAACAGCCGCCACTGGCGCGTAAGGTTGGCGGTGATACGCGCCTCGTAGCCGTGTGACACGAAATCGGACGCGACCGCGTTGGCTGGCGGCGTGTAGGCTTTATAGATCGCGGCCCAGTCGGCCGAGCTGATCGGGCGGCCAGTTCCAGCCAGCACGCTGGCGAAGGCGTCCATCACGCGCGTGTTGAGGCCCGGCGCGCCGGCGATGCCGGTCGAGGTGATGCGTCCCTGCTCCTCTGCCTTGAAGTACACGAGGCGCGCGCTCAGGCGCCCGCCGAGTACATCGAGCCCGATGCCGTAGTCCTCGCCTCGGCCGTGCGAGAGCGGCGCGAGATTGCCGAGCGGAAACACCGTGCGCGCGAGCGGCGGTACCCCAACGTTGGAGGACTGGTTGGCAATGAGTGAAAACCAGTCGGTGACGTGGAAGACGGCGCCGAGGGTGCGCGTGTTCGCGTTGACGTTTGTGACCGTGGATTTGGCCGGATCACGATCGGGGCGATCGCCGATGGCGGAATCCGTATAATAACCGAACTGGTTCACGCTGACGCGATCCGTGCGGTAGCCGAAGGTCGTCACGAAGCGATCGCGCCAGAAATAGCTTTGCAGGACCGCGAGACCGCTCTCGGTGTCCTGCCGCATGCCGCTGTTGTTGGCGCCGGCGGCGTCGTTCGCAAAGGCGAGCGGGTAAGCGCGACCACCGAAGTTAAAGGACCTTGGCAGCTGCCGCCAGTCGCCCGCGCGATAGGAGTCGAGTTGGCCTTCCGTGAAATAATTGCGCACGGCAATACGGTTGGTCGCGGCACTCGCGAGGGCGCCGAACGGGCTGCCCACGAGCGAGAGCCAGGACAGTTCATTGATATCGGTTTGCGCGGAGGTGGCCGCGGCCGCGGCCAGGCGATGACGGCCGAGCCACGTTGGCTCCGGATCGAACGCATAGGTGGCGGAAACGCGCGACTCGCGGTACTCGCCAAAATGGATGTCACCGCGCCAATTTCCCTCGACGTAGAGCCGGCCAGCGAAGGGATTCGCCGGGCCGTTGAGGCCGAGGGTGGTGTTCGGCTCGCCGCGGAACGTGGGGTCGTTGCCGACGAGCGTTCGGGTGGTGAGCGTCGTGCGCTGGGCGTGGTGCGCGAGGTTGAAGCTGAGCTTGCGCGTGGGCTGCCAGTCGGCGGAGAGCGTGTAATTGTGCAATCGCTGCTCGCGGAGTGAACCGGGGCCGCCGGCATTGCC
>CAMCHO010000315.1 GCA_945874455.1 Opitutus sp. GAS368 | reverse complement strand
CCCGGTGGACGGCTGATCGGCTTGGATGTCGATCCGGTCGAGCATCCGAAAACGACTGCGCGCCTGCGCGAGGCTGGCTACGGCGAGGAGGTGGTTACGGCGGTCCGCTCGAATTTCGCGGGCTTGCCGAAGGTGCTCGCGGAACGCGGGCTGGGCGGAGCGGATGCCATTTTGGCCGACCTCGGCGTTTCCTCGATGCAGATCGATGATCCGGGGCGCGGCTTCACGTTCAAGAGCGACGGCCCGCTGGATCTACGGCTGAATCCCTCGCGCGCGCCGTCGGCGACGGAATGGCTCGCGCGGGTGTCGGCGATCGATCTGGCGGTGGCGCTCACGGAAAACGCCGATGAACCGCAGGCCGAATTACTCGCGCGCGAATTGGTGGCGGGCCGCAATGCAGCGCCGATCACGCGCACGGTACAACTCGCCGATCTGATCCGGACGATTCTCCGCAGGCACTCCCGGCGTCGCGATCCCGAGGCGGACGACGATGGTGTGCGCCGTGTTTTTCAGGCGATCCGGATCGCGGTGAATGATGAGTTTGGCGTGCTTGATCTCTTCTTACGCCACCTTCCTTCGTGCCTGAACGCCGGCGGCCGTGTGGCTAGTTTGACGTTTCACTCCGGTGAGGATCGCCGGGTGAAACATGCTTTTCGCGCCGGCGTGAGTGCGGGGATTTTTTCCGCGACGAACGACGAGGTGGTCCGCGCGGGCCCCGAAGAGCGGCGGGCAAACCCGCGCAGCTCCTCGGCGAAACTCCGCTGGGCCGTGCGGGCGTGAGCCCTTAGGTGGATCCGTGCAGTCGAAATCGGAAAAACGGCGTAGCGGCCGAGGTGACGAGGCCGGAGAACCCGGCTCACCTTTCATCCCGCCTCCTCACGTCGGCGGCTACGGTCGATTGCGTGGCTACGGCTTAGGTGGCGCGGGACGACTCGGCGTCGAGCGGGTCGGATGCGGCCGAAGTGAGGGGCGCCACGTCGCCGGCGAGGGCTTGATCGACCCAGCGTTTGATGCGGGTGAGGCCCTCATTACGGCGGGGATCGTCGCGCTTCATGGTCCCGAGCAGATTGATCACGGTCTCGGAGTAATCGAGGGCATTGGCGGTGAGGAGCGTCGGCAGTTCGAAGGGGTTGATCTCGCCCTTGCGGATCATCGCGCGGGCTTCGCGCTCGAGCTCCATGGTGCTACCGCCGACGGCGCCGGGGTCAGATTTGCCTTTGGAGAATCCGCCGCCGCCCCCTGCGGAAGCGTCGCTCGACTGGCCTTCGGTCTTGCCGCGAGGCTGGCGCTGGAGCTGCGCAGGATACTCTTTGCCGTCGCGGCCCGTGACGGTCTCCGGCTGGTCGAGCTTGCCGGCCTTGGCCATTTCGTGGCGGCAGCGGCGAACGAGATCGATGGATACACGGCACAGTTCGGCGAGGACGGGGTTGGCCTTGTCGGGCCATTCTTCGAGGGCGATTTCGGCGGCGTTGCGTTTGTCGGCGTTGGTGCGGTAGACGCCGTTGGTGGCGTTGGCACCGAGGGCGTGACGCAGGGCGTCGGAGCGGCCGCCGGGTTGGACGGTCGCAAGGATCTTCGGGCGTTGGTTGCGTTTGGTGGCGAGGTAGCGGTGAAAACCGTCAGCCAGCCAATAGGTAGCGCCGTCAAAATAGACTTCGATCGGGGGGAAGACCGTACCCTGCGTCATCTCGTCGGCGTAACTCTCCACGGCTTCGTCGGTCGTTTGGACGCGGGCTTGGGTGCCGCCGTAAATGTTGATCGAGTCGAGGGAAAGTTCTTGGGTCGCCATGGAAAAAAGAGTCGTTGATGCCGGCGTTCCGTCTTTGTCCGCAAGGGGAAAACCGCGCGCGTCGACGATTCAGGGAGCGGACGGTGGGTTTGGCCGGGGGCGATCCGAGGGGATGTGGCCAACGGAAAGTTTTCTCGGGGTGGCCGCCTTTGCGATTGCTGCGGAGCCGGAGCGCCGCACGCTGGGTGCTGCTCCGAAGCCTACACGTCCGGTCACGGCTCGTTTCTTTTAGAATTATGAACACACCGATCTCTGCCTTGTTGGAGCGCAAGGGTGCTGTCGTGCACTGCATCCCTCCCACCCTCAGCATTTATGACGCGGTGGCGGAAATGAACCGGCACCGCATCGGTGCCATCGTCGTGCTCGATGGCATGCGTCTCGTCGGCATTTTTACCGAGCGCGATGTGCTGCGCCGGGTCGTCGGTGCCGGGATCGATCCGCGCGGGGCGCTCGTGGCCGATGTGATGAGCACGGGTGTCATCACCATCGCGACCGACGCGACGATCGAGCAGACCATGACGATCTTTACGGAGAAGCGTTGCCGCCATCTGCCGGTGGTGCGGGACGGGCAGTTGCTCGGAGTCATTTCGATTGGCGACGTCACGCGTTGGATGGCGGATACGCACCGCGCCGAGGCCGAGCACCTGCGGAACTATATTGCTGGCGGCGCCTCGACGTAAGGCGGCGACGCGGGAGCGGACGACGCCCTCAACCGAAAAACGGCCGTTGCAACGCGGAGCGCGGGGAGCGCGCGGAGCAGGTCAGGAGGAAATGAAACGCGCGAGCGGCTCACCTGTCGGGTGACACCTCCGCGATGCCCTTGAGTTCATGCTTCAACCGAGCATCCCGTTCGCCGGATCATCAGCAGCGCTGCAGCGAAGCAGCGGCCGAGAAATGTCTAGACGTTGGGGAGTCCGGCGCCGTCGATGATGTCGGCCGGGGATTCACGGGCTGGCGAAGCCGAGGCGGTAGCGGCCGGCGGTGCGGCCGAGACGGAGCCGAGCGCGGAAAGTGGCTGAGAGTTGAGCCGACGTCAGGACCTCCGCGCGCGGGCCGGCGGCGACGACGCGGCCGGTCCGCAGCATTAAGGCGTGGGTGAAGGCAGGCGTGATTTCTTCGACATGGTGGGTCACGAGGACGAGGGCGGGACCGCGGCGGCGGCGCGCGAGTGTTTCGAGGAAGCGGAGGAATTTTTCCCGCGCGACCGGATCGAGCCCGGCGCAAGGTTCGTCGAGGATGAGGAGCTGCGGGTGAGCCATGAGGGCACGGGCGATGAGCACGCGTTGGCGCTCGCCCTGCGAGAGGTAGGCCCACTCACGGTGGGCGATGCGCGCGAGGCCCACGGAGCGCAACAGGCGCAGTGCGGCGACGCGATCGGCGCGGGTGCCGGCGTGCCAGAGGTCGAGTTGGGCGTATTTGCCGCTGATCACGGTATCGAGCGTCACTTCGGAAAGGGGGATCGAGGCGGTGAACGCGCTGGTGACGACGCCGATGTGCAGGCGGAGTTCGCGCCAATCGGCGGCGCCGTAGCGCCGGCCGAGCACGGAGAACTCACCGTCGGTGGGTGAGAGGAAGCCGGTGAGGGCTTTAAGGAGGGAAGTCTTGCCGGAGCCGTTGGCGCCCAGAATGACCCAGTGTTCGCCCGGGGCGACGCGCCAATCGACGTGGTGGAGAATCGTGGTGTTCCCGCGCTCCACGCGCAGGCCGGTGACTTCAAGGACGGGCTTCATGCGAGGAAGATTGCGGGCCGGTGGTTGCGCTGGTCAATTGCGTCCCTCGGCGGAGCGCGATGCGTTTTTTGGTGTTCTCGTGCGCGTCTGAGGGGTCGTC
>CAMCHO010000314.1 GCA_945874455.1 Opitutus sp. GAS368 | reverse complement strand
GAGCAGGCTCCTACCTCGGAGAATCGCCCGCAAGCAGGCTCCTACCTCGGAGGAGCGAGTTTCGGGTAGGGCGGAGGCGACGGGACTGATCGCGGATCTTTGGCGAGGAGGGCTTGGAGCGTGGTGATGGCGGCGGTGAGTTGAGCGTCTTCGCCGCGATGGGTGGCGGCCGGGAGGTTGTCGACAATCACGTCAGGGGTGAGGCCGCTGCCTTCGATGACCCAGCCCTCGCCCGGAATGAAGGAACCGTTTTCGGCGGCGCTGATGATGCCCTTGTCGACCAGGGTGTTGATCGAGCGAAGCCAGATCCCACCACCCCAAGTCCGCGTGCCGATGATCGTGCCCAGACCGAGATGACGAAGGCCGTTTGCCATCGTCTCGCCGTCGGAGGCGGTGGACTCGTTGACGAGGACGACGAGATGGCCGCGGAAAGTGGATTGCATGTTGGCATTGACGTCGCCGAAGCGCGGGGCCCACCACATCCACGCCTTCCGCATGAGGCGGGACATGATCCAGCTATCGATGTTGCCGCCGCGGTTGTGGCGGAGGTCGAGAATCAGGGCGGGGCGGTTGGCCACCGGGTAGAAATCACGGGCCCATTGGGCGTAGTCCGTCGAGCCCATCGCGCGGAGATGGACGTAGCCGATCTGGTTGCCGCCCGCTGCGTCGACGCGGCGACGACGCTGCTGCTCCCAATCGGTGTAGCGCAAGGCGCTCGCGTCGACTGAGCTGAGGGGAGTAACCACCGCGTCGAAGGCCGCACCGCCGCCGGACGGGAGGACGTTAAGCAGGACTTGGCGACCGGCTTGATTGCGCAGCAAAGCCTCGGGATCAGGCGTAGTGACGAGAGCGATACCGTTAATGCTGGCGATGACATCGCCGACGGCGATGCGCTGGCCAGGTCGAGTGAGCGGCGAGGCCTTGTCGGGATAGTCCGGGTCGCCTTCGTAGATTTCCATAATGCGCCAGCCGCCGCGGGTATCATCACGAACGAGGCGGGCGCCGAGGGAGGCGGGCGGGGCGGTTTCCTCTTCCGGAGCGAAGCGGACATCGCCGGGCTGGACGCTGGTGTGCAGCGCCGAGAGCTCGCTCATCATGTAGGTGAGGGCGTCATTGAGTTCGGCGCGGTCGGTCACGCGGTCCACGAGCGGAAGGTGCTTGGCAAGGTTGGCCTGCCAGTCGACGCCGTGCATGCCGGCGTCGTAAAAATAATCGCGGTGCAAGCGCCACGCATCGGTGAACATCTGCCGCCAGCTCTCGCGTGGTTGGAACGAGAACTTGAGCGCACTGAGATTCACTTTTGATTTTTCGAGTCCGGTGGGCGCCTTTGCGGCGGCGTCGATGACATAGAGGTCGTTAGTGCGGCGGAGCAGAATTTTTTTCCCGTCCGCGGAAAGCTCATACGATGAGGTACCGTCGGCAATCGTGCTGGTGTCGACGTCCTTATTTTTGATTTCGATCCCGAGCAGGCGAGCGCCCGTTTCCGGGCTGGCCGATCCGCTGCGCGAGCGATCAAGGACAAAGAGGGCCTTGTCGGTGACCGTGAGATGCGAGTAGTTGCCGGCTGCGACGGGAACTTCCCATAACCGGCCGGCAAGGCCGGCGAGTTGCACCACGGTCGGCTTAGGCTGGGATGTTTTTGCTTTGGGTGAATCGGCGTTGGGAGCTGACTTCGGCTCTTTGACATCGTCCTTTTTTTCCGGAGTAGGCAGCGATTTTTTAGCGGTGGAGAGTTCGTCATCGGGTTGAAACGGCGAACGCAGGGTGTCGGCGGAAAGTGCGAGTTGGTAAATCTTCACGGTGCGATCGAAGAACGGCTCGGGTTGACGCAGGCCCCACGGGGCGCTGACGGTGCTTTGGAGGGCACGGGCGGACAGGAAATAGAGCCATTTCCCGTCGGGGCTCCACGCGGCGTGGTTGCTGTCGGTGCGTTCGCTGGTGATGGGGACTGTGCGATCCTCGGCGACGCTATAGAGCCAGATGACGCCGTAGCCGTTGTCCGCGCTATTGAGGTAGGCGAGCCATTGACCGTCCGGAGACCAGGCCAGCTCGGGGGAGTCGAAATCGCGTTTCGGTGAGAAAGCGACCCGGCGTTTCTCGGCGGTCTTGGTATGGAAGAGCCAGAGCTCCTGATCGCGCTCGGCGGAGGCGATCCACGTGCCGTCGGGCGAGGCGACGCCATGCAGGCGGAGGACCTTGGCGTCTGTGGTGAGCTGTTCGCGGGGGCCGACGCCGTTGGCTGGCGCGCGCCAGAATTCGACCTCACCGGATTCGTCGGAGAGCACGAGCAGCGACTTGCCGTCACCCAGAAAACTCGCCTCACGATAGCGCACGCCGCTTTGGCGGGTGACCTCGACGAGGCGACCCTGGCCGGCCGGAGCGACGAAGACTTGGCCGCGGACGGTGAGGGCGACGCGGTCGCCGGTCGGAGAGAGGGCGCGATGGGTCACGTAGTCCATCGGCTTGGACACCCATTTTTCGCGGGTTTGATCGAAGTCCGAAGCGAGGGTGATCGGCACGATCGCGGTGCGGCTCGTCGCCAGATCGAGGAGCCAAAGATCGGCGCCATTTTGATAGGCGATGCGGCTGCGGTGAAGACTGGGGTTCTTTACGCCGAAGTCGGTGTGCTTCGTGAGTGGGCGCAGGTCGGTGCCGTCGGGCTGCATCGACCACAGATTCATCGTTCCGTCGCGGTCGCTGGCGAAATAGACGCGACCCTGCGACCACATCGGCCAACGGCTCGTCCCGGCGAAATTCGCGGTGAGCGGGGTGGCCTCGACCTCGCCCGGGGAGTAGCGCCACAGGTTTTGCGCGGTGCCGCCTTGGTAGCGTTTCGCGTGGCTGCTCTGCGGGGCGAGGCGGGTGAAAAATAAGGTTTGGCCGGTGTCGTCGTAGGCACCCTCGTCGGCCTGCGCAAGCGGGAGGAAGCGGCGGTCCCGTGTGCGCGGCTCAAGGGCGACGAGTTGGCGACTGGGCAGGGTCGAGTAGTGGGGGGTGCTATACAGAATGCGGCCATCGGGAGTCCAGCCGCGGACGAGTGCGCCGGAGGCTTCGCCCTCGTAGGTGAGGCGAGTGGGTGGGCCGCCGGCCAAGGGCATCACGCAGACCTCGGACTGGCCTTCGTAGTGGGCGGTGAAGGCGAGGGACTGACCGTCGGGTGAGATCGCGGACAGTTGCTCTGTGCCCGGATGGCTCGTGAGGCGTTGCGCGATGCCTCCGGCGACCCCGACGCGCCACAAATCACCCTCGGCGGTGAAGACGATTGTCTCGGCGTGGAGCGACGGAAACCGATAGTAGCCGGCGGGTGCGGCCGCGTGGAGGGCGCCTCCAAACAATAGACACGCAAACAGCGATCGAACGGGGAACAGGGGCAGCGTCATGGCGCGAGCACGTCGGCTCGCGGGGAAAATTTCGAGCCAAAAGGCCGTGAACTTAGGCGGATTGAAACGCCGTGCGGAGTGCGGTGGCGACGTTGGGTGGGACGAAATGCGCGACGTCGCCGCCGAATTTTGCGACCTGTTTGACGAGGGTGGAGCTGGTGTAGCTGAACTGCTCGTTTGGCATGACGAACAGGGTTTCCATCTGCGGTTCCAGATGGCGGTTCATCAGGGCCATGTTGAA
>CAMCHO010000313.1 GCA_945874455.1 Opitutus sp. GAS368 | reverse complement strand
CTCTCGATCCGCCAGACCCCGTCGCGTTCCTTCACGAGTCCGTAGTCGTAATCCGCGCGCTCCTCCTTCGAAAAAACCTGCACGCGCACCGTCGCGCGCGCACCATCATCGCGCACGAGCCCAAACTCCGCGCGCGTGTTCGCCCAAATCTCCGGGTAATTGGTTTCCACGATTTGGAGGAACTGACGCGCCGGACGCTGCGCCCGCAAGGGCGCCGCCGCAAACGCATAGGCTTTCTGCGTCTCGCCCGCTCGAAACGCCGCGAGCTGCCCCTCGATCACCGCCACGACTTCCTTGCGTAACTCCGGTTTACTCGCGCGCATGCCACCGTCAGCCCCGCGCACGAGGCCCAGCCCCAGCCCGAGTACCACGAGCGTCATTCGCATCAGCCATCGCTTCATGCCGTGACCCTGCCACGTGTCGGCACGAGTGCAACCCAGCTTCCCACCTCACGCGCGCGCCCGTGCATGCAGCCACCGGCGCAGCGCGCGAAAATCCTCCGGCAAAAATACGCCGCAGTTGTCCTCCAATATTCCCGGCTCACCGCGCCATTCCCGCTGCAATAATTCACCGTGGCCTGCAGGTGTGAGCGCCACCCAATGCGGGCAATCCACACAATGCGTCCCGCTCACCCGCTGCCGCACGCGCGCCAACTCCTGCCGCTTACACGACCCGTCCTTCGCCACCTCGCGAAACGAATCCCGGCACACCGTGAACTCCGGATAAAAACACGTCTTCACGAGCTGCGTCACCGTCTTCGCCAGCAAATCACCCTTCGCTCCCGCGAGCACCCGGGCCACCAGCGGCGCGCACACCTCCTCGCTCATCCCGCCCGACACACCGCACTCACCTTCTCGCAACGCCCGCGGCAGCCCGCGTTCCCGCACGAGCGCCCACAGTCGCCCGCTCACCGCCGCAGCCTCCGCCACCGCGAGCTCCGCGCACCCATTCTGCGCGAAAAAACGCCGCAGCACCGCCGTCACCAATCGGGAAAATTCCGCCGCCGCCGCATCATCGTTCATCGCGCGCAAGTCGCCCTATCCCCGCCCCCAAGTCAACGCCCCCGCACTCCGTAGCCCGCCTCGTGCGAGGCGGGACAGCCACCCCATCGCGCCTCCGACCTCCCCGTCCCTCTCCCTTAGCCCGCCTCGTGAGAGGCGGGACAGCCACCCCATACCGATCCCCTCGCACCGAACCCTTCGTAGCCGCGAGCGCCAGCAAGTGGTCCGACATCCATCATCGAACACGAGTCATGGGGCTTTCACCGCACTGTTTCACCGCACCCACCATCCCGTCCCTCCTCTTCCAAAAATTGTCATGGTCAGACTTCAAGCGTATCGCCCACTGTGCCGGTCTCAAATTCTCCCCCTTTCTCCCTCTCCCGTTCCGCTTTGAATACCGCTCCCTCCCGTACCGCTCTCATTCTCGCCTTCACGGCGATCTACCTTATCTGGGGCAGCACCTACCTCGGCATCCGTGTCGCCATCGAAACGATGCCACCCTTCCTCATGGCCGCCGCGCGTTTCCTCATCGCTGGCACCGTCCTCTTTGTTTTTCTGAAACTCCGCGGTGCCGCCTGGCCCACGGCCCACCAATGGCGCGTCAACGCCATCATCGGCACCTTACTCCTGCTCGGCGGCAACGGTGCCGTCGTCTGGGCCGAGCAATACGTCCCTTCCGGTCTCACCGCTCTCCTCATCGGCGTTAGCCCACTCTTCATTGTGCTTACCGAGTGGGCGTGGCCCGGCGGCACCCGCCCCCGTTCGGTGACCATCGCCGCTCTGCTCCTCGGTTTCTTCGGCGTCACTTGGCTCGCCGCCCCGTGGGAAACCCCCGCCCACGGCGGCCTCCATCTCGGCGGCGTCGCCGCAATTCTCCTGGGCTGCGTCTCGTGGAGCCTCGGCTTGATCTATTCGCGCCGCGCCCAACACGGCGCCGATTCCTTCGTGGCCTCCGCTCTCCAAATGCTCGGCGGCGGCGGCGCGCTGCTCCTCGCGGCGATCTCCCACGGCGACTTCGCGGCGCTCCAGCTGTCCACGATCACGCCCCGCGCGTGGGCCGCCTTCTGCTACCTGATCGTCATGGGCTCGCTCGTCGGCTTCTCGACCTTCGTGTGGCTAATGAAACACAGCACGCCCGCCCGCGTATCCACGTATGCTTACGTGAATCCCGTCGTCGCCGTCTTCCTCGGTTGGCTGTTCCTCGCCGAACCCATCGGTCCGCGCACCCTCGTCGCCTCAGCCATTATTATCACCGCCGTCGCGATTATCACCGTGCAGAAAAACAAATCCGCCGATAGCGCGCGCTAGTAGCGATACCATCCGAGAGCGGCAGAACGTCGGCGGTTTTTTCTCCGGTCTGGTCGGTTAGCTACTGCAGCGTCCCGTTCATGCGCTGCACGCTCGTGCGCGACTTCACCTCCCACCTCCCGCGGCGAGGAAGATACCGCGACCCCATTGTCGTCTTTCAGCCCGCACGCGCCGCCCTCCTCAGAGAACTCCCCGCTGATCGTCGCAGCCTTCGTCCGCGCCGCGCCGCAAAACCACCAACCGCACTGCCTTCGCGCGGCGCGCCCCCGGCCTCGCAACCTTTTTCCCCTGCTTCGTCCCAGAAGCATCGGCTCGGCGTGTGTCAGCGCTATCGATACGCCGCAGATGAAACGCCATCCCGGCGGTTCACCGCACAACCGGCCAGAAAAACTCCTCTATGAAAAACGTCCTCTCCGCCTTCGCCCTCCGCGTGACCCTCCTGTTCGCCGCGTTTGCCGTTGTCGCCGTCGTCACTTCCTCCGCGCAATCCGCCGCCCGCCGGACCCGTCCCGTGATGCTGCCGCCGTTCATCGTGGCCGTAGACCGCTTCACGCCTCCCGGACTCCATTCCGACGACGCCCTCACTCTGCCCGACGGCACACTCGTGAATGACCTCGGCCGCAACGCCGACGGCTCCATCACGCTCCCCGACGGAACTGTCATGTGGGCTCCCGTGCACAATGCCGACGGCACCGTCACCTTCTCCGACGGCACAGTCGTGACCCCGCCGACTCGCAACGCCGACGGCACCCTGACCGCGCCCGATGGCACCGTCAGCGAACCCGCCCGCCGCCCCGCTCACCGTGGAAAACGTCCCACCGGCGACCGGTAAGCTCGCCTCCTCCCGGCCCAACCTTTGTGCGGTCAGTGTTGGCTCAAAAAAACACGCAGCGTCTGTGAACGCTTTCGCAGACGCTGCGTTCCCGTTCCCGTTCTGTCCGTCTCTCCCCTCCGCCTCCATCCCAACCTCGACCTCACCGCCCCCGCCAGCTTCACTCCCCGTGTGCTCGCTCCGTCTGCGTCTATGTCCTCTCCGCTGCCAGTGTCTACTTTTCCTCCCAGCCGCGTCCGGCGCCCGCTCGCGCTGTTCGCCGTACAAACCGCCGTCTGGACCGCGCTCACGTTCGCCTTTGCCGCGTTGCTCCACCTCGTCGGTCCCTTCGAGTGGGCCGACGCCCTCGGCATTTCCGCCGTAAACTGGATTCCGTGGGTCGCGTTGACGCCAATCATATTTTGGCTCTCCCGTCGCTTCCCGCTCGAACGCGGTCGCCTCCTGCGCAGCGTACCCATCCATGTCGTCGCCGCCCTGCTCGCAACCATCATTTCCCTGACGGTTACCGCCGCCGTCTTCCCTTCCACGCG
>CAMCHO010000312.1 GCA_945874455.1 Opitutus sp. GAS368 | reverse complement strand
CCACCGGCGAACTCCCGCTCATCCTCGGCGTCGATATCGCTGGCCGTCACATCATCCTGGACCTCGCCCGCGCACCGCATGCCCTCATCGCCGGCGCCACCGGCTCCGGCAAATCAGTCTGTATCAGCAATCTCATTCTTTCGCTGATTTACCGCTTCCGCCCCGACGAACTCGAGCTCGTCCTCATCGACCCCAAGATCGTCGAGTTCGCCATCTACCGCGATCTCCCGCACCTCATCCATCCTGTCGTCACCGAGCCCAAGCAAGCCGTCCAAGCCCTGAAGTGGCTCGTCCGCGAAATGGAGCGCCGCTACTCCGTCCTCGCCGAAAAATCCGTCCGTAATCTCGCTGGCTACAATGCCAAGGCGGTCGCCGAGGGATTCCCGAAATTGCCTTACATCGTCCTCGTCATCGACGAACTCGCCGACCTCATGATGACCGCCGCCCAAGACGTCGAGACGCCCATCGCCCGCCTCGCGCAAATGTCTCGCGCAGTCGGCATCCACACCGTCCTCGCGACGCAGCGCCCGTCCGTCAACGTCATCACCGGCATCATCAAAGCCAACTACCCCACGCGCATCGCCTTTCAAGTCGCCTCGCAAATCGACTCTCGCACCGTCCTCGACGGCAAGGGGGCCGAAGCCCTCCAAGGTCGCGGGGATATGCTCTTCAGCCCACCCGGCCTAGGCCGCCTCCAACGTCTTCAAGCCCCCTTCGTCGACGACGCCGAGATCGAGTCCATCGTCACCTCGCTCAAATCCCAGCTCGCCCCGCGCTACCGCGTCGAACTCCGCCCCGAGGACGTTCCCGGTGCCAGCGACGACCCGACTCTCCACGCCGGTGCCGACCCGCTCATCAAGGAAGCCCTGGAAGCGATTTCCGCGAATGGCCGAGCCAGCACGAGCTACCTTCAACGCCGCCTGAAGATCGGCTACAACCGCGCCGCGAGCCTCATGGAGGAAATGGAGCAACGCCGGTACATCGGCCCCCAGGTCGGCAACAATCCCAGAGAAATCTACGTCCAATCTGGGGACCTCAAACTCCCATGATCCACGCTTCCACTCTAGCGAAACGCGCAACCGTTGCGTCCGCCCGCGTAGCCGCGAGCGCCAGCGAGTGGTCCGCCTTCCGCGTCTCGCTCCTCCGCGTAGCCGCAAGCGCCAGCGAGTGGTCCGCCCTGCGCGTCTCGCTGCTCCGCGTAGCCGCGAGCGCCTGCGAGTGGTCCGCCTTCCGCGATTCGTACGCCCTCTGGAAAGGGGCGTCGCTTGCCGAGGCCCCTACGCCTTCCTCGTAGACCGCAAACTCGCGCTCCCTCCGAACGCTTAACGCGCTCTCTCAGCGCTCACCCCAAAGTTCTCAGCTGCACCTCCGCCTCCTTGTCGACCGACACCCTCACCGCCTCCGCCATCCTCGAACGCATCCGTCGCGACGGCGTGCGCAAGACCGCCAGCGCCCTCCGCAAGCCCCCGCTTTCCTCCCGCCTGCTCCAAGAACTCGCCGAACTTGCCGAGCCGTCCGCCGCCCAACAGTTTGTCGCCGCGTATCCACTTTCTCCCAGTCATCTTCTCGAGAACCTCGCGCAAACTGCCCAGGACCCCGAGGTCTTCCCTTACCTCGCCACGAATCCCCGTACGCCCCCGCATCTTCTTTCCACCTTCGCTGCGCACGAAAACCCCGAGGTCCGTGTCCACGTCGCCACCCACCCTCAGCTCGCCGCCCGCGAATTGCTCAACCTCGCTCAAGATCCTGACACCGCCGTCCGCCGCGCCGTCGCCTCCAATCCCTCCCTCCGGCTCCCGCACTACGCCGCACTCGCGACTGACGCCAACCCTGGCGTTCGCCTTCAGCTTTCGTCGCAGCCCGCGCTTCCCACCCAAGTCGCCCTCGTGCTCGCCGCCGACGCCAGCACCGTCGTTCGCACTCACACCATCGCCATCACCACCACCGCCGAAGATGAGCTTCTCCTCGGCTGGGCCGCCTCCGACGAAGAAGACGTTCAGCTCGCCCTCGGCTCGCGCAAAAATCTCCCCACCCCGGTTCGCGCGCTCCTGCACCTCTCACCGCACGCCACGGTTCGCCGCGTCGCCCGCGAGCTCCTCGAGCCCGACCCCATCGCCCTGCTCCACATCATCACCCATGGCGAAGCCGACGAGCACGTTTGGGTCGCCTCGCGTCCCCAGCTCGCCGCCCCGCTCCAGCGCCACCTCGCCCAGTCCGATAACATAATCGCACGGGGCACCGGCGTCACACCCGTGGATTGTACGTCGGTCGAATGCAGCCCGCCCGTCCCGCCCGTGTTCCCCGTCCGCGTCGCCCTCGCCGCGAACCCTTCGCTCGTCCCTGACATCGCCGACTATTTTGTCGCCCTCGCCGACGAATCCGTGTGCGTCGCCCTCGCCACGAATCCCGCGCTCAGCCCCGAGCACGTCCAATCGCTCGCCGCCACGCGCCTCCCCGCGGTCCTCACCGCACTCGCCTACCGGGACGACCTCTACGACGAACTGATTCCGTTTCTCCTCGAACACAGCCCCGATTTCCTTCGTCACTGGGCCATCCAACAAAAGCCCGCGACCGTCGCCAACGCCGATCTCGCCCATCGCCTCCTCGCTGACCCGCTCCCGAGCATCCGCGCCCTCGCCGTCGCATCGCATGCGTGGCGCCGCGCTGACCTCTACGATTTCGCCCGCGACCGCTCCCCTGCCGTACGTCTCGCAGCCCTACGCCACCCGAACGCCGCTGACGACCTCCTCGCTAGTCTTCTCCTCGATCCAGCCCCCGAGGTCGTCCTCGCCGCCACCGCCACCCGAACTGCCCGCGCCACCGCCGTCCGGAGCATCCCACTAGCGGCGCCACTCTCAGTTCCGATCCCCTCTAATCTCTCCGCTCTCAGCGCCGCGCTCGCAGCTCCGCCGGTGCGCCCCCCGCGGTTCGAGCCCTCAACGCTCAACGCTCAGCTCTCAACGAAGCTCAACCAACTCAAACGCCTCTTCTGGAAATAACCCCTCCCTTTCTCGCTCCCTTTCCCTTTTCCTCGCACACTCCTTCCATGGCTAAAAAACCTACCGCCCTCACCTTCCGCGACATCGTCCTCGGTGCCGAAGCCGACGTGATCCGCGCCGCGCTCGACGCGCGCATCAAGATCGACTCCCTCATCACCGAGCGCCAGGCGGCCTACGAAAAAATTGCCGCGCTCGAAATGCAGATCAACACGGTCGTCGGCGAAGCCGGCGTCTACCCCTTCCCCGCGCCCCCGCTGCCGGTCGCCGGCTTCGAGCAAAAGCCCGCCAAAAAATCTATGAGCACAAACGCCGTCGACACCGATCAGGACGACGAAACCGACACCGACGAGGCGCCCGCGAAGTCCTGACACTCGCCTCCTGCCACCGCGTTTTTTCCTCCGTGTATTCCGTGTGTTCCGTGGGTCATCCGTCGCCCGCCACCACCCGTGGTGAGGTCCCTCGCCACCGCTGATGCGCCCTGATCAACAGATCCAAATCAACACCCTTCTCCTCACCCGAGAAGAGCTGTTCGTGCGCGTCCACGATCTCGAGCAAGCCGCTGCTGCGATCCTCGGCGAGCCCTACCCCTTCACGCGCCCCGCCCTTCCGTCCGACACCAAGCTTAAGCGCAAACTCACCGCACGCCCCTCCGAACGGAGCGCCGGATTCCCGCCGCCGTCAGCCGCCCGCGAATCCCTGCGCCGTAT
>CAMCHO010000311.1 GCA_945874455.1 Opitutus sp. GAS368 | reverse complement strand
TCGTCAACGCCTCCACCGTCGCCCTCCTCCAGGACTACGGTCTCGTCTACCGCCGCAACTTCGACGTCCAGTCCATCACCGACGACAACCAGCACTACCTCCCGAAAACCAGCTTCGTCAGCACGCACTCCGCCGCCATCGCCGCAGTGTCCGCCGGCGCCACCGTCATGGATCTCGGCTGCGGTCCCGGCCACCTCTGCGGCCCTCTCCACCAACTCGGCTGTCGCGTCATCGGCGTGGACCAGTTCCTCCCCAACGACACTAGCGCGTTCGAGGAATTCCACGTCACCGATCTCAACGCGAATCCCTTCCCCCGCTCCCTCGATGATGTGCACGCGATTCTCATCCTCGATGTCATCGAGCATCTCTCCTCGCCCGAAAAGTTCTGCGACGAACTCCGCCGCCGCGCCCAGTCAAACCTCGCCGTGAAGATCATCATCTCCACCGGCAACATCGGCTTCGCCGTCACTCGGCTCATGCTCTTCTTGGGCCAATTTAATTACAGTAAACGCGGGATTCTCGACCTCACCCACACGCGTCTCTTCACGTTTTCATCGCTGCGCCGGCTCCTCACCGAGCAGGGCTTCGTCATCGAGAGCGAGCAGGGTATTCCCGCTCCGGTGCCCCTCGTCGTCAAAAGCCCTCGCTGGCAAAAATTCGCCATGAGCCTGCAAGGGTGGCTCATCAAACTTTCCCGCGGACTCTTCTCGTATCAGATGTTAATGGTCGTCCGCCCACTGCCGACCATTGAAAAACTCATGACCGATGCCCATCGCCACTCGGCTGCCAAATCCGCCGCCGTGCCCGCACTGGCCACGCGCACCTGATCGTTTTTCCTCTGCGCGCGCCCGCTTCTGCTCGTGAACCGCAGCCCGCTCCTGCTCCGCCTGCTCGTCGCCGCCGCGCTCTTCCTGACGCTCTCGGCCCTCTGTCTGCGGAACTACTACCCGCCGCTCGCTTACCCGCTCACGGTCGATCTCGTGCTCGATCGCGGCACCGTCGGCCAATCCGAACCGCTCATCGTTTCCGGTCGAGAATTATCTGGCGACTTCCTCGTCGTCCAATACCTCGACCCCACCCACGTTATTTTCGCCTACGACAGTTGGGGCCACCCCGGCCGGTTCTCGCCCACGCCAATCACCATCACGCCCGGCACTCCCCTCCGTCTGCGGATCGAGATGCCCGCCCTCAACCAGCTCCGCGGCCACTTCGCCGATCCTCCCGGCCCGATCCGCGTAACTTGCGATGGCGTTACCGTGCTGGACATCGCTGACCACTATTTTATCCGCGAACCGACCGAAATTTGGCTCGCGCGAAATCCTCTCGGCGGCTCCGCCTGCGGCCCCCACCTCCGCGGTCGCCTCCTCGCGCTCGACGGCCGCGAGCTGCGCGGCGACCCCACGCAATTCTTCACCTACCGCGAACGTCTGGCCGGCTGGCTCACCCACAGCCGGCACGTTTTCGCCGTTTCCCTCCTTTGCTCCGCCGTCGTCTTCGGCTGGTTGCCGCTCGCCTGGTTTCACCCCAACTCCCTCCGCGCCCGCGCTCAGGCCGCGCGGCACGCGCTCGCCCACCACCGTTGGTTCGTCGGCGTCACCGCCCTCAGCGCCGTGCTGTTCGCAGGGATGATCACGAACGGCACCTTTCGTTTTCTCCAAACGGAAGAACTCGCGACGTTTTACGATTACCAAATGGCGAGCCTCCTCGACGGCCACCTCGACGTACCCGACGAGGCCATCGGTGGCGAAGCCTTCGTCTTCGCTGGAAAAATCTACGGCTACTTCGGCCCCACGCCCGCGCTGCTCCGCCTCCCGTTCGTGCTCTTCGGCTTCGCCTTCGGTGAACTCAGCCGCAGCTACATGGTCGCCTACTTCGTCGCTGCCCTCGTCGCCACCTACCTCATTTTTCTCCACGCCCGCCAACGAATCGGCGGCTCTGGCAATCCGTCCCCCATCGCCGTCATCCTCCTCGTCGGCCACGTCGCGTTGGGCAGTACTCTTTTTTTCCTCGCGAGCCGCGCTTACGTTTTCCACGAAGCCATCCTCTGCGGCGCGACCTTCGCCCTCTTCTCCTGCTATTTTTCGCTGCGTCACCTCGCCGCTGGCTCCGCCGGCGCGTGGCGTTGGGCGCTCCTCTGCGGTCTCCTCTCGCTCCACGCCCGCCCACCCACCGGCCTCTTCGCCCTCACCTTCCTCGGCTGCGTGAGCGTCGCCCACCTGATCTACCACCTCCGCTCGCGCGCCGTCGCCGCACTCCCCCGCCACCTCGGCATTGGCGCACTCTGTATCCTCGGAGTGCTCACCTTCAACGGTCTGAGCTACCTTAAATTCAAAACCTTCGACGGCGCTCCGCTGCGCTACAGCCGGCCCTACGGCCCCGAGCGACTCGCCCATATCGAGGGCAAGAGTTTCCACTTCGCGAACCTACCCTACGGTTTCTATTCCTATTTTATCCGTCCCCACTTCCGCGTGGAGCCGAAATTCCCTTGGCTCTATCTCGGTTCGACGCACCCCGCTCCTGAATTCCCCGCTGCGAAGCTGGACCTCCCCGATCACACCCTCGCAATCCCTTGGTCGATGCCCGGTCTCTTTTTCCTGTCCACCCTCGGCTGCGCCGCCGCGTTTTTCACTCACCCCGCCGCGCGGGGCGCCATTGTAGTGACCTGGGCCGCCGTCCTCCCGATGAGCGTCGCCCTGTGTGCCGCCATTGCCACCGCCCAACGGTACACCGGCGACTGGATACCTTTCCTCGTCGGCGCCGCCGCCCTCGGTCTGGCCGCTCTCGAGACCGCCTCGCCCCGCCTGCGCCTCGCTCTCCGTGCGCTGCTTTTCGGCTGCACCCTCGCAGCCAGCTTACTGACCTTCGCCCTGACCCTCCACTACCAGCGCGAAACCGTCTGGGGCGTCCCCGAGGAATTTCGCCAGTCCTACCAAAATCTCCGCACGCGCCTCACCCCCTAGTATTTCTCGGTCACGCACCTGCTCCCAAAAAAACACCCGAAATCCTTTGTCACGTAATACGTGACAACACCTCTGAAAAAGACGGCTTTTTCTGCACGTAAAACAACGGCGCAATCCTCACTCAGCGGGCCTCTCCCGGACATTAGTCATTAGACATTGGTCTTTCCTCAGCCCTTCATCGTCACCCCGCTCTCCCTTTCACTCTCCCTCTCACTCTCACTCTCACTTCCGCATGAACCACGTCTTCATCACCGGCGCAGCCGGTTTCATCGGCTCCACGCTCGTTGACCGCCTCCTCGCCGACGGCGTCCAAGTCACCGGCTGGGACAACCTAGCCACCGGCCAGATCCGCTTCCTCGACGCCGCGATTCAGCACCCGAAATTCACACTCATTCGCGGCGACAACCTCGACCTCCCCGCCCTCACCGCCGTCATGCGGGGCGCAGACTTCGTATTCCATTTCGCCGCCAACGCCGACATCAAGGACGGCTGGCAACACCCGCGCCGCGATCTCGAGCAAAACACCATCGCCACCTTCAACGTCCTTGAGGCCATGCGCGCCAACGGAGTGAAACGCATCGGCTTTTCCTCGACCGGTTCCTTCTACGGCGAAGCCCGCGTCACCCCCGAGCGCCCCACGCCCGAGACCGATCTCTTCCCGATCCAGACCTCGCTCTACGGCGCCTCCAAGGCCGCTGGTGAAGGCCTCCTCGGCGCCTATGCGGAAGGCGGCCAAATCGACGAAGCTTACATCTTCCGTTTCGTTTCCATCCTCGGCGAACGCTACACCCACGGCCACGTTTTTGATTTCTATAAACAGCTCG
>CAMCHO010000310.1 GCA_945874455.1 Opitutus sp. GAS368 | reverse complement strand
AAAATCGGCGCGTCGATGCCCTTCTCCACACACAATCCCGCAAACGACTCCGCCGACTTGTGGCCTTCGACGACGGTTTTCCGATGCGCGAGCAGCGACGCGACACTCGCGCCTTCGCCGAGACGCAGACCAAACTCGCGATTGCGGCTCCACTCCCCGTGGCACGTCGCCACGAGATCGCCGAAACCACTCAAGCCGTAAAAGGTTTCGGCCCGCGCGCCGAGCGCCTCGCCGACTCGCACCATCTCGGCGAGCGCACGTGTGAGCAGCGCGGCTCGCGTGTTGTCCCCCAGTTTCAATCCATCGCAGCACCCCGCCGCGATCGCGTAGATATTCTTCAGGCACCCGCCAAATTCAACACCGGCCAAATCGCTACTGGTGTAAACCCGCAGCGTCGGTCCGCTGATCGCCGCTTGCACCTCGGCCAAGCATTCCGCCGGCCCCGTCGACGCCAGAACCATCGCCGCCGGCAAGCCCCGCGCCACTTCGCCCGCGTTGGTCGGCCCGGTGAGCGCTCCCGCCACTCGTCCGGGCAACACCTCGGCAATCACTTGCGAGGGCCGGAGGTGCGTCTCGAGTTCAATGCCCTTCGCCAGACTCACGATCATCATTATCCGCGCATCGGCCGCCAGCGCCGTCCGAACGCGCGCACACGTTTCCCTCAACGCCTGGGTGGGACACGCGAGCAACACCACGTCTACGTTCGCGAGCGCGGCCCGAAGATCTGCAGTGACCAGCACAGAGACCGGTAAAACAATGCCGGGAAGATAGTCCGTGTTTTCACGGGCCGCCGCCATCGCCGTCGCCTGCTCGACCCGCCGCGGCACGAGCACCGTCGCGTGACCGGCGCGCGCGAGGTGCAGCGCGAAGGCCGTGCCCCAAGCCCCGGATCCAACGACGACGAATTTCATCTCCTCTGTTTGCCGACGGAATACGCGGAATACACGGAAAAAGAAACCGACCGCCCGAGGGGACGCTCTTTCTCTATCTCAGTCCCGCCTCTCACGAGGCGGGCTACCCGACTCTCGCGTTCGCACTTGTAGCCCGCTTCGTGAGAAGCGGGACGCTCTGTCTCTGTCGCAGTCCCGCCTCTCACGAGGCGGGCTACCCGACGAGCACGTTCTCCCTTGTAGCCCGCTTCGTGAGAAGCGGGACGACCGCAGCAAGCGACCGACAACTCCGAGTCGCTCCCGGCCGAGGCTGCCGCGCGCTCCGCGTCCATCCGTGTCCATCCGCGGCGAATGAACTTACTTTAAAAACGCGGGGATCTTTTCGCCCGCGATCATCTGCTCGAAGGTCTCCCGCACATTAATCAACTCAAACGAGCTGCCCTTGACGAACACCTCTGCCGCCATGCCGCGTGTATTGTACCGGTTCGCCATCGAATAGCCATAGGCGCCAGCGCTCATGAACGCCAAGAGTTCGCCTTCGCCGACCTCTTGGATCTGGCGATCCTTCGCAAAGCAGTCACCACTCTCGCAAATCGGTCCGACGATGTCGGCGAGGAGCGCGCGGCGCGATGAGTCGCGCTGCAGCGGGACAATCTCGTGAAAGCTGTCATACATCGCGGGACGAACGAGATCGTTCATCGCCGCATCGACGATCAGGAAATTCTTGCCGGCACCCCGCTTGAGATGCTCGACGCGGGAGAGGAGCACGCCGGCATTGCCAACCATAAAACGCCCGTGCTCGAGGAGAATCTTGAGGCCGAGCGGTTGCAGCAAAGGTACGAGCGCCGCACCATAGCTCTCAGGCGTGAGCGGGCGCTGGTCGGCGGGTTGCGCGTCCCACCACGCCTTGTCCCCGCTCGCGAGCGCGTCCTTGTAAACGATGCCCATGCCGCCACCGATCGAGAAGTAGGTGATGCCATACTTCACCTTCAATTCGGCTACAAAAGACGAAACCTTTTCAACGGCTTCGACAAACGGCCCCACCGAAGTGAGCTGCGAGCCGATGTGCATCTGCACGCCCTTGATCGCGATGTGCGGGTACTTCGAAGCCGCCTCATACGCCGCCGCCGCGTGCTTCAGAGGAATACCAAACTTGTTGCCGCTCTTACCCGTCGTGATTTTCGCATGCGTGTGGGCGTCGACGTCGGGATTAATGCGGATCGCGATCGGGGCCTTCTCGCCGAGCGTGCCGGCGACGTGGTTGATGCGGGCCAACTCCGGCTCGCTCTCGACGTGGAAGGCGAAAACACCGTTTTCCAGCGCCAGTCTGATCTCCCCTTCCGTCTTACCGACGCCCGCAAAGACACTCGTGTGCACATTCGACCCAGCTGCGAGCACCCGGCGGATTTCGCCACCGCTCACCAGGTCGAAGCCCGCGCCGAGATTCGCAAAGTGGCGCAGCACGGCGATGTTCGAGTTCGCCTTCATCGCGAAGCACAGCTGCACATCGAGGCTGGCGAGACCGCGGGCAAGGCGCGTGTAATTGTCCGCCATCGTCGCCGCGCTATAGACGTAGGTGGGCGTGCCGTAGAGTTTGGCGACGGCGGCGAGATCGACGGACTCGCAGTGCAGATTATGGCCGGAGTATTGGAAGTGGTGCATGGTCGTGAATGGGTTTGAGAAAAAAGGCGTGAAAAATAGAAACGTAGCGAGTTTCCCCTTGATAAAACGACACCAAATTTTCGAGATGCCAATGTGCTTCGCGCATTGCTCAATTTCTGTCGTCGTCCGGCTCTCCGGTTTGGCTTGCGGAATGATCGTCGCGGCCGTTTTCGGGACCCCCGGTTCGCCAGCTTTATCGGTCAAAACAACCGGACCAAGCTCGACACCGACCTGCATGACACCGTCCTTCGCGGGCGCAAGTTGATGAAAAACCTCTTCCGCCTCGCGCTCTTCGGCGGCAGCGCTTGGGTCGTCGTCGAAAGCGCCAAAGCACTCGCCGTGTTTTGAGCAAAAAAAGCCGCTCCCGCGCGAGGCACCGCACGTTACGAAAAAGGCGGGACCTCCTAGCCTTTGGAATAGAGACGGTCAACGAGAGCTGACCCGTAGCTAGGCAATCGAAGCTCGTTTTACAGATGAAAACGTGGACACCACAATGGGTGTAGGGCTGGCAAGCGGTACCACGCCGGATGTTTCAGTCGCAGGACGGCGCGACGGCCCGACACTCCACGGCGTCGTTATGGCCTAAGCGCCACCCGCGGAGCTGGCAGCCTCGGGCAGGAATGCGCTCCGCAAGGTCGCGCCGAGATAATCGCGATTCATGCGCGCGATGAAGTCGTGACTGATCGTCTTCGGGCACGCCGCACTGCACTCATATTGATTCGTGCAGTTACCAAAGCCTTCCTCGTCCATCGTGTGCACCATCGCGAGCACCCGACGATCCCGCTCGGCTTGCCCCTGTGGCAACAATCCGAGGTGGCCCACTTTTGCGGATACAAAGAGCATCGCACTCGCGTTCTTGCACGCCGCGACGCACGCGCCGCAACCGATGCACTGCGCGGCGTCCATCGCCAAATCGGAATCGCCCTTCGGCACCGGGGCCGCATTCGCTTCGGGCGCCGAGCCGGCTCGCGCGGTGATGAAGCCACCCGCCTGCATGATTTTGTCGAACGACGTGCGGTCGACCACGAGGTCTTTGATCAACGGAAATGCGGCCGCGCGGAAGGGCTCGACGACGATAATGTCACCATCGCGGAAACTGCGCATGTAGGTCTGGCAGGTGGCGATGCCTTTGCCGGGACCGTGGGGCTTGCCGTTGATCGTGAGCGAGCAGGTACCGCAGATGCCTTCACGACAATCGTGCGCAAACGCGATCGGCGCTTCGCCCTTCAAGGTCAGCTCGTCGTTCACAACGTCGAGCATCTCCAGGAAGGACATATTCGAATTCAGATCTTTCGCTGGGTAGTCCTTGAATTGACCGAGAGCCTTGGGACCAGCTTGGCGCCAAAC
>CAMCHO010000309.1 GCA_945874455.1 Opitutus sp. GAS368 | reverse complement strand
GAGACCACCAGCGTCTCGCGCTCAATCTTGGCGGTGGCCGGATGAAAAATCTTGTCGGCACCGGCGATTTCCAGGGACTGCACCGGCTTGTCGTGGGCGATCAGGCCGCTCGCGTGGGTGAATTGCACCCGCAACACGGTACCTTCGCGCGCCACTGCCGCGAAAGTCGGCCCCGTGTCGTCCACAGTAAGTCCATACACGCGGTTTTTCGCGAGCATGGCCAGGCGACGCCCGACGTCCTGCTTGTTGGCGGGATGGATATCGTCGGGATTACCGACGTCGATCGCGAGGGCTTGGCCCGTGTTGGGCAGCGCGAGGGTCTGCGTCTGCGCTTCGCGCAGCGCTGCGTAGGTGAGACCCGTGGCATCGGCGGGATTTTTGTAGTTGGCGAGACTCACCCAATAGAAAGGAAAGTCGCCTTGGCCGAAGTGCGCCCGCCACGCGGTAATCATCGCCGCGAAGAGTCCGCGGTATTCTGCCGCCCGCTCGGCGTTGCTCTCACCCTGATACCACACCGTACCCCGGATCGCATAGGGCAGTAACGGATTGATCATGCCGTTGAACAGGCCGGTGGGAGTCCACGCATCGCCGGGACCACGGGGCGCACGGGGGCGGGGATTTTTTTTTAACCACGCAGCATGAGTCTTCGCACCGGCGGTTTTCGGTTTCGTTTTCGCGCCAGCCACCGCGGCGTCAGCCTTGGCCTTGGTCTCGGCCGCGGTCCACACCGCCAGTGCGGCTTCGTGAGCGGCGCGGTTGGCGGGAAACGCCGCGAGGTTTTCGCGCCAGCGTTCGGAGACGACGCCCAAGGCCGGGTTGCTAGCGATGGCCGCCGGGCTCAGCCACGACTCCACCGGCGTGCCACCCACCGAACTGTTCACGAGGCCGATGGGCACCCCGAGTTTCTGAAAGAGATCGCGCGCGAAAAAATATCCGACCGCGGTAAACCCACCGACCGTTTCCGGCGCCGTCAGCTGCCACCCGCTGGTCGCAGCCGTATCGGCCGGAGCATCCGCCACGCGCGTCGCGATCCGCACATGGCGTACGAGCGGCCAGCGAGCGGCCGCGAGCTCAGCCGGGGCGTTGGTCACGCGCGTGTTTGCCTGCCAACCCGGACGGGGACCGACCGTGAATTCCATGTTGGATTGCCCGGAACACAGCCAGACCTCACCGACCACGATGTCGCGCACGATCACCACGTTTTTCCCGCTCACCGTGAGTTCCGCGCCCTCGCCCCGCGCCGAGAGGGCGTCTAGATAAACGATCCAACGACCATCCCCGCCCGCGGTGGTTTGCTGGGACTGACCGGCAAACGTGACCACAATTTTCTCCCCAGCATCGGCCCGGCCCCACACCGGAACAGGCTTGTCCCGCTGCAACACCGCATGATCGGAAAAGAGTGGCGCGAGGGAAACATCGGCCCGCGCCGGCACGGCGAAAGGGCCGAACAGCGAGACCACGAGCAGAACGGAGGGAAATTTCATCGGACGCGAGGATCGTGGTGGGTCTGCCGAAATTTCCGAGTGCGAAAACGGTCGCGACTCATTGCCGCCATGGTTTCCCCGCTCGATAGGCTTCCAGCCGCGCCGTGAACGGAACCTGCGCCTCGTGCTGGGGCGTCCCGCGGATGAGCTCCAACGCGCGTTCCGCCGCGGCGACTGCCTCGGGAAAGCGCTGGGCTTCCGCCAAGGCGGCCGCGAGCGCGCTGAGGGCCGTCGGCTCCTGGGTCCCGAGGCGTTGCGCAATCACCACGGCCTCGGCACCGTTGCGGACGCTGGCATCCGCACTGGTGGCGAGGACCCACGCGAGGTTGCCAGCGATCACCGGATGGTCGCCGGGGGTGAGTCCCAGCCGATACAAAGTGACCGCCGCGGCGTGCGCCGCGCGCTCGTAGCACAGATTCCCCGCCGCCTGACACAGCGCGACCTGCTGCGCAGCCGGCGACTGCATGATCGCCGCCGAAAAACTTTGGACGGCATTCGCGGATTCACCGAGCGTCAACTGAGCGATGGCAATATGCCACAACGCGTCGGCCGGGGTCTGGTCCGGCACGACCTGCAGCAAGAGCACACGAAGATCGGGTATCTTCACTTCAGACGGCACGCGATACGGAATCGGCCGCAACCACGGCGTGAGCACTTGCGCGCTGAGCAGCGTGTAGCCGAACGTTTTCTTAAATTCCTCCGGCGTGCCCGTCGGGTGCAAAATGGAAAAATATTGCGCGAGATAATTCTCCTCGGAAATCAGAGCAAGGTGCGTGACGCCGTGCAGGCGAATCAGCTCGCGCGCCCGCTCGGCGGTCGGTGCACAAAAAATTTCCGCCGCCGCCCGCAGGCCCCGGTAGTTCTCCCAATAGAGCGTGCCGAGGGTCCGGAAATTACCGTAGTAGCCCATGCCCGTGGAGCCGTTCGGGCTGGCGAGCAACACGATCTCACCCGCGGGCTGCGAGGCGCGGATCGCCGCCGCCGCATCGCGATAGATCAGCTGTTGGAGATCGCCCTGATCGGCCGCGCGGAGGGCCACGCGCCCTTGGACGGCCGAGATCCGGTTGATCGCACCCGGCAGAAAACAGGCGCCCCCCACCGCCAGCACCACCAGCCCACGCACGCGGGTCGAGCGCCCTTGGACGAGCGCGGCCACGACCACCAAGAGCAAGCACAGGAGCGGACCGCTCGCCACGAAGGACCAACGGATCTGCGCTGCGAGGAGCGCCAGAAATCCGAGGGCCACCACCGCGCTGAAAACGAGCAGCGGTTTCTGCGACGGTGCTCGCCGCAACAAGAGCACCGCCACCACGGCAAACGCTGCGACGTTCCCGTTGATGTAGTGAAAAAAAGTCGGCCAGCCAAAGGCCTTCGTGGCCGCCGCCAACGACAAGCCCTCGGCCACGGTTTTCGGAATTTCGGAAATAAACGGATCGCCGACCACGAACACGCGGGCACCACCCAGCAGCACTGTGAGCGGTGCCGCCGCCAGCGCTAATCCGGGCCAGACAAATCGCCACGCGGGAGCCACCGGCACCACCGCCAATCGCCGCTCCGCGAGCAAGGCGACGAGTTCGCTGCCGCCCCACCACGCGAGCGCATAGCACGGATGATTGACCTCCAGGCGCATCCCCAAATGCGCCGGCGCGTATTCGAAAAGATAGAACGCCACACTCCCAGCAGCGCCCACCCGGCCCCACCACCGCCACAAATCGGCGTCAAACTCCGCGCCGTCCCGCCTCTCGACACGCCGCAGCGACCAAGCCGCCGCGAGGCCCGCAAATCCAGTCAGCGCAATCACCGGGATCGTCGAAAACGCGCTGATCCACAGACCCAGCGCTCCACACGCGCCGGAAAAAATCGCGGCCGCGCGCGCCGCGGCCCGCGACCGCGGGAGGAGTTGCTCTAGCCCGGGCTCGGCGGCGCGCCACCACCCGGCACCCATAAAAATCGCACCGAGTACGACCCCAAACGTCGCCGCCGTCAGCAGCCCATGGTGATCGACGTAGTAAGGCGCAAAGACCCCGTAGAAACCCTCCGTGCCCACGATGCCGACCGCGACCAACGCACCGGCGCCGGCGCCCGCCCGCCGCCCCACCCACGCGGAAAAAACGATCACCGCAGCCATGAGCAGCGGGAGATTGAACCACGGTAAGACGCGCTCGGTGGCGAGCGGCAACGGCTCGCCCGTGACCCCCTGACGCAGACGACCGGCCCCGGCCACGAGATGCGCAAAGCCAGAACTCCAATGCACCTCGCGACCGTCCGGAGCGTTGTCATTGTAAGTGTAGCGGACCCGCGACGGCGCCTCGCCGTCGAACGTGAGCGCGTAACGCACCCAGTTCTGGGCGTCCGCATAGTTCGTCGGAATAATGTGCCGCAGCGGCGTCGTGATCGGCGGGACGCGGGCCGCAGCACG
>CAMCHO010000308.1 GCA_945874455.1 Opitutus sp. GAS368 | reverse complement strand
CGGTCGGCGGCGAGGTGGAGTGCCGCGCGGGATACGCCGGCCTGAGCCGAGAGCGACTGGAGGCTGCGGGTCACGGTGGCGGCATCGGCGTCGGTGGCGAGCAGCGGGCAGGCGAGCTCGTGGGCGGCGGCGCGGAGTTTTTCGTTGGTCGAGAGGATCGCGATTTTCGAGCCCGCCCAAGCCCCCGCGAGCGCGGCGTGAAAACGCGCGGTCACAAGCCATGCGCCACTCGGCCAACGGGACAAAGCCGTTGCGAGCGACTCCGCCGAAGTGGGCGACTCGGCCGTTGCGAGCGACCCGGCTGGGGAGGGCAAGCGGTCGGGGATAGCCAGCGCCCAGCGCGCTTGGTCCCCGAGCGGGAGCGCATGATGGAGGGCGCGCTCGGCACCGGGGAGTTCGCGGGATTCCTGGGCGAGCCAGACCCGCTCGGTGATGGCGAGGCCGGGCACGGAGGCTTGAGCTGCGCTGAGGAAGGCGGCTTGGCCGGGCCACGCGCCGTAGTCGAAGTTGGCCACGAGGGTCAGGCGACCCGCGCTGGCCGCGGGCGGAGGGGTTTCGCGGAAAAACAGATGAGCGAGGTCGGCGGCACTGGCGATCGGCGGAGGCGCGGGGAGTGCGGCGAGGCGCTCGGCCGAGGCGGCATCGCGCGTCCAGATGGCCGCTGCTTGGGCGCAGATGCGCTGCACATCGGGATCGGCGAGCTCCGCGCTCGTCTGCACGCCGACGCCGAGGAAATACATCGGCTTGTGGGCGCGCGCGCAGAGGGCCGCTTCGGACACGAGGTGGTCGACGAACCAACGGGACAGCGCGCTCTGAAACGGTGAACCGCCGAGGCCTAGCCACGCAGCGCATTCGGCGATGCAGCGCGCACGGGTCGGTTCATCGCTGGGGAGCCACGTAATCGCCGGGAAGCGTCGACGCAGCGGATCGAGGGGGAAGGGTACGCAGCACGTGTAGGTAGCCGTCGGCGCGAGCGTGCGCATCGCAGCGAGGAAACCGGCGAGCATGAAGTCGTCGCCCAGATTGCCCGCTCCGTAAAAATGGTGCCCGAGATGAATGCGCACGGGCAGGCGTGTGCCGACGGGGAAACTAAAATGCGAGCACGACTTTCACGTGGCCTCGGGAATTAGACGGCGGGGCGTAGGCGAGATGCGTGATTTGCCAACCGTAGTCCGCACTCACGTTCAGATTGATCGCCAAGCTCAGGCGTACGCCTACGCCGGTGCTCGCGAGCGGGGTGAAGATCATGTCATTGAGGTCGCGGTGCCGATAGAAAACCTGGGCGGCGTCGTAAAAAAAGACGAAGCGGGTCTCGGTCGCAGCCCGGCCCTTGGGCAAAAACGGCAGGGTGTGGCGTATCGTCGGCGTGGTGACATCGTTGCTGAAGACAAAACCCTGATCGCCCGAGTTGATGCGCTCGTCGAAGCCGCGCACGGTTGACGAGCCGCCGATGGAGAGTTGCTCGCTGCCCGGGAGATTGGCCGTGGCGAGTTTCGCGAAGGCACGGGAAAAGAACGTCCAGCCACGATCCAGATTGAGGAGCCTTTGGACGGACAGAGTGCCCGTCGCATAGGTCGCGCGAGTGTTGTATCGCGAGATAGAAAAAACCTTGTCGGTGTTGCGGGAGTTCACGTTTCCGGGACTGAGATCGAGCCCGAGACCGAAGAGCCACGCGCCGCGTGAATCCCGGCGCACCATGGAAAATGAGTTGGTCAACTGAAACGTGTCAGTCGTGTTGCTGGTCAGGGTGGTGCCGCCGTAAGCAAGATTATTGTTCCCCTGCTTAAAATCGATCCCCGTGGAGAATTCGATGGGGCTCTCGCCATCGCGGATGGGGAGATTGTAGCGCAGGTTGGCCAGCACATTTTGCCCCTTCTGCGTGAAGACACCCCCGGCTCCGAAGGTGGGTTTCACCTTGAGATAGCCACCGCTAAATTGGAGATGATGGCGCCAAGGAAGCGGGATCCGATAATCAAGCGAGTGACTTTGAAAGACGGCCTGATGGTCGGTGGTAGTATATTGGTAAGTCCCTTGGTGATCTCGGCCCCACAGGTTTCCAAACTGCAGCGCTCCCGTGTAGTGGCGGGTGCCTAAAACCTGATTGCCCGAATCGTCGTAGGATGCCGTGAAGCGCACCGGAATCCGCTCGGCGACGCCCACGATGAGATCCGCCTTGCCGGGTTGATTCGGCAGATCGTTGATGAGCACCTGGACCTGCCGAAAGGGATTGGTGTTGGCCCATTTGACCGCGTCATCCAGCGTCGAGAGTCGGACCTCGTCGCCAGCTTTGATGCCCAGTTTCTCCTGCAAGAGTTTGCTACTAAACCAACGATTACCCTTAAACTGAAACTCGTTGTAGCGTCCGACCACGACCGCCAAACGGAAAATCCCGGTCGAAATATCCTGATTGGGCGGGATGACCTTCACGATCAACCGATCATTCTCGCGCGCGTGTTGGGCAATCGCGTTGGCCAACGTATTCAAGAGTTCGTTCGTAATCGGCTTCCCTATAAATCCGGCCATTTTCCCCTGGAAAGCTGCCCCAGCCAGCACCGCCACATCCTGCACGAAGACCGCGCTGTCGCCACCGCTGTCCGCCGGCAGCGCGGCCGCTTTCACATCGGTATCGGCGATGATGAGCTTCTTCAGCATGAAAACGAGGGGCGCACTTGGCTCGGCGGCAAACGAAAGGGTCGACGAGGCAAGACAGACCAGCACAAAAATGAAACGAGTCAGCATAATTGATAAAAGGTGGGGATGGCTGAGTTCCGGAAACTTGACAAGAGTTCCTCTCGGAAAGTGTGACGAGCAGTCATGTCAGAGGGATGCTGTAGGCCCGGTCGGTGGCCGGGCAGCAACCGGCCACCACGAGGGGAAAGTCGCGGTGCGGGGACGGCCCATGCGCAACGCCGCGCGAGCGCTCTTCAGCGCGCAGACCACCGCGGGCTGAGCGAACGAGTCCCCGTTGCGTTCACGTTAATCCAAATGCTGACCTCCGAAGGTAGGAGCCCGCTTGCGGGCGATTTCGTGGGAGCGCGATCGGACGGGCGGCCTCAAATGGCAACGGGGGGCGGTCGCGCTCCCTATCGCCCGCAAGCGGGCTCCTGCCTCCAAGCCGGTTAAGCCGATCAGGTAGGAGCCTGCTTGCGGGCGATTTCGTGGGGGCGCGACCGGACGGGCGGCCTCAAATGGCAACGGGGGGCGGGATGTATCCCTATCGCCCGTAAGCGGGCTCCTACCTCCCAGGCGGGGGTAGCCGATGTTCCAACGACCCAAAATCGGACTATCCCGCCCGGGAACCATCGCCGGTGGCTTTGTCGACAAACAGCTTCCGAGCCCCAACCGCGCCCCAAACGGAATCCGATCGGCGTCCGCTACAGAGCGACGACAAAAAACCGTACACTGGGGAAAAATCACCATTTCATTTCGGGCAATGTGCCGCATCACGCAGCGCTCTCTGGACTAAAATCCTGAGCGGAAATTCACAAAACCATCCAGCATAATAGGCTAGGTCCGAATGCGCCAATTGGCACGCGCCCTGCAATCGAAGCGCAGCTGTTTCCTTTTTTAAATTTTTGAGCACATCGTCCATTCTACATCGAATCGAGAGACTCCCACGGCCATGTTGGCCAATGGTTTCTCGCGCTGGAATTTGTGCTTGCAACACTTTTGGGGTCTACCATTGCTTAACCCTGAATGGCGCAGTCTAGCTTCCGTTAAAACAACATTAGTCTTCTATCCATGAACAAAAAACTGAATCCCAACTTCTCTCTGAAGAAGTTACTATTGTCCGCCCTCGTTGCTGGACCGCTGGCTATTTTGCCCGCTCCACTCTGGGCGTTGCCAAGCACAGAAGCCGCAAACCTAACAACCTCATCGACTTCGATCACGTATTCGGGCGTGACGCTTGGCGG
>CAMCHO010000307.1 GCA_945874455.1 Opitutus sp. GAS368 | reverse complement strand
ACCGGCCGCCTCATCCAGATGCCCGCGTGGGAGAACTCGAAGGTCTTCCCGAACACCACGCGCGACTGGTGGGTCTACGTGCCTGCCGGCTACAAACCCGACGGCTCCGCTGCCCTCATGGTCTTCCAAGACGGTCGCGGTTGCCACTCGCCCACGGGGAACTGGCGCGTGCCCATCGTATTTGAAAACCTGATCGCTCGCGGCGAAATGCCCGTGACGGTCGCCGTGATGATCAATCCGGGTAATGATCCCACGCGTCCGGCGAACCCCGCGAAAAAAGCCGGCACCGCCGCGAGCAACCGCGGACTCGAATACGATTCGCTCGGCGACCGCTACGTTCGCCTGCTCCTCGAAGAGATTTTGCCCGAGGTCGAGAAACAATTTCCCGTTTCCAAAGATCCCGCCATGCGCGCGATCAGCGGCTCGAGCAGCGGCGGCATCGCGGCGTTCACCGCCGCGTGGGAGCGGCCCGATCAATTTGGCAAGGTCCACTCCACCGTCGGCAGTTTCGTCAATCTCCGCGGCGGCGACGCCTATCCGGCCTTGATCCGCAAGACCGAGCGCAAGCCCATCCGCGTCTATCTCGAAGATGTGAGCGGGGATCTCGACAACAATTACGGCAACTGGCCGATCGCAAATAAACACATGCACGCCGCCCTGCGCTACATGGGCTACGATGTCCATTTTGAATACGCCGAGGGCTACAGCCACGGCTCCGTGCACGGCGGGTTGGTCTTCCCTGACGCGCTCCGGTGGCTCTGGCGTAAAGAAACCCCCAAGCCCACCATCGGCTCGAAGGGCGATCTCGGCGGCGACATGACGCTGCACCGTCTGCTCATCGAGGGCGAGGGCTGGACGCCCATTGTTGAGAACATCGGCTTCGGCGATGCGCTCACCACCGACGAGGCCGGCAATTTTTATTTCTGCGACATGCGCGGCGCGGCGCCCGGCGTCTACCGCCTCGGCCTCGACGGCACGAAAACAAAACTCAGCGACGAAATCGTGAGCGGCCTGAAGTTCGGCCCCGACGGTCGCTTCTACGCCTGCCAAGGCGCCAAGAAACGGATCATCGCCATCCATCCCGCGACGGGTGCGGTCGAAGTCATCGCGACCGACGTGCAGCCCAACGACCTCGTCGTCACCACCACCGGCCACCTCTACTTCACGCATACCGCGAAGAAAGAAATCGGCCACGTCGCCCTCGCCACCAAGACGCTGCGCGCCGCCGCCGGTGGCATTGCCAATCCCAACGGCATCACCCTCTCGCCCGACCAAGGCACCCTCGCTGTGAGCGAACACCGCGGCGGAGCAGTGTGGACCTTCCGCATCAACGCCGACGGCTCCCTCGATGCCGGCGCGCCCACCATGGCCATGCGCCGCCCGATCGATCCCAAGGGTGAATTCAAAAGCCAGCAGCCGCCACCGTATCTCGCCGCCGCGAACGGCGACGGCATGGCGACCGACGAGCAGGGCCGATACTACGTGACGACTGCGCTCGGTATCCAGATCTTCGATCCCACCGGACGACTCTGCGGCGTGATCGCGAAGGCGGCCCGCGACCGCGGCGAGGTGAGCTGCGTGCTCTCCGGCCCCGGCCGCGCCTACCTCTACGTCGGCGCCGGCACGACCATCTACCGCCGTAAAGTGCAGGCGACGGGTGTGCCCGGTGGCAGCCCGCGCTGAACCTCCGGCGCTGGAATCATTCCATTGCCGCCCTTCCCGTGCCACTCTCATTCCGATTTATTCTCGAGATGAGCTTAACTGTCTTGGGGGTAGGAGCCTGCTTGCAGGCGATTTTCACTTCCTGAATTACCGCCAGCCGGCTCCGCCAATAGGCCGACATTGGGGTTATTGGGAACACAACGTGAAATCAGCAGGCTGGCCGAAACGATCGTGAGGGAAATGCGCTATGTGATACCAACGTACTTTGAACTCTGGATTTTTCGGTAGCCGCGAGCGCCAGCGAGTGGACGGAACACCACTCGCTGGCGCTCGCGGCTACGCGGCAAATCACAGTCTGGATCTTTTGGGCGACTAATAGGCGGGAAACTCGGGATGGACTCCGTGGATCCGTGGAGCGATTATTTTGGACAAAGGAACGGAAGTGATGGGCTGAATCCAGAGGGGTGAAATGCTCTCGACCGTGAGGGCCTCGCCTCCTCAGCGCACCCACAAAAATGCCCGCCGGAGTTCGGCGGGCTTTGGTTTCCGCAAAAAAAATCCGCGCTCAATTCGGCCTCGTCGCACGCGCCCGTCGGCGATGCCATCCGGCCGCGGACAATGCCAGCGCGCCGAAGATCGCGGCGTAGGTCGATGGCTCGGGGACGGCTGAGGCGGTCAACTGCAGCATGGAGCTGCCGCCATTCAGCGCGAGGTTGTAGCTGTAGCCGGAAATCGTCGTGCCCAGGGTGAAGTCGGCCACATCGAAACTGCTGGTCCTCGTGCCGCCACTCGAAAAATCAAAGAGCGTGTAAGTCCCAGCGGAGAAACCGGTGCCCGCGTCGAGGTTGATCGTCAGCGAACCGGGGGTCGTGGCCCCGGTAAGCACGCCGCCCAGCAGGCTGATTTTGTCGCTCGCGGTGCCGAGTTTGAATTTGAAGATCGCGCCGTCATTCAGCGTCAGGCCGCTGGTGAAGGTCAGATTCCCCGCGGTCTCAGTCATGCCTCCGGCCCCTAATATTCCACCGGCTTCGATGGTCGTGGCGCCGCCCACGATACCCGAGCCACGCAGAAAGGCACCGCTTTGGATCGCGAGGGCTCCGGTGCCCACGCCCGAACCCGCCGTGTTGCTGACTACGAGGACACCGGCGCTGACGGTCGTGCCACCGCTGTAGGTATTGGGAGCCTCGAGCTTCAGCGTACCGGTGCCGATCTTCGTGATGCTCTGGTTGGTGCCGGAGATGACGCTGGCAACAGCCAGTCCGGTCATCGCGGTCGAGGAGCCGCCGATGTCGAAGCTGCGATTACCCCCGAGAGCCAGCGTGCCGGCGCCGAAAATCATCGCCGGGAACGGATTGCCCGCAGCACTCACCGATACGTTGCCGCCAAGCGTCAGCACGGATCCGATACGCAGTTCCAGCTCGCTGGTCGAAGAGCTACCCGCACCCTGGCCGCCAAACGCGAGCGCGCCGATGGACTGGCTGACATTGTCCCCGAGACGCAGGTAGGCCCGCGTGCCGCCAGCGGTGTGGTTGATGGTCACTGACCCGCTGGACGGGAGGGTGCTGCTGGCGTTGAGCCAGAGTTCGCCGCCGCTAATGATAGTGCCACCGGTCCACGAGCCGGAACCGTTAAGCGAGAGGGTGCCGGCACCGGTCTTGGTCAGGGTAGCGGCTCCCGTGATCGGCGTGGAGATGTTCAGCTCGTTGAACAAACCAGCGGAGTCAGCGATGGCAAACGTGCGGTTGCTGCCTAAATTCAACGTGCCAATATCGTGGATACCCCAGTTGCCTGTGCGCTCGCCGGAGTCGAGCACATTAACGGTGCCGCTGAGGGTCAGGATGCTGCCCGAGTTGAGGATGACCTTATTGGTCGCAGAGGACTGGCCGCCGTTGCCGCCAAACGTGAGCGTGCCGACCGTCTGGTTGACGCCCGTGCCGAGCACGAGCTGAGCCGTGGTGTTAGGGGCGGTGGCATTGACGACGACGTTAATTCCGGAGGCGAGCGCGGCGTTGGCGGTGAGGCTGAGCGCGCCGGCGTTGATCGTCGTCGGCCCGCTGAAAGTGCTGGGAGCCGCGAGCGTGAGATCACCGTCACCGGCCTTCGTCAGCGCATTGCTGCCGCTGATGCCATTGCTCACGGTGAGCGCATTGCTCGCAGAGACGGTGAACGTGCGGTCAGCCCCGCCGAGGTTGACGTTCAGTTTTTGGCCGACGGTGACGGAGCCGAAGCTGACACGGGTGGCGTTGCCGCTGACGCTCACATTGCCGCCGA
>CAMCHO010000306.1 GCA_945874455.1 Opitutus sp. GAS368 | reverse complement strand
GTGCTGCTCGAGGGCCGCTGGGAGCGGGTGACGGCCGGCTCGCTGTGCCTCGCCCCGCCGCGGGTGCTCAATGCGTTTCACGCGGTGCCCGGCAAGCGCTGGACATTTGGCTGGGTGCGTTACGAGGAGGCCCCGTGGACGCGGCCGTTCGTCGGCGCCAACTCCCCGCTGCGGCTGAAGCAGGGCACGGAGGAGCTGGGCCGGGCGCTCGCGGGTCTGCGTGCGGAGTGGGAGAGCGGGCGCGACGCCGCGCTCGTGCACCACTGGGTGAGCCTCGCGCACGGGCTCGCGGCCCGCGCGGCGCGACCGTGGCTCGGCGATTCGCGGATCGCGGACTTGTGGAGAATCGTCGCCGCCGACCTGACGACGGACTGGAAGCTCACCTCGCTGGCCGCACGCTGCGCGCTCAGCCCCGAGCACCTGCGCCGGGTGTGCCGCCGCGAACTCGGCCGCACGCCGATGGAGCATGTGACCTATATGCGCATCCAGCGGGCGCAGGAACTCCTCCAGAATTCGGACGAAAAACTCGAGGTGCTCGCGCCACGCGTGGGCTACCGCAGCGCAGTGGTCTTCTCGCGGGCGTTCGTGCGCTGCGTGGGCCTCACGCCGTCGCAGTATCGGGAGCGGCGGCGGGCCTGAGCGCGGCACGATGCCGTGGGTGATTCCCAACTTTTTTTATGTACCCCGTGAATATTACCCTCTGGCGACCGCAGGCAGTGCATGCTGCGGTGGTGCTGTTTTTTACGGTAGCTGCGAAGGGGCAGGACCCGCTGTCCGGCGCGCAACCGTTGACGATGACGGGCGATTTTTCCGCGCAGATGGTCGCGGGCATCGGGCGATTTCTGGAGGCCGAGACGCGCGCGGCGCCAGGCGAACGCGCGGCATGGTGGCAGACAGATTTCACCAGCCGCGACGCCTATGAGAAATCGGTGGCGGCGAATCGGGAGCGCTTTGCGCGGATGATTGGCGTTGTCGATGTGCGCGTGGCGCAGCCCGAAATGGAGCTCGTGGCCACGGTCACGGTGCCGGCGAAGGTGGCGGAGACGGAGCGTTTCACGGTCTCTGCGGTGCGCTGGCCGGTGCTCGACGGTGTGTGGGGCGAGGGGCTGTGGTTGCAACCCAAGGGTCGCGTGATTGCGCGGGTCGTCGCGATTCCCGATGCCGACCAGACGCCGGAGATGATCAGCGGAATGGCGCCGGGACGCGGTGCCGCGGCGCAGTATGCGCGTCGGCTCGCGGAGCAAGGCTGCGAGGTTTTGGTGCCGACGATTCTTGATCGCGCGGACACGCACTCGGGCAACCCCGCGATTGGCCGGCGCACGAACCAGCCGCACCGCGAATGGATTTACCGGCAGTCCTACGAAATGGGGCGGCACGTGATCGGCCTTGAAGTGCAGAAGATCCTGGCGGCGGTCGATTGGCTGGCGCGGGACGCCGCCGCGCCCGGCCCGCCCGCCGGGGTCGAGACGCGGCGCGCGCTCGCCGGGAGGGCACCGCGCGTGCCGATCGGCGTCGCCGGCTGGGGCGAAGGCGGACTGCTCGCGCTCTACAGCGCCGCGCTCGGGCCGCGAATCGCGGCTGCGGCGGTGAGCGGATATTTTTCCCGGCGCGAAGAACTCTGGCGCGAGCCGATCTATCGCAATGTCTTCGGCCTCCTCCGCGAATTTGGCGACGCCGAGATCGCGCAACTGATCGTGCCCCGGGGTCTCGTGGTGGAGCCCGCGCGCGCGTCGGACGTTTCCGGGCCGCCTGCGCCGCGGGCGGGATTTGCCGGGGCCGCGCCCGGCAGAATCGCCACGCCGCCCTTCGCGGAGGTGCGCGCCGAGGTGGCGCGTGCGCAGCGGCTCGCGGGGCCGTTTGCGGCGGCGATCGCGTTGACGAATGCGGCCCCCGACGGTGGCAGCGGCGCCACCGATGGCGGCGCGAGATTTTTTTCCGACGCGACGCTCGCGGAATTCCTGCGTCGGCTGGCGCCCGCCGACGCCCCGAGCACACTCGCGCCGCCGGGCACGGAGCCGCAGGACACGCGCCCCGCTTTCGATCCGGCCGCGCGCCAGGGGCGGCAGGTTGCCGAGCTCCAGCGCTTCACGCAGAGCCTGCTCCCGCGGTCGCACGCGGTGCGGGAAAATTTCCTCTGGAAAAAATCGCCCGTGCTGACGCCGGCGGCGTGGCAAGAGGCGATGCGGCCTTACCGCGAAAAATTCTGGAGCGACGTGATCGGGCGGTTTCCGTCCGGCAAGGTGCCGCCGAATCCGCGCACGCGCCCGATCCTCGACCGCCCGGCGTGGGTCGCGCATGAGGTCGTGCTCGACGTGCTGCCGGAAGTCTTTGCGTGGGGTTATCTGTTACTGCCGAAAAACCTGAAACCCGGCGAACGGCGGCCGGTCGTCGTCGCGCAGCACGGGCTCGAAGGCCTGCCGGCCGACGTGATCAATGAGGACACGACGACCCGCACGTTCGGTTCTTACAAGGCGTTCGCGGCGCGGCTCGCGGAGCGCGGCTTCATCGTCTTCGCGCCGCACAATCCCTATCGCGGCGAGGAGGCGTTTCGCCTGCTGCAAAGGAAGGCCAACCCGCTCGGGAAATCGCTCTTCTCAATCATCCTCGCGCAGCACGAGGCGATGCTCGCGTGGCTCGCGACGCAGCCCCATGTCGATCCGGCGCGCATCGGTTTTTACGGCCTCTCGTACGGCGGCAAGACCGCGATGCGCGTGCCGGCGCTCCTCGACGGCTATGCGCTTTCCATTTGCTCGGCGGATTTCAACGAGTGGATTGGGAAGAACGTCACGACCGAATGGACCGGCAGCTATATGTTTTCCAAGGAGTGGGAGATGCCGGAGTGGGATTTGGGAAACACATTTGGTTACGCGGAGATGGCGGCGCTGATTGCGCCGCGGCCCTTCATGGTCGAGCGCGGCCACGACGACGGCGTGGGGATCGACGAGTGGGTGGCGTTTGAGTTTGCGAAGGTGAATCGCCTCTACGCCCGCCTGAAAATCCCGGAGCGCACGCGGATAGAATTTTTCCCCGGCCCGCACACGATCCATGGCGTGGGGACCTTCAAGTTTCTTCACGAGCAGCTCGGCTGGCCGGAGCCGTGAGGGCTCCGTCGGAATTGCCGATGACGAAGCCACGCAGCGGCGTCCGCGACCCTACGCCGCCGCCAGCAACTTCCGCGCGTTGCCCTGCATGATCGCGTGGAGCTGCGCGGCATCGAGGGGCGACTCGATCAGTTTCAGGATCGCGGTTTCCAGCGGAAAATACGGCGCGTGCGATCCGAAGAGCGCGCGCTCGATCGGCACGCGCGGGGACTTCGTCTCGGGTCGGGCGCCAATCATTCGGCCGACCATGCCGTTGCCCTCCCAGCGCGAGATGTCGATCGCGGCGCTCGTCTCGCGCATGAGCTGCCCGAGGTCGCTGCCCTGCGCGTTGCCGGAGAAATGCAGCACCTGCACTTTGGCGGCGGGCACGGACTTCATCGCCGCAATCAACGGCGCCGCGACGACGGTGCCCAGCGAGATGGCGGGATGATGCACACGCGAATCCTCCATTGAGAACGCGATCTGGAGCAAGAGCCCGCGCTCGCGCGTGAGTGTGAGGAGGCGCGGCAAGTCCGGATGCCCGAGATCGAACGGCTGGTAGCCGGGAAAAATCCGCAGACCGGGCATTTTGAACACTTCGTGGCAGCGGCGAACGTCCTCTTCCCAATCCGGCCACGCGAGATTCACGCTACCGATCGGGCGCAGGAGACCGCGGCCGTGGGCGCGGCATTCGGCGGCGAGGCGCTCGTTGACGCCGTTGATATCTTTGTCGAGGAGCGCCTCGTAGCTGCCGGCCCACGCCTCGATCACGCGGTGTTTGCGCAGTTTGGCGACGAGCGCGGCGGTGTCGGAGTATTTGAGTTTCCGGAACGGCCAGCGGAACAGGTTGACGTTGGTGTCGATGATACCGGGCGAGGCGGGACGAGCGGCGGCG
>CAMCHO010000305.1 GCA_945874455.1 Opitutus sp. GAS368 | reverse complement strand
AGGACCTCCGCCATGAGGCGAATTTTCACGTCGGTCGGGCTGGGCTCGGCGGCGTGTCCGACCGGCGCGGCGAGCGCGAAAATCGCGACGGCGAGGAGAAGGCAGGACGACGAAGGAAGGGCGGGTTTGTTCATTGCGGGAAATTATTGGGTGGTGGGCGTGGCGTCCGCTGGAGCGGAATCGTCAGCTTCGCGGGGGGTGAGCGTGCGGCGGTCTGGTTGGGTGAGCGTCGGGCCTTCTTTAGAAATCTCGATGCTCGCGGGGGAGAGGAGAATTTTTCCAATGCGATAAGTCACCTCGCCGAGCACGAAGCTATCGCCGGCCCGCACTTCACGGGTGGCCTCATCACCTGTCGCCGCGACAAAGGCGGATAGTCCGCCGGTAAAATAGCGTTCGCGGTGGGTGAGGGTGACATCACGGCCGGTCTTATCATCGCGGACCACGGCGGTGGCGACGCGTTGTCGCGTGGTCATACTATCGGGAATCTTGATGTCGACGGTGCGCACCTCGAGACTCTTAATCGTGAGACCGAGTTTCGGGACCGCGCGCCCGGCACCACCGAGGAAGACCTCGCCCGTCGTGACCATTTCAAAGGTGCCCCGCCAAGTCCCCTCCCCGCCCACGTAGCCGATGAGTTGGAGCCGGAACGGCTCGGGGCGCACCGTGACCAACTCGACGCCGAAGGCTTCTTCGAGGGCGCCGTCTTCAGTGAGCGCCGCGGGCGGCTTGACCGTGAAGTGCTTGGAGCGGGCGTTATAAAAAATTTCGGGAGGCGTGAAGGTGTCGTAAATCCAGTCGCGACCGCGCGTCTGCGAGGAGGGCGAGGTCCACGTGTCGGTTTTGACGATGGCCGCGTCGGCCACGGTAGCCGCGTAGGGCGCGTCGGAGAGCTCTACTTTAGCGAGGGCGACCTGAGGCGCACTTGCATGGCGCCAGATAAAGGTGCCGCAGACTGCGGCGGACGCGAGAGCGAGTGCGGCGGACGCGACGAGGTAAACTTTTTCTGGGGGGAGAGCGGCCATGGGTCAGTTGGACGGTTTGGCGTCGGTGGCGCTGGTGTCGGGTGCCGCACCGGGATCGGGGACCAGATTGAGATATTCGACCGTCACGATAAATTTCGAAAGGGTCTTCGACACCATGGGCGTGGCGGGGGCGCGTTTTGGAGCAGCGGGCACACCGGCTTTGACGGTGCCTGCCGCGACTTTGGGCTTCGCCTTAAGCACAATCGATGCAGGGGCCGGGACCGACGCATCCTCCGGCACGGCACCCTCCTCGGGGGCGGTCGTGACGGGCGCGGCGGCGGCAGTCTCCTCGGCGTTGGCACGGTCGACCTCGACCTCGCGGACGAGCACCGGCAGTTCGAAGCTGGCGAGCTTGTTCAAGAAAGCGCGGAGCACACCGGTCTGGCCGGTGAACACAATGCGGACGGGAGTCGTGTCGATGTAACCGGTCGAGCGAGCGGACACGCGCGGGTCGACGGCGAAAATATCCGGGCTCTCGGGCTCGGCGGGCGAGCCCACGCCCGGCGCGCTTTCCGGCGGAGGCTCGACCAGAACGCCACCGGTCGCGGCGGCGGCAATTTGGGCGGCGGCGAGCGCCTCTTTCTCGGACTTGTTCAGGGCGCGCTCACGTTGGACTGAAAAGATCGCGCGTGGACGGGCCTCGATGAGGGATTCGACAATATATTGGATGACTTGGCGCTGATGGAAGACGGAGGCTATCCGATCTTCCTTCGGCCCCTCATTGGCATAGAGCGCAAAGCCGAAGCGGGCGGCTTCCGGGCGGATCTCCACGTCGTTTTTCTTCGCCAACTCACGGGTCTTTTCGACGAAGGTCGCGAGATCAAAATAAGCCTCGGTGCGGGCGGCGGGAACCTTGGCCGTTGCGAGACGTTCGGCGGCAGGACCGCGACCTTTGAGTTCGGCCTGCATCGCGGCGACGGCGCGTTGGGCGCGGGCGAGATCCGCCTCAATTGCCGTGGCCACGGGGCGCGTCGGCACGGGCGCCAGATCCTTCATGGCCATCAGCTCGGACTCCCGTTGCACGAGTTTTTTGGCGGCGGCCCGGGAAGCGGCGAACCGGTCATAGATGAGCCAGCCCTCGCCCAGCACGAGCAACGCGCACAGCGACAGCGCCGAGGCAAAGAGGGGGTTTTTGCGATACCAGTTCATACGCGGCTCACAGCGTTTTCTTCGGGTTGATCACGAGGGTGAAATCGAAACGCAGCAGACCGTTTTGATTATTGTCGAACTTCTCGTTTTCGACGGACGCAATAAACTGCGAGCCGGTAAAGCTCGCCAAGAGTTGTTGCACGCGCTGACGCGCCTCGGCGCTGACCTTGGACTGGGGGTTGGCCACATCGAGCAGGCGACCGCTCAACGTGAGGCGAAGCGGCGGTGCAGGCGGAGCGACCGGCGCGGAGCCGTCCGCTGGGGGCGGCACAGACAAATCGACGAACGGCTCCGAACCGGGCTCGGGCAGCGGTGCCCGGACCACCTGCAACTTGTCGAGCCAGACATCCTCGATCTTGACGAGACGGTTTTGGAGGTCGGTGAAAAAATTAATCCAATTAGCCTTGGTGTCGTAGGCCCCGCGGTAGGCGGCGATTTGTTTTTTCGCGTCCTCGATTTGGCGAAGGTTGTCTTCGTTGCGCGTCTGAATCGCGCGGAGCGGCATCAACTGTCCATCTACCTGGGAAACTTGGACGAGCTTCGCGGAAGCGACCTGATGAAAATAGGCGATGGGCGGAAAAAACGCGAGGACGACGAGAGCCGCAGCCGCTACGAGGATCGGCTGGCGTTTGCGGAAGGCGATCGCCTCCGTGACCGAAGGAGGGAGCAGGCTCGCCTCGGTTTCCTTTTTGGCAACGAGGCACGTGGCGAGCCCCACCAGATCGGCGAGCGCGGCGGAGGCGGACTCCGCCCCGGCGGCGCGCGCGTTGGCCGAAAGATCGACGTTTCGCAGGGCCTCGTAGCGGTAGACGTGCAGCTTGAGCTTGTCGGAGAGCACCGTGGGCAGCTCGTTAATCAACGAACCCGCGCCAGTCAGATACACCGCCACGGCCGCCTCACAACCCGACTGCCGGCGATGATTAATGGCCGAGCGCGTGACCTCCAAACCGAGTTTGGTGTTGAAAGCCGCCGCCGCGCGCTGGACGGCAGCCCGCGAAGGCGATCCCGCCGGCAAGTCCGAGTGTCCGGAGAGGACTTGGACCTTGAGCGTCTCCGCCTGCGAAAAATCAATGCGCAGATCCTCCGCGATGGTCTGCGTGACTGCATTGCCAGCCAGAGCCAACGTGCGGACATAGAACCGCTCGCCTTCGATGAACAATAAGTTGGTCGAACGGGCACCGATATTGATCACGATCACGCTCTCGTTGACCTCGGGGTAATTGTAGCGGAAGGCGTGATTGAGCGCCAAAACCGAGGGGACGGCGCGCTCAGCCGGAAAGCCGGCGGAGTCGGTCGCGGTGCACAGTGTCTGCATCGCCTCGAATTTCGCGGCGGTCAGCATGACCTCGAGGTCGAAGCCATCGTCGGCGACGACGAGGTGGTCCCAAACGACTTCCTGCAGGGGATAAGGAATGTTTTCGGCCGCCTCGAATTCAATAATCTTGCCGCGCTTCTCCTTCGCCATCGACGGTGTCTTGATGAACTTCGTGAGCGCCAAGTGCCCGGGCACGGCGAGGGCGGAAACGCCACCGAGCTTGTTTCGTGCAGATACCGCACCTAAGGATTGAGCGATTTCGGTCGCCCACCGCGCCTCGTGGGAAGGGTCGGAGCTATGCGGCTCAAGGGCGAATTGCTGCAAGACCAATCGCCCCGCCGCCCCCGCCGTGAACACACCGCACGCGACATGACCTGCTCCAATGTCAACGGCTAGAACCCGGGATGAACGCATATAGGGGGTGAAGAAAGATACAAAGGCGATTTCAGATGGGGCGAGACGCAGCAAGCGCAAACTCAGTTACGAGAAATCTCAGAAGAGTTTAGCGACTCTCGCGGCGTACAAATGACGGCGTGGCGCGGGCATACTCGAGGGCGAACGGCGTGAG
>CAMCHO010000304.1 GCA_945874455.1 Opitutus sp. GAS368 | reverse complement strand
GTGAGGACGGCGGCGCAAGTCCACGGGTCGATCCCGAGCGTGGTGACGGCGCCGTTTCTCTGAATCTGCCCGCGAAACGGTGAGCAGGTGCCGTCGGAGTAAAACGTCACAAACAAGACCGTCTGCGTCTCGACCGCGACGCCCCCGAGGAGAATCATGCTCGCGCCCTTTTGCGTGGTGAGAAACGTGAAGACGAGGTCGTCGTTGGGTGGGGGGATCGGAAACTCTTGGATGGTGGCGTCGATCCCGGAAGCGTCGGAGAGGATGAACTTTTTGTCCTTGGGCTCGAAGCCGAGGCGGACGTCTTGCCCGGTCTTCAGGGCAGTCTTGCGGCACGCTTGCACCGTTTTCCAAAACACTTCGGTGGGAGTAGCCGTGCGGTCGTTGAGCAAGGCTGCGGAGCCGCCGATGAGCACGCTGGCGAGCAGGGCGATGATCGCGAGCGCGAGGAGGATCTCTAGCAGCGTGAAGCCACGCGATGCGCGGTTTGAATCGGACGCAGAGCGGAAGGAGGCATCACAGCGGGTGGGCCGGGACTGGGGCGGGCGCACGAGGTTTACGTTTCAGGTGCAGGCCGCGGGGGACGAGTACGGGTCACTTGCGCGCTTCGACGGAGTGGGCATCGTCCCAATTGCCGATGTCATCGGCGGTGCCGCTCTGTTTGTCGGGTCCCTTGGACCAGAGATCATAGCCACTCTTATTTTTCTGGCCGGGACTCGCGTATTGGTAGGGCTCATTCCACGGGTCGAGGGGAACCTTGCCGCCTTCGATGTAGGGGCCGCGCCAGCTGCCGGCCTTGTTGCCCGGTGCCGTGATGAGGGCCTGCAGTCCGTCGGCGGTGGAGGGGTAGTCCCCCATCGTCATCCGGTAAGTAAACAGGGAGGTCTTCATGCTTTCTTTGACGAAGAGTTGGGCGGTGGAGGCTTGGGCGCCGCCAAAAATTCCGGTGACATTGGAAATCGCGAGGCCGGCGAGCAGGCCGAGGATGGCGAGGACCACGAGGAGCTCCATCATGGTGAATCCGCGCGTGGCGGCACGACGGGCGAGAGCGGGACGAGTGAGCGTGCGGCGGCAATTGAGAGCGGATGTTTGCATCGGGAGATAGGGAGGGAAAGATGAGCAGAGGTCGTGAGATGTCGAGACGCGGAAGTGCGCAAAAAGTTGCCGTGACATGGAAGGGCGAAAACGGTGCCGCGCGAAGGCGCGAGTTGCGAGGCGTGATGCGGGGGCGCGGGGTGCGAGGCGCGAGGTGAGGGAGCGACGACGCGGGTGTTTGGTTCGCACGGTGACGGCGCGGCGGCGAGCGACGGCTCTACGGGAAGAGCGCGTCGTCTTCGGTGGCGAACGTGCGATCAGGGCCGGCGGAACGGATCTCCATTTGCGTGCCGCTCACTTGGTGAAAGCGAAAAGGTGTGCCCCAGCGGTCGCAGAGTTGGCCCCGGGAATTGATGGCGCGGTGCCGCGGTGAGATGAAAACAAACTGAACGGGATTCGCGCCAGCGAGGGCGGCGGTGATCTCGTGATTCTCGCCGACGGGATTGCCGAGACGAGGAAAGTTGGTGTGAAACGCGCCGAAGAGCTCGTCGAGAATGTGCAGGTCGCGGCGCACGGTGCCACCGGGGGCGTTGAGGGCGTCGGCGATGGGGGAACCGGCCGGGGGAACCGGCGGACGTTGCGCGTCGAGCGAGGAGGGTTGGGAGATCGCAGGCGCGACGGACGTGGGCTCGGCGGGGGGCGACGGAGCGCCTGGCGTGGCGGGCTGGGCGCGGTCGCTGGCTGGGCGACGCAGGAAAAAAAACGCCGCGCTTCCGAAGAAAATTGCGGCGGCGAGAGCGAGACGGAGACGGGGGCGCGGGGACATCGCGGGCGCAGCAGAGCGGGCTGAAGTCCGCACTAACCCATGAAGCCGAGGTCGGAACTGGCGAAACGACCCAGATTGGGGAGGACGACGGGCATATCCGTGGCGCTGACACCGAACCATTTCGCGAGCGTGCCGGCGTATTGGTCGACACTCGTCGTGGGTATCCACCGGCCGCGGCCGGTGTCGTCGGGACCGTCGATCGCAAAGGTGGGCATTTTGCCGTAGATGTCGCCGCCTTGCACGGCACCACCCATGAGGAAGTGATGGCTGCCCCAACCGTGGTCGGAGCCGTCGCCGTTGGTATTGTAGGTGCGGCCGAAGTCGGAGGACGTGAATGTGGTGACTTGATTCTGGGCGCCGATTTGTGTCAGGGCGTTATTGAAGGCGTTGAGCGACAGGCTGATGTCGCGGAGAAGATTGGCGTGCGCGCCTGAGGTGGTAGCACCGGCCGTGACCTGGTTATCATGGAGGTCGAAGCCGCCGACGCGGACAAAAAAGATCTGGCGTTTGAGATTGAGGGACTGCTGGGCGTTGACCAGCCGAGCGACCATGTGGAGTTGCTGGGCGAGCCCGCTGTTGTTGGCGGCATTGAAGAGCGCGGTGAAAGGGCTGGCGCCGGTGATGACGCTGGAGACGAGGGAACTGGCACCGAGCGCTCCGGTGGTGACGCCACCGAAGGCCGTCTCGAAGAGGTTGCCGTTCTGCATGGCGAGGGCGTCGTTGAGCGCGGCGGTGCGGAGGCCGTTGACGGACGTGCCGGTGCCGGTGCCGGTGAGGGCGATGGCGCCGCCGGTGCCGACCGCGTATTGATCGATGCTCTTGCCGACCTGAAAGGAGTTTTGCCCGTTCAGCGTGATCGACATCGAAATGCGGTTGTTAGCGTTGAAGGCATTGGTGAGGTCGGCGAGACGGCCACCCCAGCCGGTGACGAACGGTTTGTCGGCGATGCTGCTCTGCCATTCGACCTGTTGATCGTTGTGCGAGAAAAGCTGTGACGGGCGGGGGACGGAGCCGCTGGTGTATTGCGCCTTCGTCATCGGGTAGGCGAGCGTGCCGACGTTGGCGAGGACGGCGAACTGGCCGCTGTTAAACAGATTTCTGAGCTCCGTCATTGCTGGATGGATACCCCACGTGCGACCGTCGTTGGTGCGCGGCGTAATGGGGAGGACGGCGTTTTGCGGGAGGGCGAGCGCGCCACGACCGGCGGCGTAGGCGGCGTAGGTGGCTGCATCGGTGGGGATGACGAGATTATTCGCGTCGTTGCCGCCAGCGAGGAAGAGACAGACGAGCGCTTTGTAGTCGGGCTGCGGCGCCCCGGCCCGAGGCGGGGAGACCGGACCGTTATCGGGGCTGGCGACCGCACCCATCAGGCGGAGCTGCGCGAGCGTGGACAATAAGCCGGTGGCGCCGACGGATGCGCAGCAGGCGCCGAGAAATTTGCGACGGGAGAGATCGGGGGTGGGCATGAGAAGAAAGGGCTGGGATTTAGGTTCTCGGGTCTGGGCGTCGGACTGGGGTAACGACGGGGTTATTTCTGAATGGCTCCCTGGGGAACGCTGATTGTGAGGTAGAGCGCCGAGCGGACGCGCTCGATATCGTTCGCGGTGGTAAAGGTGGCTCCGGTGCCGATCGGCATGGCGGTGAGGGCGGTCACGAAACGGTCCGTGACCGCTTTCGGGAGCGAACCGGCGGCGAGGAGGAGATTGGCCTCGTTGACGAGGGCGGCGGGGGTGCGGGCGAGGGGGAGGAAACGGCCGAGCGGGATGCCGACGGTCGCCTCAATCGTGTTCGTGGTGGAACGGTTCGCGTAGATGAAGTTCCAAAGCTGGTTGGGCAGACTGATGGCCGTCGTGTCATTGAGAATCTGATACTCGGGGGCGTAGAGACCGGACGCAGCGAGGGCACCCGGATGAACGAAATTCGGCTCGAAGAAATTGAAGGCGGTGGGCGCATGGAGGGGGGCCTGGCCGAGCGTATTCTCGGTGTTGATCGCCGTGTGGAAGGGGGCATTGGCGTATCGGCCAAGGTTGGACGCGCCTTCGAGGCTGCGGAGGAGGGCCGTGGCGCGCAGGAGGGGCTCCTTGAGCTTGCCGAAGCTCGCGGTGGCGGCCACGGCACCGGAGCGGGCTTCGTAATCGGTGAGAATGGCGTGGACGACGGCGCCGAGGTTGCCGCGCGTGCCGGTGCCGTCATCGGCGAAGGCCTGGGCGACGCGGTAAACGTA
>CAMCHO010000303.1 GCA_945874455.1 Opitutus sp. GAS368 | reverse complement strand
AGGAGGTGGCCTTGCTCGTTGAAAATGCCGATGGCCGATTCGCGGGTGAGCAGGGCGTAGAACTCGTGTTGGTCGGAGGCGTAAGCGAGCGTGGTGAGCGCGACATCGCGATCGAGCGCGACGGCGGTCAGACGTTGACCCTGGAGGTCGTGGGACGTGACGCGAGGGACGTCACCGCCGCTGAGTGCGAGGAGACGGTCGCGGAGCGTGTCGTAGGCGAGGGCGGCGGGCGGGGCGTTGAGGGTGGCGAGAGGGAGGGTGCGGATGAGTTCGCCGAAGCGGTTGAACTCGATGACGGCGGGTTCGGTGGTGTGGGGGGCGAACACGTGACCGTCGCGCGGGCGAATGGCGAGATCGCCGCCCCGCGCATTCGCGAGGGCGGTGACGGTGAACTCGCGTTTGATGGCGCGGGCCGGGCGGTCCACGACGCGGATGAGGTCGCCGGGGGCCAGTCGCAGAAAAAAATGATCGGTGAACGGATCGTAGGCGAAGCCGACGAGGCGTTCACCCACGGCGAGAAAACTAGGGACCGAGGCCCTCGTGCCATCGCTGCCGGCATCGTGGATTTCTGCGGGAGAATCCGCTGACGTGGAATAGCGATGGAGGGGGCCGGGCGTGGCGCAACCGGCGAGGAGGAGCAGGGTGGCGAGCGCAGGAGGGAGGAGGCAAACCCACGGGCGGGCCGCCCATGCCCCGGCGGGCAACCCGAGGGGGAGATGCCCGTGCCAGAGTGCAAAATTCGGTTTTCGCGTTGTCATCGCGAAGGGGCAGCGCGTGATTCGCGGAATGAAAGTCGCCTTCATCAGTGGAACGAGCATAGTTAATTCAACGCTATTTTCGTCGTGGGACGTGAAGACGGTCGAGACTCAATACGGGCCGGTGACGTATAAATCGCGGGGCGAGCAAGTGCTGATCAACCGCCACGGCTACGCGCTGCCGCTGCCGCCGCACTCGATTAACTATCGGGCGAACATCCGCGCGCTGGCGGATCTTGGGTTTAAGGATGTCGTCTCGTTGAACTCGGTGGGCTCGCTCAAGAAAGATTTGCCGCCAGGGACGTTCGTGTCGTGCAGCGACTACGTGGGCTTGCAGCAGGGGCCGGCGACATTTTTTGATCACGAACTCAAAGGCGGCGCGCCGTTGATCGCAAATAATCTCATTCCCCTGCTGATCGCGAATTTGGCGCCGGAGTTTAAGATTCACGCGGGGAAAACGTATGTGCAGATGCGCGGGCCGCGCTTCGAGACGAAAGCGGAGATCAAGATCGTGCAGGATTGGGGTGATGTGGTCGGCATGACGGCTGCGCACGAGGCTGACCTCTGCACGGAGGCTGGGCTGCATTATAACAGTCTCGCGCTGATCGACAATTACGCGAACGGGCTGGAGGGGACCGAGATTGATTTCGCGAAGTTCAAGGACCTCGTGAAATCCAACCAAGAGCGCGTGAACCGTCTGTTTGTACGGATGCTGGAAATCCTCGGCTAAGAGCTGACGCTCGCGCCGGGTCGGAGCGCACTTGGAGATTTATCTCGGCGCGGTCGTGGTGCGCAGGGTGAGGTTTATCGGTGGGAGGGACCGAGGCGGTAGCGCCCTCGGCGCGCTCTAGCGGTTATCAAAAAGAGGGATTCAAAAAATCGTGAGCGCGGGTGTCGCGATGGATCTGGCGGAGCGCAGGAAACTTCCATTGAGCGGAGCGGCTAGCACGGACGGCTAGCACGGACGGCTAGCACGGACGACGAAACGCCGGTAACCGAAGAGTAGATGACGAGTGGGGTGATTCTGAGGCGGACGAGACAACGTGAACCGCTTTCGCACCGGAGCGCGCTCCTGACATTGACGCGCAGTCGTCCGACGAGATTTGCATCGAGCGGCGCGTTGTGTTGCGTGGCGGGAGCATGAACAAAACCATCGGTGTTATCGGACTGGGCATCATCGGCGCCGTATGGGCGCGGCACTACGCGGCGGCGGGGAAACTCGCGGGCGCGTGGAATCGTACCTCCCAGCCGGATTTTCCCTCGTGGAGGGCCACGGCGGCGGAGGTGGCGCAGGCGGCCGATGTGATTCAGATCGTCGTGGCCGATCCGGCGGCGGTGCGGGCGGTGTTGGCGCAGATCGCGCCGGAGCTCGGGGCGGGCAAGATTGTCGTGCAGTCGAGCACGATCGATCCGGCGAGTGCGGCCGAGTTTGCCGCGACGGTGGTGGCGCGCGGGGCGCGGTACCTCGAAGCACCGTTTAGCGGGAGTAAGCCGGCGGCGGAGCAGAAGCTCTCCGTGTTTTTTTTGGGTGGTGACGCCGCGCTGATCGCGGAGGTCGAGGCACTGCTCGCGCTCGTGTCGGCGCACCGGTTTGTGATCGGCACGCCGGCCCAGGCGGCGGCGTTTAAGCTGGCGACGAACCTCAATATCGCCGCGCAGATGCAGGGTTTGGTGGAGGCGATCACGATGGCGCGGCGGGCGGGAATCAGCGACGACGTTTTTTTCTCGGTGCTCGCCAAGCACACGAGCTACTCACCGCTGGCTAAGCTGAAGGAGCCGAAGCTGCGCGCGGAGGATTTCGCGCCCCAATTTTCGGTGAAGCATCTGCACAAGGACCTGCGGCTGGCGTCAGACATGGCGGGCTGCACGGATTTTCCCCTGCTGACGATGTTGCGGGAAACGTTGCACACGGCGGAGGCGCGCGGGCTGGGGAATGAGGATATATCCGCAGTCATTAAGCTGCTCGGTGAGGGTTGAGGGCAAGAACGCGTTTGCGCGGAATGAGCGGGCGACTAGGGTCCGCGCCCATGAGCGATTTTTTGCAGGCGGGGCAAATCACCGAGGCGACGCAGGCTTTGGGGCGGTTGCGCGCCAACATGCGCATGACGATAAAGGGCAAAGATGAGGTCGTGGAGCACGTGCTCGTGTGCCTCGTGGCCGGCGGGCATTTATTGATCGAGGATCTGCCGGGAGTCGGCAAGACGACGCTGGCCTACTCGCTCGCGCGGTCGATGGACTGCATGTTTTCGCGCGTGCAGTTCACGAGTGATTTGCTGCCGAGTGATGTGACCGGGGTGGCGATCTACGACGAGACGATCAAGGAGTTTGTGTTCAAGAAAGGGCCGGTGTTCGCGAATGTCGTGCTGGCTGATGAGATCAACCGCGCGACGCCGAAAACTCAGTCGGCATTGCTCGAAGTAATGGATCGCGCGAAGGTGACCGTCGATGGCGAGGCGCACGCGGTGGGGTTGCCGTTTATGGTGTTCGCGACGCAAAATCCCGTGGATTACGAAGGGACGTTTCCGTTGCCGGAAAGCCAAATGGACCGGTTTCTTATGCGGCTGCAGATGGGCTATCCGCAGGCGTTGGATGAGCTGGAAATTTTGCGAACCCAGCGAGGTGGTTATGACGCCATCGCGCTCAATCCTGTGGTGACACGGGGTGAGGTGGTGAAGCTCCAAGCGTTGGCGCACGGGGTGTTCGTCGAGGACAGCGTGCTCGATTATGTCCTGAAGATTGTCACGGCGACGCGCACGGAGTCGGAGTTTCGGGCCGGCGTGAGTGTGCGCGGCGGGCTGGCATTGCGCACGGCGGCGCAGGCGCGGGCGTTAGTGAAAGGGCGCGATTTTGTGTTGCCCGAGGATGTCGCGGAACTCGTTTCGGCGGTGCTGGCGCACCGCTTGGGTTTGGTGCGGCAGACCAGTGATACTCTCGAAGAGCGGCGCGCGGTGGGCGCGGTGTTGAAGCGGATAGTGGCGGCGATTCCCACGCCGGCGTGAATGGACGGGCAGAGCTCCACGTTGAACGCGCAACGCTTAATTTTTAACGTTTTTTTTAACGTTTAACACCCGATGGATGGAACCGGCACTTCAGCGTTGGGCGTGGAGCGCCCCGCGTTAAACGTTCTGCGCGATGGCGCAGAGTGGGCTGGGCCGGGCGTGGGGGGCGGAACGCGGCGGAAGTTTACATGGAGTGCGCTGTTGTGGGCACTCGTCCACCCGCAGCGGGGGCATCGGATCGTGCCGACGCTGCCGGGTGTGCTCCTCATCGGGCTGTCCGTCGGCATCGGCACGGCGGCGTATAATTCATCGAATAATATTTTGTTTATCACGCTCTCGTTGCTGTTGGCGTGTTTGATTTTGAGCGTCGTCTTGGGGTGGCTGAAT
>CAMCHO010000302.1 GCA_945874455.1 Opitutus sp. GAS368 | reverse complement strand
GAAATCCGTAATTTTCCCGCGCGCGAAGGCCTCGGCGTTTTTTACCGGATACAGCGCGTCCTTGTATTCCGAGCCGAGCGCGGGCGTGAGCGCGCGGCGGAATGAGTAGAGGAAATCGCGCGCCGTGAGCGGGTCGCCATTGGACCACTTGCCGTGACGGTGGAGGTAAAAGGTATAGGTCAGTCCGTCGGCGGAAATATCCCAGCGCTCGGCGGCGCCGGGCCGCGGCTGGAGCGTTTCCTCATCGAGCGTGAGGAGGCCCTCGAAGACCGAGCACAAGACATTATGATCCACGGCGCCGCCCGCGAGATGCGGATCGAGCGACTGCACCTCGGCGCCATTGCCGACGTGGAGCACGCCGGTACGATTGCCGAGCGCGACGGTGGTCTCGCGTTTCGAGCACGCGAGTTGCGCGAAGAGCGCGAGGAAGATGATAAAAATGCAGAGCAGACGCAGGAGCACGGCGAGGAGCTTGCCAGCCGCGCGCCCAGGGGCAACTCAGCGCATCGCGAGCGCTGCGGGGAATTTTCGGTGGCGGACGAGTGGAGCCCGCACTAGCAGATAGCGCGATGCGCATCCTTCCCCTGTTCGTTTTCCTCGTGGCCACGGCCAGTTTCGCCGCGACGACGGCAGCGACGCCCCTCCGGTAGTGTTCAACACCGCCTTCGAAAGCGCGTCGCTCGGCAAAATCGAAAAACTCTCCGAGACCGAATTCCGCCTCCACCTCAAAGGCCAGCAGGACGCCTACGGCCGCAACCGGCAGACCACCTGGTTCGCGTGTCGCCTCGAAGACGTCGCCGGGCGCGCGATCACGCTGCGGATCGCCGGCTTCGACGGCGAATACAACAACCGCCCGGTCGTCTCGTGGGCCGGTCCGTGGTATCGGCCCGTGTTCAGCGAGGACGGGATAAACTGGGAGCATTTTTCCGCGGCCACGTGGGACGCGGAACGTCACGAGCTCACCGTGGTCGCGCAACCGCGCGGCGCCACTCTGTGGGTTGCGCACATTCCGCTCTACCCGCACAGCCGCGCCCTGCAGCTGATCGCGGAAATCACTGCGCGCCCGCACGCCCGCGCCGAGGTCATCGGCCAATCCGTGCTCGGCCGCCCCCTGCACCTTGTAACGGTGACGAATTTCCAGAAACCCGACGCCGCGAAAAAAATCATCTGGATGCAAGCGCGACAGCACGCGTGGGAGACGGGCACGTCGTTTCTCCTGGAAGGCGCGCTGCGGTTCGTGGCATCGGAAGACCCTCGGGCGCAACAGCTGCGCGACGAAAATATTTTTCTCTTCGTGCCGATGATCAACCCCGACTCGGTCGTGCGCGGCGACGTGCGCTTCAACGCCAACGGCTTCGATCCGAACCGGCAGTGGGACGAGGTTGATCTCCGCGACAAGCTCTGGCTCGAGCGAAATCCGGAGATTTGGTATGTGAAGAAGGCGCTGATTAAAACCAGCACGCCCGGCAGCCGATTGCGATCGCGTTGAACCTGCACAACACCGAGATGAACGAGTATTTCGACACGATGGTCGATGCCGAGCCGATGCTCGCGGGCCTGCAGCGTTTCTTCGACGCGGCGGTGGCCAAAACGTCGTTCGATCCCTCGCGGCCCAAGCTGGGGATATTCGTGCCCAACGGCAATACGCCGGCCAATTCCACCAACTCGATTTGGCGCGACGCCCACGTGCCGATGCTGCTGATGGAAACCCGCATCGGTCCCAGCCGGAAGCTGGGCCGCATCGCCACCACTGAGGATCGGGTCGAACTCGGCCGCCAGTTGATCGCACTGATGGCGGAGTCCGTGAAATGAAACGCCCTGCGATCGGCCTGCGGTTCATCGCAGCCATCCGCGTCGCGGGCTGAAATCTCGCGTGCCCCGAAACCTCAGAACTCCGCCGTCCCCGGCGTGCGGGCGAACGGGATCACGTCACGGATGTTGGCGACGCCCGTCACAAACATCAGCATACGCTCGAAGCCGAGCCCGAAGCCTGCGTGCGGCACCGTGCCGTAGCGGCGCAGATCGAGATACCACCAGTAGGCTTTTTCGTCGAGGTGGTGAAGCGCCATGCCCTCCCGGAGTTTTTCGAGCCGCTCCTCACGTTGGCTGCCGCCGATGATTTCGCCGATGCCGGGCACGAGGAGATCCATCGCTGCCACGGTCTGGCGGTCGGCCGCGCAACCGTCGGTCTGGCGCATGTAGAACGCCTTGATCGCACGCGGATAATTGTAGACCGTGACTGGGCACTTGAAGTGTTCCTCGGTGAGATAACGTTCGTGCTCGGACTGAAGATTGGCGCCCCAGCTGATCGGGTGCTCCCACGACTTGCCGCTCTGGGTGAGAATTTCAACCGCGTCGGTGTAACTGCAGCGGACAAAGGGTTTCTCCAACACGAAGTCGAGGCGCGCGAGCAGATCCTTATCCACAAACTTACCGAAAAATTCGAGGTCGGCCGCGCAGTGTGTGCGCGCGTCGCGAATGAGGTATTTCACGAATTCCTCGGCGAGCGCCATGTCGCCATCGAGATCGCAGAACGCGATCTCGGGCTCGATCATCCAGAATTCTGAAGCGTGGCGGGACGTATGGGAGTTCTCCGCACGGAAGGTCGGGCCGAACGTGTAAACGTTGGAGAGCGCCGTCGCGAAAATCTCCGCCTCCAGCTGGCCACTCACAGTGAGAAAGGTCTTCTTCGCAAAAAAGTCTTTCGCGACGTCAACCGCGCCATCTTCCGTCATCGGCGGATGCGCCAGATCGAGCGTCGTCACGCGAAACATATCGCCCGCGCCCTCGGCGTCGCTCGCCGTGATGATCGGCGTGTGGACGCACAGAAAATTCCGTTCCTGGAAAAATTGGTGCACCGCGTAGGCGAGGCGGCTGCGCACACGAAAGACCGCGCCGAAGAGATTCGAACGCGGCCGCAGGTGCGCGATCTCGCGGAGGAACTCCAGCGTGTGGCCTTTTTTCTGGAGCGGGTAGGTCGCATCAGCGAGGCCGAGCACCACGACCGACTCCGCGATCACCTCCCATTTCTGACCCTGGCCCTGCGAGGGCACGAGCTTGCCGCGGACTTCCACCGAGGAGCCAGTGTGGGCGTGAAGGATTTCGGTCGTGTAGTTAGGCAGCTTGGCGTCGGCGATGACTTGGATGCCCTTGAGGCAGGAACCGTCATTGAGCTCGATGAACGAAAAGGCTTTGGCGTCGCGGCGGGTGCGGACCCAGCCTTGGAGGAGCAGGGTGTCGTGGGGAGCGGTGGCGTCGAGGGCGTGTTTGACGAGAGTGCGTGGCATGGCGGTTTTTTGTTGGGGCTAACGAAGCGCAGCGCGCGGGCCGGTGGCAAATCTGGAAAGCGGATGGCACCAAAGGAGGGGCGCTTTCCCCAGCGCCGAACGGGCGCTGGGGAAAAGCGGTGCTCCGCTTCGCTCCACCCCAGCCTTGCTGCTTGGCGTGGCCTCAATTTTACGAATACTCGCCGCTCATGTATGACTTTCCACTCACCGGCGCGCAGAAATCTCATCTCCGCGGCCTCGGCCAAAAACTCGATGCGACCTTGAAGGTCGGCAAGAGCGGGCTCACTCCTGCCTTTTTCACCGAGCTCAGCAAACTGCTCCGCGCCAAGGAACTCGTGAAGCTGCGTTTTCTCGGCGCCGAACGCGATGAGCGCGACGTGCTCGTCGCCCAAATCGCCGACGAGGGTCGCTGCGTCTATGTCGGCGGCGTGGGCCACACAGCGCTTTTTTACCGTCAACATCCGGAAGCGACCGAGCGCACGGTAGTGTTGCCGTGAGGCAGACGGACGGCGGACGCCTCGGAGAGCCGTCCCTACCGGTTCGAATCATCGCACTTTGCTGGTAGATATAGGGGCGGCACTGCGAGGCGGCGGTGGGTCCGCGCGTTTCAGTTCAACTCAGAACGGATACGTCCCGACGAATTTTTTCTCTGCAAAGCGGAAGCGGGGGTTGGTTGCTTCGTCGTCCGTGTGATTCGGCTCTTACTCGTTCAACACGTGTGGGCGGTCGGTTTCTCCACTGGAGAAATTTACGCCCACGATGCACAGCAGGCTGAGGCTCGATAAGAACAGGGTCTTGAGTTTCGTTTGGCTTTCAGCGCTTGAGTTGGGTGGGGGGAAAGCGTTTCTACGCGACCGATCGCGTTGGCGAAACGCC
>CAMCHO010000301.1 GCA_945874455.1 Opitutus sp. GAS368 | reverse complement strand
GCGCCCCGCCGCGTGGCAATCGGTCCTGTTCACAGCCCATGTCGGTCTCGGAAGCACCGTATTTTTTCTCGGCAGCCGCGCCTACATTTACCACGAGGCCATTCTCTGCGGCATCATGTTCGCGCTATTTTCCTGCTGGTGCTCCCTCCGTCACCTCGCGCGTCCCGCCGGCCGTTGGTGGCTCGGCGCCCTCGCGCTCGGCACGCTCTCCGTCCACGCCCGCCCACCCACCGGCCTGTTCGCCCTCACCGTCCTCGGCTGCGTCGCCGCCAGTCAGCTCTTTCGTCTCACCCTCTCCCCCGCTCCTCGTCTCCCCCGCTCCTCGTCTCCCCCTCTCCTCGTCTCCCCCGCTCCTCGTCTCCCCCTCTCCTCGTCTCCGCCTCTCCCCCGCTCCCCCTCTCCTCGTCTCTCCCTCTCGCCATCCCCCTTCCGCCCCCTCGCGATCGGCGCTCTCTCCGTTTTCGGTGTGTTCAGCTTCAACGCTCTCAGCTACGCCAAATTTCGCACCATCGATGGCTGCCCCCTCCGTCTCAACGTCCAATATACCGAGGACCGCCTCGCCAAAATCGACGGCCAACAGTTTCACGCCGCCAATCTTCCCTACGGTTTCAGCTCCTACCTGCTGCATCCGAGTGTGGAAATCACGCGTCACTTTCCGTGGTTGTACATCGGCCCGGCCGTTCAGCGCCGGGACTTTCCCCAAGCGAAAATCGATTTCCCCGATCGCGCGCTGGCCTTGCCGTTGGGCATGACCGGTCTCTTCGTGCTCGCCACCGTCGCGTGCGCTGCGGCCGCCGCGAAGCCCTCCGCCGCCCGCGCCCCGATTTTTGTGCTCTGGGCCGCGATCGTGCCCTGCGCTCTGGCGATGTTCGCCGCGATCGCCACCTCCGAGCGCTACACGGGCGACTTCTGCCCGTTTCTCTTTTGCGCTGCCGCCTTCGGCTTGGCCGCCCCGCGCTGGCGCCCACTGACCACCGCCGCGCTCGCCGCCGCCACCCTGTGGGCGTGCGTCCTGACTTGGGCCGTGACGATCCACTACCAGGGCGCAATGGTCTGGGGCGTGCCCGCTGACGTGACCCAACGCTACCAACAGCTCCGCCAGCGCGTGGATATTTTCTTCCACGTCCGTCCCACTCTCGCGCCGTGAGTGCCCACCCGCCGACACTCGCCCGCCACTCCCGCCGCGCGCTCCACTGGTGCGTAGGTTTTGCGACCTTCGCCGCGCTGATGCTCGCGTGCGTCTCGCGCAACTTGCCCCCGCTGCCTCGCGAACTCACGTTGGAGGTGACCTTCCCCGTGGGACTTCCCGGCCGCATGGAACCGCTCGTCTCCGCCGGAATCGCCGGCGAGGCCGACTTTCTCGGCATCACCTACCTCGACGCAACGTCCGCCACTTTTTTCTATGACTACTGGGGCTTCGGCGGCCCGGTCTCGGAGCGGATCACGTTTTCGCCGGGCTCCCGCCACTCGCTGCGCATCACGCTGCCGGCGTTCACCGCGCTGCGCGGGAATCCGCAGACCCCAGTGGCGCCGTTGCGGCTGGAATTTGATGGCCGCGAGATTCTCAAACAAGACGTGCCCTATCACCCCCGCGCGCCCAATCAGATTTTCTTTGGAGAAAATCCCGTGGGCGGCTCGACTGAACACCAGTCCTTCCGCGGTCGCCTCGCCACCACCGAAAATCTCCCCGTCCTCGGAACGCCCGACGCTTTTTTCTCTTGGCGCAGCCGACTCACCGCCTGGTTTTTCCTCAAGCCCGGCGAAGTCCTCGTCGTGGCGCTGCTCAGCTTAGCCGCGGCGTTTTTCTCCCGCTGGCTGCTCAATGCGATCACGGGGCGTTGGTTCCCCTCGGGGTCGCCCACTCTCCCGCTTGGTCACACCCGCGCACCCCATATTTATTTTTTCGTCACCCTCGCCGTGTGCGCGACCGCATTCGCCTACGTCGTCACGGGCGGTTCGTTCCGCTTCTATTTCCCCGAAGTTTTCGGCAGCTTCTACGACTATCAGGCGGCCAGTCTCCTACACGGGCGCCTCGACGTGCCGGAAGTCGCCCTCGGCAGCGAGGCCTTCTTGTATGCTGGAAAACACTACGGATACTTCGGCCCCACCCCCGCCTTGCTGCGCTTGCCGTTTGTCACCTTCGATCTCGGATTCGGTCAGCTCAGTCGAAGTTTTCTCCTCGCGTATTATCTCGCCTCCCTCGCCGCCGTCTACGCTCTGCTCACGCAAGCCTCCCGCCTTTTAACCGGCCGACCGACTTGGCCCGCCCGCACCGACGTCGTGCTCCTCATTGCGAGCACCGGACTCGGCACCACGCTGTTTTTCGTCAGCAGCCGCGCTTACATTTACCACGAGGCAATCCTGTGCGGCGTCGCGTTCGCCCTGTGGAGCAGTGCGTTCGCCCTGCGCTGGTTGGCCCAACCGACGTCCCGCTGGTGGCTGGGCGCACTGGTTTGTGGCACGCTCGCCGTCCACGCGCGACCGCCCGTCGGCCTTTTCGCACTCTCGCTCCTCGGTTGCGTCGCCGCCGCCCACCTGCTCCGCCCTCCGCTCTCGCTGCTGCGTTCTCCCGTCTCCGCCCTCCGCTCTCCGGCCTCACTTCGCCTGCTGGCCATCGGTCTCCTCTCCGTCCTCGGCGTCCTCAGCTTCAACGGCCTGAGTTACCTCAAATTCAAATCCTTCGACGGCGCTCCCCTCAAGTATCACGTCCAATATCACGCCGCGCGCCTCGCCGCGATCGAGGGCAAGAATTTCCACGTCGCTAATTTTCGTCACAATTTCGACGGCTACTTGTGGCGACCCCATGTCGTTTTTAAACCGACTTTCCCTTACCTCTTCGCCAGTGGTCCCGGTCTCGACGAGTATCGCGACGCGAAGATCGACCTCGCCGAGCCCACGCTCGCTCTGCCCTACGCGATGCCCGCAGTCTTTTTCATGGCCGTGGTGGGCGGGCTCTACGCCGCCGTCCGCTGGCCCGGCTCCCGGCTCCCGCTCTCCGTGTTGGCCGTCGCCACTTTGCCCATGGCCACCGCGCTGTTCCTGGCCATCGCCATTTCTCAGCGCTACACCGCCGATTTTTGCCCCGCTCTCCTCATCGCCGCAGCCTTCGGCCTCGTCTCAGCCGAACTGCTCCCGCGCCGCCTCCAGCGTCTCGTCCGCCTCGGCGTAGCTATTTTGGCTGTGGTCGCTCTCTTCATCACCACCGCCCTCACGCTCCATTACCAGGGCGAGGGCGTCTGGGGCGTGCCCAAAGATGTGACCGAGCATTATCAAACATTGAGAAAAACGGTGGATATCTTTTTAGGATTCAAACGCCCATGACCTCCGACCGCCCGCCGCGCGCCCTCATCTTCATCGTCGCCTACTACGCCGAGTCGACGATCATGGAGGTGCTCCGCCGCATCCCCGCCCTGCCCGGCTACGAAACCGAGGTCCTCATCATCGACGACTCGTCCGGAGATTCAACCTACGCACTCGCCGACGAACTCCGCCGCCTCGGCACCTACCGCCACAAACTCACCGTCCTCACTAACCCCGTCAACCAGGGCTACGGCGGCAACCAAAAACTCGGCTACCACTACGCCATCGAACAGGGCTTCGACTACGTCGCCCTCCTCCACGGCGACGCCCAATACGCCCCCGAGATGCTGCCTGATCTCTTTGCGCCGCTCGCCCACGGCACCGCCGACGTCGTGCTGGGCTCGCGCATGCTCACTCCTGGCGACGCCCGCAAAGGCGGCATGCCTTTCTACAAGTGGGTCGGCAATAAAACGCTCACCACCTACCAAAATCTGGTCCTGGGCTCGTCGCTCGCCGAGTTCCACACGGGTTACAAAGCCTACACCACCGCCTCCCTCCGCCGCATTCCGTTCGAACTCAACTCGAACGTCTTTCACTTCGACACCGAGATCATCATCCAATTTCTCCGCTCCCGCGCACGCATCACCGAAGTTCCGATACCGACCCACTACGGCAACGAAATCTGCCGCGTCGATGGCGTCCGCTACGCCATGGACGTCGTCAACGCCTCCACCGTCGCCCTCCTCCAGGACTACGGTCTCGTCTACCGCCGCAACTTCGACGTCCAGTCCATCACCGACGACAACCAGCACTACCTCCCGAAAACCAGCTTCGTCAGCACGCACTCCGCCGCCATCGCCGCAGTG
>CAMCHO010000300.1 GCA_945874455.1 Opitutus sp. GAS368 | reverse complement strand
GCGCCGGGAGTCGGCGCGAGCTCTTCGATCACGAGATCTTTGAACTGCACGAGGGCCACGCCACCGCTGTGGATCTGGAGCGCGATCTTGCCGTCGAGGGCGATGGCGGGATCGGCTTCGGTGTAATCAAGCGCCGGCACGCCGTTGATCCACGAGCGGATGCGCGGTCCTTCGGCGAGAATGCGGTAATCGTTCCAGTCTTCCTTCTTCACGGCGGCATCGGCGGCGGCATCGATGGGCTCGGCGATGACTTTGTTGCGGCGGGATTCGTCGTAGAGTTTGCCCCACCACTTGTCGCCGGCATCGACTTGGTAGCCGGACATCTCGGTATGGTCGGGCACGCGCAGGCTGCGGATCTGCACGCCGCTGTTGATCATGCCGGTCTTGGGATCGCCGGTGAGTTTGATTTTGACGCGAAGATTGAAGTTTTGAAACGAGCGGGTCGTCGCGAGGAAGAAATTCTTCGGGACCTTCTCCGTGGCAGAGCCGCCAGTGAGCGCGCCATCCTGCACGCGCCACCATTTCAAATCGCCCTCCCAACCGGCGAGCGTGCTGCCGTCGAAGAGCGGCGTGGCGGGAGCGGCGCGAAGAACCGAGACGGCAAGCAGGGCGAGAACAAGAATGCGGGAGAGCATGGGTCGTGGGGTAGAGCGCCGGGCACGAGCGCAGAGGAATTCTACGCAGTGAAACCCGACAGGCTGAAACGCTGCAAAAGAACGGACCGGTCGGAAAGGCCGAAGTGGAAAACCGGGCAATTCCCCGTCAAACCTTCAGCGCGCAAGCCACCGCGGCCCGATGGCCCGGAATCGCGCCTCGCCACGATGCGACGCTGACGATCACTTTGAACACACCGCTCCCGCAACACCTACCTCGAAGTATGAGCACGAAATCCAAACCCCAGAAGCCACGCCCCTCGGTTTCGGCCCATTACTCCGGCCTCGTGGGAGGCATCGGCGATTTGTTCGAATCGGCCCGTCGCGCTTCCGCCCGCGCCGTGAATGCGTTCATGACGGCGACGTATTGGGAAGTCGGACGACGCATCGTCGAATTTGAGCAAGGCGGCGCAAAGCGGGCAGAATACGGCGAGGATTTGCTCAACCGGATCGCCAAGGATCTCTCGCGTAAAATGGGCCGGGGATTCTCCCGTCAAAACTTGCAGAATATGAGGCAATTTTATCTCGCCGCCCCGCCAGACCGGATTCGCCAGACACTGTCTGGCAAATTGGGTGAGGCGGGAATTCGCCAGACAGTGTCTGGCAAATCGGCCCGAGCGCTCGTGTTGGTTTCGCCCGAATACCCCCGAGCTCGCTCAGGATCGATCTCCGTCAATGCGCCCTTCGAACTCGCGGCGCTTGCCCGGGCGTTCCCGCTGCCGTGGTCGCACTATGTTCTGCTCATCGGTCGATCCAGGTCGCCGGAAGCTTTTTCATTCTATCACACCGAAGCCCTGCGCGGCGGCTGGTCCGTGCGGCAGCTCCAGCGGCAGATCGACAGTCAATTCTACGAGCGCACCGCGCTCTCGCGGAACAAGGTCGCGATGCTGACCAAGGGCGCGAAGAAAAAGCCCGGCGACGCGGTCACCGCCGAGGAAGAAATCCGTCATCCCCTCGTGTTGGAATTTCTCGGGCTCCGCGACGAATACTCGGAGACGGATCTGGAGGAGGGGCTCGTGCGGCATCTGGAAAGCTTTCTCCTTGAGCTGGGCAACGACTTCGCCTTCGTCGGTCGGCAGCGGCGACTGCGCATCGACGATGAGTGGTATCGGGTCGATCTGCTTTTCTTTCACCGCCGGCTGCGCTGCCTCGTGATTGTCGATTTAAAGCTCGGATCTTTCACGCACGCCGACGCGGGGCAGATGAACGTGTATGTGAACTACGCCCGCGAGCACTGGTCGCAGCCGGGCGAGAATCCGCCGGTTGGCGTGATCCTCTGCTGCGACAAAGGCGAGGCGCTCGTCCGCTACGCCACCGATTCGCTACCGACGAAACTCCTCGTGCGCGAATACCTGACGGCGCTGCCAGACGAAAACGTCCTCGCTGCAGAGCTAAGGAAGACACGCACAAAGCTTGAGAAGCGGAGGTAAGTTCACCGCCTCTTACGGTGTTGGCAGCCTTGGTGTGAAACCGTCTTCCCATCTCTCCCATTCAACATCGAAAAACGGGGTTTCAACGGCCGTCACGATCATCAGAAATGAGATCGGTGATATCGCGGTCACCGGGCCGCGCAGTGTATGCGCCTTCGTTTTTCAGGCGGGCAAATTCGGGCAGGAGGATTCTTTGCGACCAGCCCTTGAGTTGGCCTAGTAAGGCCTCCGCGCAGGCGCGGGCGAAAAGGGGGTCGTTGATTTCGACGGCGTGCTCGATCACGGGGATGTCGGGGCGGAGGTTTTGGCGGAGGGCCGTGAAGAGAGCGGCGTCGGCTTCCGGCGAGTGGAACGGTTTCCCCGGAGCGCTGATGACACTGATGGCGCCGAGCGGGAGCAGGACCGTGACAGGGGCGGTGTAGCGATTAATTTTCTCCGCGAGGATGCGGCCGAGTTGCGCGCACTCTTCGGGCGTGGTGCGCATGAGCGTCACCTGCGGGTTGTGGTGATAGAACAGCCGGCCGGCGAATTTGGCGGGAACGGAAGCCGGTTCGCCGAAGTTGACCATGTCGAGGCAACCGGGAGCTACGATCGCGGGAATCTTGGCCTTGGCGGTGGCGTCGAGGCGTTCGGGGCCGGCGGTGAGGACGCCGCCGACGAGTTCGTCGGCCCACTCCGTGGTCGTGATGTCGAGCACGCCGGCGACCAGGCCGCTGGCGATGAGGGCTTCCATCGCGCGGCCGCCGGCACCGGTGGCGGCGAAGACGAGGACTTCGTAGCCGTCGGCCTCGAGGATTTTTTTGGCCTCGGTCACGCACGCGGTCGTGTTGCCAAACATGCTGGCGACGATGAGCGGTTTTTCGGACGAAACGGCAGGCGCGGTGCGACGTGAGTCGGCGGCGGCGACCATGCCGCAAATCGCGCCGGCGGCGTTTTCAAAAATGGCGCGGGAGACACGGTTGATGCCGGAGACGTCCACAATCGCGGGCATCATGGTGATGTCGGTCGTGCCGACGTAGGGCGCGGTCTGGCCACTCGCGAGCGTCGAGACCATCAGCTTGGGAAAGCCGATGGGCAACGCACGCATGGCGGCCGTCGCGATGGCGGTGCCACCACCGCCGCCGAGTGAAATGATACCGTGGATACGACTGGCCCCGTGGAGACTTGTGACGAGGGAGGCGGCGGCGCGGCCCATCAACGTGACGCATTCGCCGCGGTCGCGGCGGGCGAGAATCGCGGCGGCTTCGGGCGAGTTGAGCGCGGCGAGAACCTCGGCCCGGGTGATATCGGGCGTGATCGTGGGAGTGTCGAGACTGCCGACGTCGATCAGGAGCGGGGAAAAACCGCCGCGGCGAATGGCGGCAGCGATAAACGCGTGTTCGGGGCCTTTGCTATCGAAGGTGCCGAGGATGGCGTTGGTCATGGGTATTTTTTTGCGGGAGTTGGGCGATCGTGTCAGGGGCAATAAACGTGGGAGGACGATCATCAGTCGCCCATCCGCGCGACGTTGGAAAGCCCGGAACGAGCACCAACACCCCACGAATATCCCTATATCTTCGCCGCCGAGAAGCGCGTCAGTGTCTGCTCTCGATTCGGTGAGGGGAGGTGTTCTCCAACTGAGGTCTCCCCGCGCGTGGCTTACGCTTAGCGTAACGATGCAGCCCCAACCACAAAAGCGACTTTTGTCCGCGACGGGAGGAAACACCGCGTTTTCGAGTTCGTAGTCCCGCCTGTCTGCGGCTTGGAAAATCTTCCTACCAATAAAATCTTCCTACCCTCTACCGGCGGTTTTATTAATCGGAAAAATGGTTGAGCGGTGCCGGGCGGAGGTAATTGAACGAGTGGAAGACCTTGGTCCCGAGCCCCGGAATTTGGGGTAGGAAAATTTTGTTGGTAGGAAAATTTCTCGGAGACGGACCAGCTCGCTGGCCGCCACACGCAAGCAGCGGCGGTTTCTGAGGAGCGAGGAACGGTAACTGATTTTTCCCGCAGATTCAGGGTTCGGTCGATTGAATGGCTGCTGCTCAGAAATCTGCGGAGTCCTGAATCTGTGGGCATTCCTGTCAGGGCTCGTGGAGGGCCGCCGCTTGGATGCGTGCTGTTGCAGTTATTTGGTTATTTTTTGAGGGGAACGAGGAATAG
>CAMCHO010000299.1 GCA_945874455.1 Opitutus sp. GAS368 | reverse complement strand
ACGCCAAGAAGCACGCGGTCAGCATTGCGGATTTGTTCGCGGGCTACGCGCGGCGGTTGCAGCGCGCACCGCTTGCGCCTCATCCGGAGAATTTGAAGTTCACGGGAGCGGTGCCAGCGGACTTGGACGCCCGCACGGACCATCGCGAGCACCTCGCTGCGAAGCATCGATGAAAGTGATGGTGGATTTGAATGTCCTGCTGGACGTGGCGCAGAATCGTCTGCCCCACTATCACGCGTCCGAGGAAGTCGTGCATCGCGTCCGCCGGGGAGAATTCGCCGCCGTGCTGCCTGGACACGCCCTGACCACGCTTCATTATATTCTCGAAAAATATTCCGGGACAGCTCTGGCCAACCAAACGCTGGACGGATTGCTCGCCGATTTTGCGATTCACCCGGTGGACAAGGCGAATTTTCAGCGTGCCCGCCAACTGCCGTTGAGTGATTTTGAAGACGCGGTGGTCGCGGTCACGGCGGAGGCGACGGGCAGCGATTTCATCGTTACCCGAAACGTGGCGGATTTTGTGGGTTCGTCCGTTCCGGCGATCACGCCGATAGACTTCTTGGAGCATCTCGCTGCGGTCGGTGCCGATTAAAGGGCAACTGGGCCGGTAGTTTCGCATTTAAACAGGCTCCCCGTGACTTGCCGGCCGATGGCGTGCGGTGCGTGTGCACGCACGGGCAGGCTGACGGGAAAAAGGGGACGCGTTCACCGTTTGAACCCAAGCCCCAAAGCCTGACTCCGTTGGCTCGATTCGATTGGGAGCGTCGATACCGGCGCGGAATCCGTTGCTGCGGCCAATCCTGTATTTAGGCGCGACAGTTTGCGGTGTCGCTGCAGCCGACCATTTCAAATCACTTCGATCAAGCGGTGCTGCTGTCCGGCCAGTTGCACGATTCCCACGAGGCGGGCTTCGAACCACAGGCGCAGCACGCGGTTGGTCGTGTTGCCCACGCGAAGCCATACAATCATCGGGGCACTTTCCGTCTGGATTGATCGCGCGGCAAAGTCTTCGTCCTTCGTGACGATGATCGCGCCCGTCTTTAAAGCGTGAGCCCAAATTGCTCCATCCTCGGCGCCGCGGAATCCGGCGTCTTCGACGTGGCTGGCTTCATGACCCGCTTCACGCAGCCACCCTGCAAGTGCAGGCGGCAACTGGGCATCAATCAGGAACCTCACTTCGCCAGCGACAGGACGGCATGATCGACCTGACGCGCCGCGTATTCCAATGCCGCCTGAATGTCTTCACGTTCCAAGTAAGGATAACTTTCGAGGATCTCCGCTTCCGACGCGCCACTGGCCAGCATGTCCAGCACATCTTTCACGCGGATGCGCATGCCGCGGATGCACGGCCGACCACCGCATTGGTTCGAATTGAAGGTGATCCGCTGCATCTGGCTCATACGCTCACGCTAAGGCCCGTTCGTTGGGTCGCAAGTCTGCCTTTGGTGACGCCGCAGGGAATTCATGGATGCCGCGACGACTGGCGCCAGCATCGGAATTTAGAATTTAATCCGTTGAGCCAGCGGTGGCCCAATTGCCCCAAGTCTCCCGCCCCCGTTGCTGCTCCAGATCGTCAACGACATTGGACGAACGAGGCGTCATCGACGTCAGCGGCAGTTTTGGTCGGGTGCAGATCATCAGTTGTGCCGGCCGTTTCCTGGAGGTGATCGAAGATGCCGTGCGGCTTTCGACTCTGGTCGTGCGTGAAGACAGTCCGCCCAAGATTGTGCCGATCCCCCACCTGATCGCGCTCAAACTCTATGCCGGCGGGCACAAGTCCAAGGCGGACATCATTGAATTGCTGGTCCGCAATCCGGACTTGGAGTTGGACGAGGTTCGGAGCGTCTGCGCCCGCTACAGGCTTGGCGGCTTGGAAGAACTGATCACCGAGTCGCGGTCCGTGTAACATTCGACTCATTCCGGTTCTGCCTCTCAGAACGGCTTTGCTTGAGGTGATTCATGCGGGAAAAAAGCGCGTTATCCGAATCGGGGGCGCGGGCGTGGGAGATAGCGGGTGACGGAAGTTGTGGGACGCGTTCACCGCTTGAAGCCAACCTCCAAAGCTTCTCTGATCCCGTCCGGCTTCCCCTTGGAGTGGTCGGAAACGCAGGGCGTTGTCCGCGCTTGCCTCCGGTCGTTTCCTGCGGCGTCGTCGGCGTGTTGCATGGACAAGCAGACCGTAATCAATGCGCTCGCTCTGCTCGGCCGAAAGGCCGAAGCGCGCGGCATCGCGCCGGAAATCGCGATTTACGGTGGCACGGTGATGATGCTCGCCTACCGTTTGCGTGAAGGCACTCAGGATGTAGATGCAGTTTTTCGGCCGCGCGAGAACCTCCAACCACTTATTGCAGAGGTCGCGGCAGAACTGAACCTCGCCCCCGATTGGCTTAACGACAACGTCAGTCAATTTGCACCCAACGCCGGACCGGCGACGAATATCGCGTTCGAAGAGTTGGTCGGTTTGCCGGGGCTCCGTGTTTCCCGGCCTTCCGCTCGCAAGATGCTCGCGATGAAAGCCCGGGCGGCGCGACTGCCGCGCCCCGGCCACGGCGGGGACTTGCACGACCTGGCGTTTTTAATCAAACACACAGGCACGAAATCCATCGTGCAAATCGAAGAAATTTTTGCGCAATTCTACGGCGATTCGCTCGACGACCGCCAGAGGCTCGTCGCTGAGCGTGCGTTGGAGATCGCCTATGAACCCCGTCACCCAACGCCCTAAAAGCCTCTGCGAAATTGCCGAGCGCGCCGACTCGATCGAGGCGTGGGGCCTCGCACTGGGCGACTTGCTCGACGAGATCGGTTTCCGTCGCGAGCGCAGTGTGGTCATTGCCTCGTGTTTGCAGGCGGAGCCGCCGCTCTTGCGTGGAAAATTTGCGCAGGGAGAGGTGGCGGACGCCTTTGCCGCTGCGTTGGCAGAATACCTCGCGGCGGAACATTTGCGCGAGAATGCGCCGACGTGGACGCGGGGGTGTGAACGATTTCTCGCGCCGCCGTGGTTCGCCGATGATTCGCCGAAGTTGCGCGACTATCTGCAGACGAGCGCACCACCGATGTTTCGGGACCACGGGGTCTTTATCGATGCCATTTCGCTCAGCCGCGCCTGAATCGCTAAGGATTCTCCCGAACTACGCGGACGTTGCTCGCGCCGGGCTCGCGGGCGACCACGTGCGGTGACTACGCGCCAGTGGAATCGGGAAGCGACCGCCTCCGGAATCGAAGATGCCGTCCGGCTCTCGACGCTGGTCGTGCGTGACAACGGTCCGCTCAAGATTGTGCCGATCCCCCTCCTGATCGCGCTCAAACTCTAGGCCGGCGGGCACAAGTCCAAGGCGGACATCATGGAATTGCTGGTCCGCAATCCGGATTTGGAATTGGACGAGGTGCGGAGCGTCTGTGCCCGCTACCGCCTGGGCGGCTTGGAGGAACTGATCGCCGAGTCACGGTCGGTGTAACCCACGACTCCTTCCGGTTCTGCCCCATGGGCCAGTTTTGGTTGAGGTGCTGCGAAAATGGAAACAGCGCGTTGCCCGAATCGGAGGCGCGGGCGCAGGGGAGAGCGGGTGACGGAAAAGGTGGGACGCGTTCACCGCTTGATCCCAGGCCCCCAAAGCCGGCCCCCGTTTGCGCGATTTGCGTGGCAGTCGATATCACCACACGACGGGCACGCCGCCCCAGCGGGTGATTTCCTGGTCGTGCGTGACCAGAGGGAGCTTGTGCTCCAGAGCGGTGGCGCAAATGAGCCGGTCGGCGGGATCTTTGTGCGGCCAATCCAACTCGACGGAGCGCCACGCGATGCGTGGGGTGAGCGGCAAGATCCGAAACCGGTGGCCGAGGTCTTCGAGCCACGAAGCCGGATCGGGCGAGAGGTCGATTTCTCCGGTGCGCGCCTTGCGGGCGATTTCCAGCAGACTGATCGCAGCGACGGCGAAATCGTCGGCATCGCATTTGCCCGCGAGCGTGCGAGTCTTCGGCGAGAGGCGAGGTGAGGCTTCGGCGATCCACAGCACCGCATGGGTATCGAGCAAGAACTTCATTGGGCGAGGGTTCCCCATTCTTCCAAGGGAATGGCCGGACCCTCGCGCAATTTGCCGAGCTTGGCGCGGCCGGTCATGCAGCCGAGCACGCCGGTGCGCGCCCGGCGGCGGCGAAATTCGAACGATTGCCCCTCGGATTCCACGACGATCACGGTGCCGGCGGCCGCGAGCCGGCGCATGCGGGGAAAGTCGCGCTGAA
>CAMCHO010000298.1 GCA_945874455.1 Opitutus sp. GAS368 | reverse complement strand
GGCGTGGCGGCGTTCTGTTTTTTGATCGCGGCGATTTCCTGCCGCGCCTGCGCGAGTTGCGCGCTGAGTTCCGCCTTGTCGGCAAACAGCGCGGAGAGCTTCGTGTCTTGCTCCGCGAGCTGCGCGGCGAGCTTGAGTAACTGCGCCGGCGTCTGCGGCGCGACCGGCGCGACCTTGGGCAAAAAGTCGGGTTGAAACGCCAGCCCGTCCGTCGGCTTCGCGCCGCGCGCGTAGGTGCGGGCGAGCCAGAATGAGACGTGGAACAGCTCGCGCACGGCGGTGAGCGCGTCGAATTGCGTGATCGGCCGGTGGCTGTGCACGGCCTGATTGCCGAGCCGCGTGATGATCACGGCCTTGTTGAACACCGCCGGGCCGGCGGACGTCTTGAACGTGGGCTCGTGGATGAGTGCGCTGAGATTGTCCTGATACGGGAGCTTGAGGGTGGCGTCGTTTTGGTAGAGCCAGCTCACCGCGAGCTCCAGCGCCCGCCGCGCGTAGAAGCACGCGGTGCGCGTATCCATCAACGCGTAGGTCTCGGCTTTGGTCGCGGCCGCGTGCAAGGCGGGCCACTCGGCGGGGAGAAAGGTGAAGTTGCTCATGCCCGGTTCAGACAGCAGGAAACCATCGCTGCAGGGTGGCGCGCAATCGGCCGAAGGCAGGGTCGCTACATCGGCGGAGGCTCAACTTACCGGCCAGCTCTTCATACAAGGCGGATGATCGAGGCAGGCGCAGTTCACGCAAGACGGCTTCGAGCGCTTCCTTTGGCCGATCAGGCTTTTCGTGTTCGCCGAGAGCGTAGCCTCGCCCTCGCAGCCAATCGCGGATGGAGGCGGGGTGGTTCCACGAGAGTGCGGTTTTCAAGGCGTTCTCCGCGCCCCACAGCCAAACGTCCAGCTCCGGTTCGATGACCAACGCTTGGCCGTTGGCCCCCCCATTTGGGAACCAAGCGTTGGGTGAGTTCCGCCTCTACGTTCCCGGCGGGGCTGGCTGCACCGCAGCCGTCGTAGTCCAAGACGATCATTCCGTGGTTGGCGGCGCTGCGTTTCAATGCGAGCAGTTCTGCCCCGCTCTTGCGCACGCCGCCGTCCCGTCCCGGATGCACGAAAAATTCCACGGTGATCGGACGAATGCCGAGGGCCTCGGGCCGGTTCAGCGCCCCGCGCAGGGCGAAGTGCATATTCTTGTCCGCCACGACGAGGATCAGGTCTTTCATGGCTCCATCAGCTCAGAATACCCGACGCGAACAGCACGCCGAGATCCGGCTCGCCCGCCCGCCAATCGCGCAAAGCGGGGTGCTTGTCCCCCGTCACGATATCCGTGGCGCCTTCCGCATCCTTGGCGAAACACAGGATTTGCGCGGGCTCCAAAAGATTCAGGGCGACGGGACTATGGGTCGCGATCAACACTTGGCCGCCGTAGATCGAAGAGAGCGACTGAAGGACCGTTTCCAGCGCCCGCGGATGCACGCCGTTTTCGGGTTCCTCGATGAGGAAGGTGCCGTCGATGCCCGGCAAGTAGGCGGGAATGGTCAGGGCCAGCAGTCGCAAGGTGCCGTCGGAAGCCAACCACGATGGCACCGCCGCGCCATTCGCATAGTGGATGACGAGGTAACTGTGCCGGTCTTCTGGCCGCTCCACCGTCACGACATCCTTGATATCGGGCAATGCCGTGCGCACATGATTCAGCCATGCGGCGAAACGCCCTTTGTCCTTTCGCAGTTCCGCCACGACCCAAGGGAGATTGGAACCGTCGGTGCGGAAGCGTCGATGCAAACCCGGCGGACTGGGCTTTTGGATGATCTGGCTGTTGAGGACAAAGGGCTGGACCCCTTCTTCAAGATACGTCCGAAACCATGAACTGACCGGAAAGCTGTCGGAGTCTGCCGGTAAATTGGCCAGGGCTGAGCGCGCCCGCCCCAGTTTGAACGAAGGATTGTAGGTCTTCCGCTTGCCCTCGTTGTAATAATTGTCGTTGCCGCCCGGAGCTTTCTTCACGGCAACTTTACGCGCACGCCCCGCATGGCTGATCAGATCGGGGATGGAGGGTTGCGGGGACGGAAACAGCTCCACTTGACGATTTTTGGCGGGAGGCGTGTGCTTGGCCAACCAAAGGATTTCATGGTTAATGCCGACCTCCCCATTGACGACACCGACCTCCAGTTCGTAGCGCACCCGGTCAAACCGGGTGAGCGTCTCGGACATCGCTGCACGCACCGCCGCCGGAATTTCCGCCTCCACTGCGAGTTGAAAAGCGGCGCCCGTCCCCATCCAGGTCAGTTGCTCAAAATTCGCGCTCCGTCCCTGCACGACCGGAATAATCTCGCCCCGCCGACGCATGAGATCGCTCAAGAAACCGACCACATCGAGGAAGGTGGTTTTGCCACTGGCATTCGGTCCGACCAAGGCTTGGAAGGCACTAAGTTCCTGATCGACCGCTTTCAGGCTGCGATAACCGCTGGTCTGGATTCGCGTGAACATTGCGGAAACGGAGACAGGTCTGCGGAAAACTACAACTCCCCGCGGAAGGCGCGGTGTTGGAGGGTGGCGAAGAGCGCGTCCAGCCTCATGGTAAGATAGGTAAGATGGGGTAAGCTCCCTTGAAATCGCCCAGCCGGTCTATTTACCCGGCCAGCAATTGGCCTCTTAATTCGCGATAGCCAAGCAGTGAACTCAGAATCCGGTGGTTCTTGGTCTCGCGCCTGACGCGACCGGCCACAATGGCGGGAGTGATGTTCCAGCCCAGCGCCGCCTGCGTCACCGCCCGAACCGACCAGTCTCTGCGCTGCCGGAATTGCCGCCAACCATCTTCCGGAATCAACAGGCCTGCGGCAAAAGCGTCGGCTTCGGCCTCACAGTCGGTGCTGGCGGAGTCGATTTCGTCAAAAAACCCGTCCTGATCGTCTTCCCCGAGATGCAGTTTTACGTGAGCGATTTCGTGGAGGAGGGTGAACCAGAAGCTGTCGAGGCGGTCGTGCCGCAGGGTAAGCGCGATCACGGGCTCCGCTTTGCGCGACAGCAGGGCGGCGCCATCGAGATGGGTGCCGGGCAGGTGAGGCTCGATCACCAGGCGGACGCCCTGACGTTGCAGCAACTCGCCGGCCGCGCGGGGGCCTTCGCGCAGGGCGCTCAAACCCACGAGTGTTTGCAGAAAGGGTGCACTGAGGTTGTCGCGCTGGAAGGGCTGGCCGATCACCTGTTGCTCAGCCAGATCCAGTACCCGCTGCTTCCACGCACAGAGGGCCCAGGGGTCTTGGGCCGAACCGCTGCGCACATTTTGCCGGTGCAGGGCGGGCGCGGCGTGCAGATCAAAGGCCCGGCCGAAAAACGCCTGGAGCAGTTCTTCCGCCTGTTTCTTGGCTTCCGAGAGATTTCCATTGAAGCCGGAAAACCAGCCCCGTTTGTGCATTTCCGCGAAAGGGAAGCGCGCGACTTCGACCGGCGGTGGCAAGGTCCGCCCGCCGCCGCAGAGCAACACCTCCGCCGGAATGCCCAGCCCCTTGTGCAGTCGACGGGCCATCGCAAGGTTGATGGGGCGGCGGCGCGCGAGCACTTCCGAAACGCGGCTCGGGCTCCCCAGGTAGGGGACGAGATCGCGCGGCCCGAGACCGCGTTGTTCCATACAGAACCGCACGGCGTCGACCGGATCGGGCAGGTTGATGGGGAAGCGCACCTTTTCGTAGGTTTCGATCAATACCGCCAACAGCTCCAGTCGGTCCGCGTCGAGCGTGCCCGCCGGCGGATCGAGATCCATCAGGCGCGTCAGTTCCGCCGTGGCCGTGGCATGGTCCGCGTCGGTTTTGATGACTTTGAGTGGGCGATTCATGAGAGTTTTAGTTTGTAGTAGTCGGCATGGGTGCCGAACCAGCGCACTTGGACGACGCGCGCCGGATAGTTGATCCGGCTCACGAGGCGGTAGGAGTTGCCCTTGATGTTAAAGATCACGCGATGGTCGGAGAGGATGCTCGCGTGCGGAAAGACGAGTTTGAGGTCGTTGGGTCTGGACCAGTCGGCGTTCCGCACGATGGCAGTCCAACTGGGGATGGCGGACTGTGCGTCGGCATGGACTAGGCCGGCCGTGGTGAGAATGTCCGTGCCGGTTAGTTTTATGCGGGATGCGCAGCGACCGGCAGCAAAATTACCAATATTACAATCAATGCAATATCATTTTCCCAAATTGGGAAAAAAGCTCAGAGTTCCCCGCGGAAGGCGCGGTGCTGGAGGGTGGCGAAGAGCGCGTCCAGCTCCGCCAGCGACGCGCGCTGTGCCGTCTTCAGGCTTTCCACCGCCGTCACGCGGCGGGCGAATTCGCGCTG
>CAMCHO010000297.1 GCA_945874455.1 Opitutus sp. GAS368 | reverse complement strand
AGTTTTTCCGCCATCGCCGCCAGCGGTTTCCAGAGTGCGCCCTTGGAATCCACGGCCAAAACGCCCGTATCCGGCAGCGTCGAGCGGAGGCCATGCACGACCGGCACCACGGCACGAGCCGTCTTGCCCGTGCCGGTGGCCCCGGTGATGAAAAAGTGGCAGCACGCCTCGTCGCGGGTCCATTCGAGTCCCCACAAACGGAGGACGACGGCCGCCTTGGCCTCAAACCCGGCAATCAACGCGCTATAAATCAGCCACGCTCCGACGCCTTCGGCCAACACCGGCAGCCAATAGCCGACGGGGGCCGCGACCATCAGACGGACGACGACGGCGACGCCGAAGCAGACGGCAGCGAGGCCAGCGGTGCGCTGATTCACGGGAGCAGCACAATGACGGCGGAAAGCACGCCGACCGTGACGCCGACCAAAAACGTCGCGAGGAATTGGCGACGAAGCGCCGTCTGAAAACTGCGGGCGAGCGGCGCGAGCGTCTTCTCCAACGCCTGGAGCCGGGTCAGTGCGTCGGCCACTGGCTTGGTGAGCTTAGCGTCCAGTTGGGCGTCTAATTCGGCGGGCTTTTCCTCCAAGGCCACCTGCACGTCGGCCAGCGCGTCATTGACGCCCGCCACGGTTTCGGCCGCTTCCGTCAAATGCCCGATGCGGTCGTCGAGCGCCTTTTTAATTTCCACGATGGTGGCTTTGAGGGTGTCTTCCGACTGTTTCACCCGCCGCCAGTGCCACGCGATGAGCAAGTAGACCGGGTCCGTCGGATGCAGTTTGTAGTGGGCCGGCACCCATTTCAGATCGTCCGGAAAGTTTCCCGGTTCGAGCAAATCCTCGGGTTTGAGCGCGGCACTCATGGCAACAGCAGCTCCCGGGCTTTGCCGAACTCGTCCTTCATCCGGGCGTGGAACCGGACGCAGCGCGAGCGATCGAGCAGGTGCAGGGCATCGGATTCGCGTCCCCGGCCAACCGTAAGATTCGCCTGCTGCAAACGGTTCTTCGTGACCTCGGCGAGGCACGGCACATCGACCTCCACGGCACCGTAGTCTGCCAGCCGTTTCCGGGCATTGCTCTGGGTAAAAAGATCGAGACTCCCGCCGTCGCGCAGGTTGCGGGCCACCAACCAGCGCACGCGGGGGCCGTGCGAGTCGAGCAACTCCGCGATCTGGGAATTCGCGTCCTTGTCGTCGGTCGCGATCACCACGAACACCAACATGCAGCCGAATTTCTCCTGCATTTCGGGCAACTGCGTTTCGTCGAGGTAGGCGAGGACTTTGCTTCCGCCGGTCGCCCGATTGTCCACGAGAACAACGTCGGCCTCCGGCAGCGAAAAGACGATCCGGTCGAGCACACCGAGCTTGTCGGTGTCGACATCGGTGTCGATGAACTCGGCTTCGGGCACCAACCGGTTGAACGTGGAATTGGCGTGGTCGAGGTCGAATGCCTTTAAGCGGACACCGACGTCAGTGAGATAGTCATAGAGCAAGGTGGCGACAAAGCTCTTGCCGATACCGCCTTTGTCCTGGGGAAAGAGGATGATGCGTTTGGTGGGCATGGAGGGGATGGACTTCAGTAGTTGTCGCGGGCGATTTTTGGTCCGCGTCGGTTGGGAGTGGATTCAGCGGGACGCGGACTGGCGGCCGGCGCGGTGGCGGCAGAAACTCGGGCCGGTGCGGCCGCGCGGTTCGCCTCGCGCGCCTCACGGCGCGCGCGATCGATTTCGGCCTTCGTGAAGTGGCCCCGGCAATAAACACCGACGCCGGCCGGCGAGACTTTGATTCCGTGCGAGTGGAGCGTCGCCGCGATCTGCTCGTAGCTCATGAACTTCGCCCGCCACACGAGTAGCACGTCGCGGTAAGGCGCGAGCAGGCCTCGGTGGTGCGCGGCCGGATCGTAGTTCCGGGCGTCCTCCATGAGGCGGGCGTGAAGTTCAGTGGTTTCTGCCATCACCGGAACGCTATCGGCGTATGGCTTTAAGTAAATCAAAAAAAGATTCCGTATGGCCGGTAGAAAGTAGTGGCGAAGTAGTGGTCGAGTAGTGGCGGAGTAGCGATGTAGTGGCGGCGGCGTGAGATATTCCTAGCGGACGCTAGGGGTGGCGTGTCCACGGATTCATAGGTAGAAAGTGCGGCTTGTGCCGCTCAAGTTTAGTCTTCGCCTCATTCAATTTCAGGGTGATTCCATGGTGCCGACTGGGTCACTCAAATGATTTGGATGAGGTTCAATTGGCTCCCGTATGGCTTTTAGACTGGCAATGATATGGGTTTTAGGCAGGGTCGTAAGCATGGTCAGATTCGATAAGCCCTGCGTCCTTGCTCATGGTGCCGTGGAGTATTTCCGCGAGCACATGGCTGTGGGTGACTACCTGACTCAAGACGGGAAAGTTGAGATGACTTGGCAGGGAGTTGGGGCGGAACGTCTCGGTTTGGCTGGTTCATGCCAGCTCGCGCACTTTGAAAACTTGTGCGCCGGGCTGCACCCGGTGTCTGGGGAGAAACTCATGGTGCGGGATAAGGGCGAGAATCGACGGGTCTGTTATTTTGGACAGGTATCGCCGCCCAAGGATGTTTCCGTTCTTCATCTAGTGGGTGGCGACGAGCGGATCGGCCGCTGGTGGCAGGAAGCGGTGGCGGAGACGCTGCGGGAGATGGAAGCGCTGACCGCGACCCGCGTGCGGCGCGCCGGTCAGAATTTCGACCGTCGCACCGGCACTATGGTGGCGGCCGTCGTCACCCATGACGCCAACCGAGCACTCGACCCGCAGCTGCACACCCATGTGTGCATCATGAACCTCACCTACGACGGAACCGAGGGCCGCTGGAAAAGCGTTCAACCCTCGGGATTCTACCGGCATCAAGGCTACCTGCGGGAGGTCTGTTACAACAAGCTCGCCGGATTCATGACGGCGGCCGGGTATGAATTGGAGCCGGGTCAGCGCCTCGGCTTCGCGGTGAAAGGCGTTCCGCCGGAGTTGCGCGAGATGTTTAGTAAGCGGCGACGGGAGATTCTCCGGCAAGCGGCGGCAACCGGGGCGAAATCCCAGGATGAACTTCAGGCGATTGCCGTGCGCAGCCGGGCCGAGAAAACCAAGGCGACCGCCGCGACCTTGCGCGCGGGCTGGCTGGCCGAGGCGGGCGCGCACCTGGAAACGCTGCGGGCGGTGGTCGCGGCCGCACAGGGTGGGCCTGCGAAACTCGATCCCGTCACTCCCTTGGATGCGTTGCGGTCGGCGGAGGCGCATGTCTTCGAGCGCAAATCCGTTGTCGATGACCGACTGTTGCTCCGCGAAGCCCTCATCGCGGGTCGCGGTCAGGTGTCATTGGATGCGCTGAAGCGCGTCATGGCCGGCCGCGAGCGTTCCGGCGAACTGGTCAGCGTTGACGAGGAGATCGCTTCGCGGGAGGGCCTGGAGTCGGAGCGCGAATTTACCGGCTGGGCGAACACCCCAGTCAAATGTCGGGCGGCGCTCGGCAAGGTTCCGCGCGGTTCCACCTTGGCCAAGGATCAGGCGGCGGCGGTGCGCGACCTGCTGGGCTCCACGTCGGGTGTCGTCATTTTGCAAGGCGACGCGGGCACGGGCAAAACCACGTGTCTAAAAACCGTGGTCGCCGGGATCGAGCAGGCCGGTGGCCGCGTGTTTGGCTGCGCGCCATCGTCGGGAGCGGCCGATGTGCTTCGCCGGGAACTTACGCCGGAAGCGGATACGCTCCAGCAATTGCTCGCCAACGAGGCGATGCAGCAGGCGACGAGGGGCCGCGTGCTGATTGTCGATGAGGCGGGACTCGTTTCCGTGCGGCAAATGCGCGACCTCTGCCGGCTTGCCGCCCGCAACGACAACCGGCTCCTGCTGGTGGGCGACATCAAGCAGCACGCTTCGATCGAGGCCGGCGACGCGCTCCGGTGCTTGCAGGAATTCGCCCGCGTGCCGGTGTTTCATCTGACCGAAATCCGGCGGCAGGTGGACCCGGCCTACCGGAAGGCGGTGGCCCGGCTGGCGCGCGGTGACGCTTTCGGTGCGTTCAACGAGTTCAACCGGCTCGGTGCCGTCTACGAGATGCCGGATGAGTCCGGGCTCTGGCAGGAAGCCGCGGCGGACTACGTGCGGACCGTGCGGGCCGGAAAATCCTGTCTGGCGATTTCGCCGGTATGGGCGGAGATCCGCGAGTTCACTTCGGCCGTGCGCGCCCAGTTGCGGCTCGCCGGTGTGCTCACCGGCACCGAGCACGTGGTCACGACAGTCGAAGCCCTCAAGTGGACGCAGGAGGAGCGTCGCCGGGCGCAGAACTATCGTCCCGGCGACGTGCTCACCTTTCACCGTTCATGGGGGCGCTTCCGCAAATTCGATACGGCCGCCGTGGTTCGGCAGGAGGGCCGCC
>CAMCHO010000296.1 GCA_945874455.1 Opitutus sp. GAS368 | reverse complement strand
CGCGACGGCGCGCTATTGCCCGAGTTTTTTGTAGTCCAAGACCGTATGACTGATAAAGCCGGTTGCGAGCGCGGCGCGGTCGGTGAGCGGTTCGGCGGTCGAGAGGTCATCACCGAGGCGGAAAATCAGGCGGTGAGTGCCATCATCGGCAGCGGGGCTGAAGAGACCGGGCACGACGACGAGAGCGGGGACGGTGCGGCGGACTTCGGTGTGGGCGCTGCAGGGAAGCGGGAAATTGAGGTTGTGCACGATGAACGCGCGCGGCGGGGTGGCGGCGAGGAAAGTCGGCACGAGATGCGCGGCGTGGCGGGCCGAGACTTTCAAGATCGTGTGGAGCTCGGCATCCGGGATGTCGCCGGCAGCCTTGAGGCGTTCGTAGATTTCGGCGGTGAGGTCCTGCGAGAGCGCGGCGGCGGGCAGGCCGTGCAGGGCGCCTTCCCACGCGCCGCCGATGGTGCCGCTGGCGATGATGAAACCGAGGCTGGCGTTGAGTCCAATGTTGATGCCACTGACGACGCCGTCGGGTTTTAGTGCGGACGGGAGGAGATGATCCAGCGCGATGTTGACGCAATCGCTGGGGGTGCCGTCGACGACCCACGTGGCGCAACCGAGGCCATGATCGGCAGCGACGGCGTGGACCGGGCGGTTGCGAGATTTGGCGGCGCCAATCCAGCTCTGTTCAGTTTTGGGCGCGACGACGGCGACCGTGTGGCCGGCGGCGAGGAGAGCGAAAACGAGTTCGTGGAGGAAGACGCTGTGGATGCCGTCGTCGTTGGTGACGAGAAGTTTCATGAGGGAGTAACGAAACACGAAACGGTCGAAAGGGAAAACTCTAGAAATGCTCGCGGCGTGCGTTGACGTTCGCTGGCTGAAGGCGTCATGGATTGATGGATGCGTGCGGGCGAGCCGGGCGCGGCGGTGAAGGAGCGGTGGAGCCGAAACGCGGGAGTGGTCGCAGCCAAGGATTGCCATCCGGTGATCGGATTTGTTTTTTCGACGGCCATGACCTTGCGAAATTTTCTCCCCCTGCTCCCCCTGGTCGGCGTCTTGGCCCTGGGTGGCTGCGCCAGCGTCTCGACTGAAAACAGCGAGTCGTCGTCAGGTTCATCCGGGGCCGCGATCTCTTCGGGCGCAGAGGTGAGTGCGTCCCGCTCCGCGACGGCCACGGGGAAAGTCGATAGTCTGGCGGAGAAACCTGCGGTCGCCGCTGAGGGAGCGGACACCCCTCGCAGCACCTTCCGAGCGGAACGGGAGGCCCGTGCGGCCACCGCCACAAATGCCACGAGTGCAACGGCCACGAATGCGGTGCGTGCAACCAATCAGGCTGCCTCCAGCAGTGACCCACGGGCGTCAACGACGGGGGAGACGGCGAAGTTGATTCAGCAACTCGGTGATGCGTCGAAGGAGTTGGCGACCTTGCGTGCCGCGAATGCCAAATTTCGTGCTGAACGCGCGCAACCTGCGAAGGCGGCGCCCGCCGCCGCCGCGATCGATCCGGCGGACGAGAAACTTTCGGCTAGCCTCAAGTCTTACGCGGCCTTCAAGCAGGAGGTCGGGAATATTTTTTCCGAGGTGGAGCGAGTGCGGCAGGAGAATGCGGGCCTGAGCAGTCAGTTGAAAACGGCGGTGGAGCAGTCTGACCGGGCTCGCGCCGCGACGGCGCGCCTCGAAGCGGACTTGCGTGCTGAGCAGAAGTCGCGCGCCGAGGCGGAAAAGACCGTGATGCAATTACGCGATCAATTGCGCGCGGTGGCCCGGGCAGTATCGGCGGCGGGGCTGAGCGTGGAAAAGCTTTCGGGGGCGGTGGAGGTGCCAGCGAAGCGGTGAGCGGCGCGGGCGATTGAAAATGGCCTGACGGTCCCTGCTCTCACGAGCAGGGCTACGCGGAGAGATATGCGCGGAGCGAATCCCTGCGCGGAGGTGGTCCCTGATCTCACGAGCAGGGCTACGCGGAGCGGCATGCGCGGAGCGGTAGATGCGGAGCGAACCGCTGCGCGGAGGAAGTCGCTGCGCGGAGGTAGCCGTGGGGAGGGCGTAAAAAAGCCGGAGCGCTTGAGGCGGCTCCGGCTGAGAGAACGAGAACGATCGGTTAGGCTTGCGGCGCGGGTGCAGCCGGAGCGGCTTGGCCCCCACCTTGATTCTGGCCTTCCATTTCCTTCATCGCAGCTTTGCGCGAGAGGCGGACTTTGCCGGAGCGCTCGTCGATGCCGATGCACTTCACCCAGATCATCTCGCCCATCTTCACGACGTCTTCGGTGCGACGCACGCGGAAGTCGGCGAGTTCGGAGATGTGGCAAAGACCTTCTTTGCCCGGGGTGCATTCGACGAAGGCGCCGAAGTCTTTGATACCGGTGATGCGGCCATTGTAGAGCTTCCCGTTTTCGATCGGGGCGCCGCCGCCACCGCCGCCGCCAGGACCACCACCGCCGCCGCAGAGACCGTCGATCTCGGCGAGGGCGCGGTTCATGGCTTCGCCGTTATTCGAATAGACGAAGATCTTGCCGGAGTCGTCGTCGGCGATGTCGATCTGCGCGCCGGTGGTCTCGGTGATGCGACGGATCGTCTTGCCGCCGGGCCCGATGAGGAGGCCGATCTTCTCGGGATCGATCTGGATTGTTTGGATACGGGGAGCGTATTGGCTGAGGCCGGCGCGGGGCGCGGGAAGCGAACCGAGCATGACCTTGAGGATCTCGATGCGGGCGTCGCGGGCTTGGAAGATCGCGGTCTTGGCGATTTCGAACGGCAGTCCGTTGATCTTCAGATCAAGCTGGAAGCCGGTGATGCCCTTGGTGGTGCCAGCGACCTTGAAGTCCATATCGCCGAAGTGATCCTCCTCACCGAGGATGTCGGTGATGGTGGTCCACTTCGTGATGGCGCCGTGGGCGTCCATCTCGGTCATCAGACCGCAGGAAATTCCGGCAACGGGAGCGATGATGGGCACGCCGGCGTCCATCAGGGCCAAGCAGCCGCCGCAGATCGAGGCCATCGAAGTCGAGCCGTTGGAGGCCATGATCTCGGAGACGACGCGGATGGAGTACGGGAACGCGTCCTCAGGCGGGAGAATCGGAACGAGGGAGCGCTCGGCGAGCGCGCCGTGGCCGATTTCGCGGCGGCCGGGGCCGATGAAACGGCCGGCTTCACCGACGGAGAATGGCGGGAAGTTGTAGTGGAGAATGAAGCTCTTGGACTTCGCGCCGCCGGTGAGGCCGTCCATATCTTGGGCTTCCTTGGTGGGCCCGAGAGTGACGATGGCGATGTTCTGGGTGTCGCCGCGTTGGAACATGGCGGAACCGTGAACACGGGGGAGGACGCCGACCTGCGCTTCGAGGGGGCGGAGGGCCTTCGCATCGCGGTGGTCGGAGCGGACGCCTTTGGCGAGCACGGTGGCGCGGTAGGCTTTGTATTGGAGATCTTCGAAGACGACGTTGAGGTCGACATCGGTGAACTTGCCTTCGCCGAGTTCGGCGGTGAGGGCGGTTTTGGCTTCGTCCTTGAGCTTCTTGACGTTGGCGGAGCGGACGTTTTTCTCGAAGCCGAAGATGGCGGCGGAAACGCGCTCGGCGGGGACGACGCGCTCGATGATGGCGCGGGCCTCGGGGGTGGCGCCCACGAGCTTGAAGGTGGCCTTGGGTTTGCCGGCGAGGACGGTGAGTTCCTTGATGGCAGTGATGATTGGCTGGATGGACTCGTGACCGAACGCGAGGGCCTCGATGAATTTCTCCTCGGTGATTTGATCGGCGGAGCCTTCGATCATCAGCATGTCTTTCGCGTTGCCGACGTAGATGAGGTCGAGCGACGAGGAATACATCTGCTCGATGGTGGGGTTCGCGACGAACTTGTCTTCGATGAGCGCGACGCGGACGCAGCCGATGGGCCCGTTCCACGGAATGTCGGAGATGGCGAGGGCGGCGGAGGCGCCGTTGACCATCGCGATGTCGGAGTCGTTGACCAAGTCGGCTGACAGCAGCGTTCCGATGATCTGGACTTCATTGAGGAAACCCTCGGGGAAGAGCGGGCGGCAAGGACGGTCGCAGAGGCGGGAGATCAAAATCTCGCGTTCGGACGGACGACCCTCGCGTTTGAAGTAGCCACCGGGGAAACGACCGGCGGCGGCGTATTTATCGCGGTAGTCGCAGGTGAGTGGGAAGAAGTCCTGACCTGGACGCATGGTGGTCGCGGCGCAGGCGGTGACGAGGACGTTGGTCTCGCCGACGTTGACGTTGACGGCGCCGCCAGCGAGCTGGGCGATGGAGCCGGTGGAGAACGTGAGGTTCAGGCCGGCGACGGTGACATTATGTTTCTGTTTCATTTTCGGATTCGATGCGGATACGGACAATAACGGACGGTGTGTCGCGGATGGGACGGGACGATCAGCGACACGGCTGA
>CAMCHO010000295.1 GCA_945874455.1 Opitutus sp. GAS368 | reverse complement strand
ATGGCGCCGTTGTCGAACGGGAGTTGCGGGAGGAAATTTTTCGGGAGCGGCGGTCGGGAGGCGTAGTTGGCGGGGAAGCCGGGCGGGGGCTGGCGCGGGTCGTGCGGGGCGGTGAAGGCGATGTAGCAGAAAAATGGTTTCGCGTCGGGTTGGGGTGATTGTTTCTCGAGGAAACGAATCGCGGCGTCGGCGAAGAGCTCGGTGGAGAAACCGGCGCCCATGCGGGGCCCGACCATCTTGCCGTCGGGACTGCGGTCGTGGAGCGGGACTTTGGTGTGATCAGACATGCCGCCGAACATCACACTCTCGCCGTGCTGAAACGCGCGGAGCCAGGAGGGCTGGCCGTTGTGCCATTTGCCGGTGCCGAAGGTGGTGTAGCCGTTTTCGCCGAGGAGCTCGCCCATGAGTTTTTCGCCGACGAGGGTCGCGGTGTTCATGGCGAACCACGTTTTGCCGGTGTGCAGCATGGCGCGGCTGGGCACGCAGACGGCGCCGCTGTTGCCGCCGAAGACGTAGTTATTGCGGAAGCTGACGCCGGCGCGGGCGAGACCGTCGATGACGGGAGTCTTGATGTGGGCGTTGCCGTGGGCGGCGATGGTGTCGGCGCGCTGGTCGTCGGCGAAGAGTAAGAGGATGTTGGGCTTCGACGGGCTCACCGCAGGTGTTCGGCCCTGCTTTGTCGAGGCTCCGGAGGGTGTCGTCGCCGCGGGCGCGACGGCAGCGAGCGTGGCGGTGTGGAGCGAAAGCGCGGCGACGGCGAGGCCAAGGATGGAGTTGAGGAAGGATTTCACGGGAAAAGGAAGACGCTGAAGCACGACTTCTCGCAAGCCCGGGTTGGGTCGCACGCGTCGATGGCGGCGGGTGGCGCGTGCCGCTCGACCCACGGCGGGCGCTCGCGAGTGAAGACGAAGTGGGGCGCAGTTTGCGGCGCCGATGATCGCGCTCGACACAAATGTTCTGCTGCGCGCCGTCGAGGCTGGTCACTGTGCGCGGATTCTCGGCTCTTCGCGGCGCACGGTGAACCAGAGGACGATGGCGGCGAGCGGGTGTAGCACGGCCAGCGCGACGAAAATCCGCCCCGAGCCAAGCGTATCCATTAAGTGGCCGACATAGAGGTTGAAGAGCATCGCCCCGCTCGCGCCGAAGGCGCCAGCGATACCCCAGACGCTCCCGACATTGGCCGCCGGAAACGTGTCGGCCACCACGACCCCGAGATTGAACAGCCACGTCAGGCACACCGCACCGACCACGCTGAAGATGGCGAGGGTCGCAAACGGGTGCGGGAAAAGCGGCGTGAGTGCGCAAAGGGGCGCGAACAGCGCGGCGCCAGCGAGCGTGAGCTTGCGCGCGTGCAACGGCTCTGATCCGCGGCGCACGAGCTTGTCCGAGAACATCGAACTGCCCACGCCGCCGAGATCGGCGGCCAGAAATGGGATCCAGCCGAACAGGCCGATCTGCGCGAGCGTCAGCCCCGATCGCTCCTGCAGATAGCCGGGCAACCAGAAAAGGCAGAAATACCACACGGGATCGCTGATGAACCGGCTCAGCAGAATGCCCCACAGGCTGCGCGTGCGCCAAAGTTGCGGCCAGGTGAACGCCACGCGCGGATCGGCGCTGGCACCCATTGCCGCCGCTGCGGGTTCGCCGACTGCGGGCGGATCGCGATACACGAGCCACCACACGCCGGCGAGCGCGAGCCCGACCACGCCCGGCACAAGGAACGCCGCGTGCCAGCCGTGCTTCACTGCCAGCCATGCGACAACGGGGGCCGCGATGATCGCGCCGACCGTGCTGCCGGCGGCGCAGATGCTGTTGGCCGTGGCGCGTAGCGCGGGCGGAAACCAAATGGTCACGACTCGCAACTGCGCGGGAAAACTCGTGGGTTCCGCCACGCCGAGCATCCCGCGGAAGAAGGCGAGCTGGCCGAATGTTTTCGCGAAGGCGCCGCCCAAGCAGGCGCTCGACCACACCACCATACCGTAAAACATGATACGCCCGGAACCGAACCGATCCACTAGCCAGCCAGCCCCAGCGTAGCAGCTCGCATAGCAGAACACGAAGACGTTGATGAGCGACGCATACCCGCGATCGTCGAGGCCGAACTCGGCCTTCAAGGTCGGTTTTAACACCGACACGATTTGGCGGTCCACATAGTTGAGGACCATGGCGGCAAAGACCACGCCGAGAATTACCCAGCGCCGGCGTTCCGGACTCAACCATGGCGTGGCGGCGGGTTTCATGCGGTTGATGCGGGTGCGCTCGTCTCGAGTGAGGGCAGCTGGGCGCCCTGCTGCAACAGGCGCTCGCGGATGGCGGCAAAGGGAACCTGGGCCGGATTAACGCCGCGCTGCGCCGCCTCCGCGGCAGTGACGCCGCCCGCTTGACCGATGGCCATCGCGATCGGACTGACCCGAAACGCTGCCGCCGCCTCGTGGGTGGCGCTGATGCAGCGGCCGACGACCAATAGATTCTCCGGTCGCTCCACCATGAGACTGCGGAGCGGGATTTGGTAACGCGCGGAAGGCTGCAGGCGGGTTGTGGCGGTGGTTTCGGAGGAGGGGGCGTGGATGTCGATCGGGTATCCACCGAGTGCGATGGCGTCGTCGAAGGCCCGCGAGGTCATGATGTCGTCGGCTGTGATCTGGTAGAGGCCGGCGACGTGGCGGGTTTCCCGCACGCCGACCTTCGCGGCGGTATCCATCCGCACTGCCGCGGCGAAGCCGGGAGCGTGTTGGCGCAGAAAGTGGAAAATCTGCGAACACTGCCGGCGGCCGATCATCTCGGCGCGGCTGAGTTGGAACGGATCGGTGGCGTTGAGGCCAACGATCCGCGACGTGTTGACGATGACCACGCCCGACACCGGTGTCTCGAAGAAGAGCACCTGATCGCGGGGCACGTCGATCGCGCCGCGCTCGCGGGCCGCTTTCCAGGCACTGAGGAATCCGGCCAGACTGAGACGCGGGGACGACGCGAGCCGCCGGAGCCCCTCGGCCTGGCCCACCGGCGACCAGAGAAAATCCTCGGGATGGCGGCGGGCGTAGTCGCGCACGGCAGCCGTGTCCACGTTGGCCAGTTTCAGATTCATCGTCATGGGCTGGGCCAGACCATCGGCGGTGCGGCCGTAGGTGAAGGCGACGCCGGCGCGCGCGGCGAGATCGGCGTCGCCAGTCGCATCGATGAAGATCTTGGCGCGAAGCGGCGTGAGTCCGGCCTTGTTGCAAATGACGGCGGCCGCGAGGCGATGGTCGGCCAGCTCGGTCGCGGCCAGTTGGGTGTGGAAGAGGATTTCTCCGCCGGCCTCGGTCAGCATCGTTTCCAACTCGATCTTCAGCTCCTCGCTGTCGAAGGGCGTGACCGTGCTGCAATAGGTCGTTGTGTCAGGGATGTGGCCGAGGCTGGCGCCGCGCGCCTGGAGGCGGCCGATCAATTCGTCGGGGATGCCGCGGACGACCTGTTCGCCACTGGGATTGTGGAAACTCATCATGGGGCCGACGCCCATCGCGGTGAGCGAGCCGCCCAGAAAGCCGTGTTCCTCGACGAGCAACACGCGCGCGCCGGTGCGGGCGGCCGCGATCGCCGCGATGCTGCCTGACACGCCCCCGCCAAGGACGAGCACATCGTAGACGCCGGCGGGTGAAGGGATCAGCGGCGTGCTCATGGGTTGGCGTGCGGCGCGGAGCGCGAGCCGAGCAGGGGCGAGACTTTTTCGGCGATCAGCTTGGCGAGAATCGCGTTGCCCGCCGGTGTGGGATGCACGCCGTCGGCGCTGAGCCAAGCCGGCTCGCTGGCGAGCTGCTGAGCGAGGTCGACGACGGGCAGGTCCAGCTCAGTGCCGAGGCGCCGCACCGCGGCCCGGTAGCCGTCCAGGATTTTCGACAACCCTCCCGCCTCGTCGAACACGGCCTGCACGTGCCGCTGGAAATAAGGTTCGGGATTGATCGGCGGCACGGTGCAGAGCACGACGCGGGCCTGGATGGCGGCGCACCGCGTGATCATCTGCCGAAGGTTTGCGACGTAGTGATCGACCGTCACGTGGACCTTCGGGGCGTCAACCCGGCTGTCGTTGGTGCCGAAAAAAATGACGACGACGCGCGGCTTCAGATCCAGCACCTCGCGTTGCATCCGCTTCAAGCCGGCGGTTGTGGTATTGCCGCCGACGCCTGCGTTGATGGTCGCCACGCCGAGCCGTTTGCCGAGTTCGTCCGGATAGCCGCGCTTCGTGATGCTGTCCCCGAAACAGACCACCTTCGCCGGTGATTTGCTGGCCGGCGCCGGCGGTGACATCGCCGAGAATCGGTTGTTTTCGCCGTCGTCGCGTAGCACCTTGCCCCGCGTGGTGATGACGCAGTCGCGGGCCGTCTTGCCTAGTACGAGGGGCATGGCGGTTTCGTTGCGCAGCTCGATGCCGCGTGCTCCAGTCGAATCTTCGCGGGTGATGGTGGGATCGCGAAAGCGCTGGACGTCCGCCCAAAACGAGTCGCCGAAGACGATCGGCCGCGC
>CAMCHO010000294.1 GCA_945874455.1 Opitutus sp. GAS368 | reverse complement strand
CGAGCGTGCGCGAAGGGAGCGCTCATGAAGCGCGGGCGGGCGGAGACGATCTTGGCGGAAGTATCCACGGCGGTGAGACGTTGGCCGGAGTTTGCGGCGCAAGCGGGGGTCGCGGACGTGTGGCGGGCGCAAATCCAGCGGAGCTTGCGGCTGGAGTGGGCGGGCGCGGCCGGGAGACGGAGGGAGGCGGTGGCGACGGCGATGCCCGCGGATGCGACGGTGGGAGTGGCGGATGCGACGGCGGGGGTGGCGGATGCGACGGCGGGGGTGGCGAGTGTCGTGGTCGTGGCGCATGAGCTGAATTGAGCGGCGGCGCGGGGAGGGAGGAAGGCTTGCTGGCGCTCGCCGCTACGGGGATGGGGGCGCGGTGCGATTGGAGGGAGGAAGGCTTGCTGGCGCTCGCCGCTACGGGGACGGGGGCGCGGTGCGACTGGAGGGAGGACGGCTTGCTGGCGCTCGCCGCTACTCGGCGGTGGCGTGGCGGAGGGCGCGGGGCTGGGAGTTTTCGGGGACTTGGTTGGGGCGGCTCCGGAGGGTGGAGAGGTATTCCACGAGGTCGCGGATTTCAGATTTGGTGAGGATCGCACCATAGATTTCTGGCATGCCGCTCGGAGCGCTGTCGCGTTTGGCGATGTTGGCTTTCTGCACCGCGACGAGCTGGTTATCGGTAGTGCGCAGGGTAAGGGAGTCGGCCGTCTCACTGGCAACGATCCCAGCGGCGGATCCGCCGGATTTGAGTGTGAGCACGATGGTATCGTAACCGGTGGAGATTTTGGCGTTGGGCTTGAGGATCGATTCCAGCAGCGCGGCGCGGTCGTTTTTGGCGCCGACCTCGGCGAGGTTGGGACCGGCTTCGCCGCCGCTCTCGGTGCCGATTTTGTGGCAACGCACGCAGGCGAGGACCGGCTGGTTGTTGAAGATTTTTTCGCCGCGCGCTCTGTCGCCGCCCTGCAGAGCGACTTGGAACGGTGCGAGTGGGTCGGGATTTTTCGCGAGCGCGGCGTCGCGGCTGGCGAGCAGGGTTTTGATCGCGGGCTCGTGGCGTAGCGCGGCCGCGTTGAGAAGGTCGAGCTGCACGGCGGCGGGGACTTTGCCCTCTGCGAGCGCGCCGAGTTGGGTCGCGAGGACGGTCGCTGCGGAGGGGTGTTGCAGCGTTCCGAGGGCGCGGTAGGCGGTCTTTTGTTCACTCGGCGTGCCCTTGGCGATGAGGTTGGCGAGGACGGGTGTGGCGGCCTCCGGCGAGAGCCGTGCGCTGATCGGGAGCGCGGCTTGGCGCATGAGCGGAGCGTTCAGATCACTCGCGATTTTCACGGCCTCGGGAATGCGCGGATCCTTTAATTTATCGAGAGCGCGGAGGGCGGCGGCGCGATTGGCGGAGGGCTGGTTGGGGTCTTTGAGGACAGCGAACAGCGTGTCGGCCGCGCTTTTGATCTCGAGCGAGTCGATGGCATTCAGCACGGCGGTTTGGATAATGGTGGGCGTGGTGGTGTTGAGCAGGCCGGCCAGCAGAGGCGTGAGGGCGGCAGCGGCGTCGGCGGCGGGACGGGTCGCGGGCGTGAGCGGGCGGAAGAGGCCGACGACGCGGTCGCGGGCGGGCGGAGTCGGCCAGTTGGCGAGCTGGGCGATGGCTTCGCCGCGGAGCTTCGCAGGGGCGGCGACGTTGGCGGCGTAGGCGGCGAGGGCGGCGGCGTTGGCGGGCTGGCCGAGGCGGAAGTGGGCGTTGAGGACGCGGAAGAGGATGGCTTCGTCGGTGAGGGGTTGCGTGATGAGCGCGGCGAGGGCCGGGTACCCGGCTACGATGGGGGCGTCGTTGATGGCGAGGGCGGCCTCGCGGACGATGAAGGGATCGGCGTCGTTCAGGAACTTGGCGATCGTGGGATTCTGGAGACGGCGGAAGGTGAGGACGAGGCCGAGACGGACGGCGCGTGAATCGGAGGTCATCGCGGCGGTGAGGGCGGTGACGTTGTGGCCGCCGACGAGGCCGAGCACGAGGGCGTGGCGGAGGTATTCGTCTTGGTCGTTATTCGCGCGGAGGGCCGCGATGAGTGCGGGCGCGGCAGCGGCGTGGTTGAGTTTGCCGAGAGATTGAGCGGCGAAGAATTTCACGCGGGGCGCGGAATCTTTGAGGGCGGCGATGAGGGCGTCGGCGGAGGACGTGTCGCCGGCGTCGCCGAGAATCTTGATCGCTTGGGCGCGGACTTCGGCATCGGCGTCGCGGAGGAGTGTGCGCACGGGAGCGAGCGCGGGGGGATTTTTTTGAGCGAGCTGGCCGAGGGCCCAGATGGCGTGGAGTCGGGCGTAGGGCGAAGGGGCCGGCGTTGCGGCGATGCTGGCGAGCGGCGCGAGGCTGGCGGCACCGCGCTCGGCGAAGGTGAACTGGGCTTCCTGGCGGACGCGTTGATCGGCGTGGGCGAGGAGTACGGTGAGTTCGGATACGGAGGCTTTGGTCCAGTCTTGCGCGATGAGTTTTTGCGTTGCGAGGACGAGCGCGTCTTTGGCGTGCTGCGGATCGCTGATGGCGTAGATGCGGCCGCGTTTAGATTTCGGCCAACCATCGGCCCAGTCGGAAGTGTAGAGGCGGCCGTCGGGACCGAATTTCACGTCGGTGGGCAGCGCGGAAGTGAGGAAGGGTTTGGAGTCGGCGATGGCGTAGCCGGCGCCCTTGGGTTTCACGTTGTAGGTGTAGATGCCGCTCTTCGCGACGCTGCCTTTAAAGTGGGTGATGAAGAGGCTGCCGCGGTAGCTGTCGTTGAGACCGGTGCCGGGGTAGTAGGTGAGGCCGGAGGGGCCGTCCTCGATGTTGCAGATGGGGGAAAGGATGTAGGCGGCGGTGTCCTTGGTGCGGGGCTGCCAGAGTTTGTCGGCGAGCCACGGACTGTCTTTGTCGATGAGCGGGTGCTGGTAACCGACGCGCCAGCCGCTATCGCCGCCTTGGACGACATGAACGAGGCGCTCTTCGTCGCCCTTGTCGCAATCGTTGTCGCCGGTGAGGAGGTCGCCGTTTTCGGTGAACGCGAGGGACTGGGGATTGCGGAGGCCGCGGGCGAACACTTCGAGCTGGGTGCCGTCGGGATTGCAGCGATACACCGCGCCCTCATCGGGGGTTTCGGCGAGGGAGCCGTCGGGGCCCTTGGCGTGGGCGCCGCGGTCGCCGTTGGAGAAATAGAGTTTGCCGTCGGGGCCGAAGATGAGGCCGTGGAGATCGTGGCCGGTGAAATTAAAACGCACGCCGTAGCCGCGGCTGATTTCCTGACGCGTCTCGGCTTTTTGTTCGCCGGTGAATTTCCAGACGCTCGGGATGCTGGTGAAGTAAACGGAGCCGCGGCGGGCGAGGACGCCGGAGGCGATGCCGTCGAGCGGGGAGTTGAAACCCTCGGCGTAAAGGGTGGATTTGGTGGCGACGCCGGTGCGGTCGGTGTCTTCGAGGAGGCGGACGCGCTCGGTCTCGATGGACAGTTCTTTGACGCCCTCGGGCCCGAAGTGGCGGGCGATGGCGGCGGACTGATCTTCGAGGGTGCGGTTGGCGAGCTCGGCTTCGAGGGTCCACATGTAGTCGCGGATATCGAGGACGCTGGAGCGGTAGCGGTAGGTCTCGGCGACGAAGATGCGGCCCTTTTCGTCGAAGTTGAAGGCGACGGGATTGGCGAGCATGGGCTCGGCGGCCCAGAGGGTGGCGACGAGGCCGGGCGGGAGCTTCATGCGCTGGAGCGCTTGCTCGCCTTCGTTGGAGGCGGGAGCGATCTCGGCCGCGGCGACGCGCGAGCCCATTTTGAGGATTTGGCCGGAGGTGCGTTTGGCGCCGGCGGGAGCGTCGTCGTTCTCGGCGGCGGCTTCAGCGGCGCGGAGAGGAAGCGAGGCGGTGAGGGCGAAGGCCGTCGCGAGGGCGGCGGCGCGGAGAGAGAGGGAACGGCTCATGGGAAGGGCGGAAGGTAGGCGGCAGACGAAGCGAGGCAAGCGGCGTTGCGGGAGCGAGCGTACTCCGGGAGAGTGGGCCGGAAAAAGGCTTCCTCATTTATTCCGCTACGGAGGGAGCGGCCGCGCAAGCTGCCGCGTGGCCCGGCCGCCGCGCGGTAGGTTTACCATACTCACACCCATGGGAGGGACGCCCGTGCGACGTTCCGGAAAAGTCCAGAAATCAGCACCCGTTGGCATGAGTCCTTAAAGCTTCAAGGTCGTCGTGAGGAGGAAGCTCACGGGCTCAGTGTAGAGGTTCGAAAAACCGAGGACGGCGACGCGGTTCGGCTTGCTGTAGTCGCCATTCGGCGGACGCAGGGCGACGTTGGCGTCGTTGTAGATGATCATCTGGTTGTTCATCAGATTTTTCACCAAGAGGCGGAAGGAGAGTTCCTTGCCCGCAAAGCGCGTCGGGCCCTTCAACTTCATGCTGTAGCCAAAAGTGGCGGTGACGATCACGGGGCGCCGGGCGAGGATGCGCGTGTTTTGATCCACGGTCGGATCGTCGATGGCCGTGGCGGGGTTCGCGGGATTCACGATCGAATCGCCGCTGCGGGTGCCGACGAAATATTGGCCGGCGTATTGCGCGCC
>CAMCHO010000293.1 GCA_945874455.1 Opitutus sp. GAS368 | reverse complement strand
GGACCGCGGCGGCGGCCGAGCATGAGGGAGGGGAGGGCGGCGACGCGGACGGGCGGGGCGAAGGTGGCGCCGGCATCGTCGGAGCGGGCGATAAAAATTTCGGGGCCGCGACCGAAGGTGAGGTAGACGCGGCCGGTGGCGGTGGCGGCCAGTTGGGGTTGAGCGGCGTCCGGGAATTCGGTGCCGGGAGCGGCGGTGGTCGCGACAACGGTCGTGAGGAGGACGGAGAGGAAGTGGAAGCGGAAGAGGGAGACGGAGAGACGGATAGACGGAGGGAGGGGGAGACGGCGAGCGGGGGAGAAGAGGCGAGTGGGGAGGCGCATGGGATGGAAGGGGAAGGGATGGCGACAAAAAACACGCAGAGGCACAAAAATCGGAGAGGGCGAGGGACGCGACCGCGGAGGGGGCGCGGAGGGAGGGATGCGGGAAATCGCGCGTGGAGTTATAACGACGTCTCGTGATATTTGGACGATAGTCGAAACACCACTCGCTGGCGCTCGCGGCTACCAGAAGTCAAAAACTCAAAGGACGTGGGTATTATCCGGTGGGTTGAGGGGCGGGCGTGGCGGAGAGGAGCGGGGCCGCGGCGGCTTGGCGGGCGAGTTTGCGTTCCCAGAACCAGGTGAAGAAGACGGGGACGGAGAAGAGGGAGACGATGTCGAAGATCATGCCGCCGACGACGGGGAGGACCATGGGTTGCATGAGTTCGGAGCCGCGGCCGGTGGCCCAGAGGACGGGGATGAGCGAGAGGAGCGTGGTGGCGTTGGTCATGATCGCGGGGCGGCGGCGGCGGAGGCCGGCGTGGAAGACGCGGGCGTGGACCTCGGCGACGTCGCGGGGCGGAGTCTTGAACTGTTCCTGGATGTAGGTGCCGAGGAGAATGCCGTCGTTGAACATGACGCCGAGGAGCACGATGAAGCCGACGATGACGGCGGTGGTGAGTTCGGCGCCCCACCACCAGACGAAGCAGAAGCCGCCGGCGGTGGTGACGCTGGCGTTGGCAAGAATGATGATACTTGTGATGAGCCAGGAGCGGGTGCCGATGTAGATCAGGATTACCATGACGCCGAGCGAGGCGGCGATGATCCAGCGGAGGGAGGCGTCGGCTTTGAGTTTTTGTTCGTAGCGGCCGACCCAGCGGAAGGTGGCACCGCGGGGGAGTTCGAGTTGGCCAGAGGAGAGGGCGGCGCGGAGGCGGGCGTCGGCGTCGCGGACGACTTCAACTTCGCCGCGGCCCTGGGCGTTGAGGAGGACGTATTGCGTACGCTGGCCGGCTTCGGAGCGGATGGCCATGGGGCCGATGGTGTAGGTGAGGCCGGCTTCGCTGGGGCGTGCGCTGATGACGGAGACGGGGAGAGGGGGACTCGGAGAGGGAGAGAGGGGGAGAGGGGGAGAGGGGGAGAGGATGGCGGGGAGGGGTTCGCCGGCGGGGAGGGTGAGTTCGGCGCGGGTGGGGGAGAGGAGGGTGAGGTTGCGCTGGTGGGTGAGGGAGAGTTGCGAGCTGAGCGTTGAGAGTTGAGAGGCGGAGGAAAAGTCGAGGGTGTAGACGGTGGGTGCGGCGAGGAGGCTGGAGAGGGGGATGGCGCCGTGGGCGCCGGTGACGGGGACTTGGACTTGAGTGAGTTCGTCGGGGTCGTCGCGGCGTTCGCGGAGGTAGCGGATGCGGACCGGATAACGCAGCGCGCCTTCGACGCTGTAAGTGAGGGCCATCCCGCCGAGGGCGATTTCGACGGTGCGCATGACCTGCTCGGTGGTGAGGCCGAAGCGGGCGAGTTTAGCGGGGTCGAGGCGGACTTCGGCGTAGGGTTTGCCGCCCTCGCGCTGCATCTGGACATCGGCTGAGCCGGGGGTGGTCTGGATGATTTTTTCGGCTTTTTCGGCGAAGCGTTCGAGGGCGTCGGAGTCGTCGCCGAGGACTTGGAGGGCGATGAGGCTGCGGATACCGGTGGAGAGCATGACGACGCGCGTCTCGATGGGCTGGAGCCAACTCGGGGCGACGCCGGGAATAGCGGTGATGGCGGCGAGGGCGGCGCGGACCTCGGCGAGGGTGCGCGGGCGTTTGCGTTCGGTACCGTCGGGGTCGGTGATGGCGTGGACGGGCCACTCGGCGTAGGGTTTGAGGAGGACGACGGTCTCGATCATGCCGAGAGGGGCGGGATCGAGGGCGGTTTCGGCGCGTCCCATTTTTCCCATTACACTGGCAACCTCGGGGACGGATTCGATGAGGCGGTTTTGCGCGAGCATGATCCGCTGGGCTTCGCCGAGTCCGCCGGTGGCGGGGATCGACGGCATGAAGAGGAGGCTGCCCTCGTCGAGGGGCGGGAGGAAACTGGAGCCGACGCCGGGGAAGGCGCGCGTGAGCGCTTGGTCGAGGGTGGTGCGCGAGAGATCGGCGCCGACGAGGGCGAAGGATTGGCGGACGGGCCAGCTGACGGTCTGCCAGCCGAGGCCGAGCAGGTAGCCGCCGAACGCGAGGGTGGCGATGGCGACGGAGAAGCTGACCTTGTGGCGTTGGATGTGATTGTAGGCCCACTCGTAGGCGACGTGGATGGCGTGGCTGGCGGGATTCTCCTCGTAGTTTACGAGTTTCTCGCGGCCGATGCGCCAGACGGTGAGGGCGACGGCGGCGGCGAAGAACGGCGCGAAAAGCCAGCCGGGGATGGTGAGCGCCCAGCGGTTGTAATCGAGGGGGAAGCTCCAGCCGTCGCGGATGAACCAGCCGAAGGCGAGGCCGCCGGCGAGACCGGCGACGGCGAAGAGAAGGGGTTTGCGGATGTGCCACGGCGGGAGGAGCAGGCGGCAGAGCACGGGGACGAGAAGCGTGCCGAAGAGCACGGCGCCGCTGATTGCGAGGGATTTCGTGAGCGCGAGCGGGGCGAAGAGACGGCCGGCCTGGTCCTGGAGGGCGAAGATCGGGAGGAAGCCCATAACGGTGGTGGCCGCGGAGGTGAGGAGCGGGCGCGCGACTTCTTGGGCGGCGGTGATGACGGATTGCGTGATCTCGGGATCGAACGGTGAGGTGGGCATGGGGCGGCCCTCGCGGCGGCATTTTTCCTGTAGATCGACGAGATGCTGCGTGATATTTTCCGTCATGATGATGCCGAAATCGACCATCACGCCGATGGCGATGGCGATGCCGGCGAGGCTCATGATGTTGGCGCCGACGCCGGCGAAGCGCATGACAAGAAACGTGAACAGCATGCCGAGCGGCAGGCTGAGGGCGACGGCGAGGCTGGCACGGACGTGTAACAGAAATGCGATGACAACGAAGGCGGTGGTGACGACGGCCTCGACAAGGGTGGCGGAGAGCGTGGCGGTGGTCTCGCTGATGAGGGAGGAGCGATCGTAGAACGGGACGACCGTGACTTGCTCGCGGGCGAAGGTGGGGGCGAGGGAGGCGAGCGAGCGCTTTACGGCGTTGATGACGGTCTGCGGATCTTCGTGGACGCGCAGACCGATGATAGCGCCGACGTGCTCCTGGAAACCATCGGCGAGGAGGCCCTGGCGGAATTGGCCGCCGAGGGTGACGGTGGCGATGTCGCCGAGACGGAGGCCGGCGCCGAGGGCGCGGTTACCGCGGAGGATGATGTTCTCGACGTCGGCGACGGAGCGAATGAAGCCGGCGCCGCGGATCATGGTTTCGACGCCGGATTGTTCGACGCTCATGACGCCGACATCCCGGCCGGCGGATTGCACGGCCATCATGAGCATATCGAGGGTGAGGCCCTGTTCCTCGAGGCGGGTGGGCTCGACGTCGATCTGGTATTCGCGGACGACGCCGCCGGCGGGGGCGACCTCGGCGACACCGGGGACGGCGCGGAGGGCGGGGGCGACGATGTGGTCGAGGAGGTAGCGTTTCGATTCGAGGTCGCGCGGGCCCTGGAGGGTGAAGGCGAAGACCTGGCCCATGGCGGTGGCGTCGGGGCCGAGGCGGGCGTTGACGCCGGGCGGGAGGAGGCCGGTGAGTTGCGAGAGGCGCTCGAGGACGCGCGTGCGGCATTCGTAGAGGTCGCGACGCTCTTCAAAGATGACGTAGAGGTAACTCACGCCGTAGAGCGACATGCCGCGGACGGTCTGCACGCCGGGGAGACCTTGGAGTTCGCGGGCGAGGCGGGACGTGACCTGTTGGTCCATGTCCTGCGGGCTTTTGCCGGGCCATTCGGCCCAGACGATGACCTGGTTGTCGCTGAGGTCGGGGAGTGCATCCACGGGCACGTGACGCCACGACCAGAAACCGGCGAGCGCGACGGCGAGCGCGGCGCTGAGGGTCAGGAAGGGATTGCGGATGGCGGCGGCGATCAACGGAGGAGGGGGAGAGGGAGAGGGAGAGGCGGAGAGAGGGGGGAGAGGGAGAGAGCTGAGAACGGAGGGAGAAAGATTAAGAGAAAGAGGAAAGAGAAAGAGGGTTAGTGCTGGTGGGCGGGCGCGGTGGTGGCTCCGAGGGGGAAGAGGAGGCTGGGGGTGCCGGCGAGTTGGGCTTGGCTGTCGATGAGGAAGGCTCCTTGGGTGGCGACTTCGTCGCCGGGGGCTAGGCCGGCGCGGACGATGTAGTGGT
>CAMCHO010000292.1 GCA_945874455.1 Opitutus sp. GAS368 | reverse complement strand
CGTCTGTTTTTTTCGTTTCATGGCAGGGGGATCCCCGTCTGCGGAGTTCACGGCTTGGCGGATTGCCGTCATCGCGGGATAGCCGCCGCCGGGCGCGTCGCGCTCGATGCTGCGCGGGGCCGGCAGATTCAGCGCGGCGAGAAACGAGCCGGCGCCATTGGGCGTGCGCGTGGTCACGCGGAGAATTTTCCGCCGCGGCCGCCGGGCGTCGTTGCCGCACATCTTTCCGCAACGGTAAATGCCCGCGCGCGTGGCGCCGGTTGTACCCACGCCGCAGCAGCGGGCAGCGAGGGCGTGAGGAGCTGTCTAAGCGGAATCATCACTCTACGGTGGATTCAGCGAGGCGCTGACGGTAAACCGTGCGGGCGTGCGCGTAGGCGTCCCGAGCGTCCTGCAGCTCGGCCTGCTTGATAAACCGTTCTTTCTGCGACCAGCAGCGATCGACGCCGGCGAGACACCATTCGGCACTCCGGCGCGAGGCGCGGATGGGCTGATCTCCGACCACGACAAAAATCGGATTGGTATGTGCCGACGGGAGAATCCGCATTGCGATCCAACTGCTCCGCTCGATGGTGACGTCGAACGCCACGTCCTGAAGTCGGCCATCGGCGGGGATATTTTTCTTGGCGACGGGATAGCCGTTCACAATCAACTCCACGGCGACCTCGCGCGACGCGCCGATCCGCGCGCGTTCGATGTCCCAGTAAGGCTTGGCGTTGACGGGGCGTCGGCTGATTTCCGGCGCGGGCTCGGGATTGAGTCGGGCGGCGACGCGCGCGGTGGTGTGGATTTTTCCCGGCGAGGTGAGGCGCAGCTCGCTGCCGTCTTCGCCCATCACGATGGTGCGCGGGCCAGCGCTCACTTTGAAATCCATCAGGTGGCTCTTGCCGTCGCCGACGTAATTGCGGCCGGCGCGGATGCCCTCGCACCAATCCTCGTAGGTCCACAGCGGTGGCAGTTTCACGTAGCTGCGGCCGAGTCCGACGCGTTCGCCGTAGATGCACGGGAAATCAGTCTCGCCGCTGACGCGGGTGCGAAAGCCGACGTTCAACGTGTGATACCAGATATTGAGTTCCCAAAGATAGGGCGTGTCCACCAGCGAGAGGAAATCCACGGCGGGCACGAGTTTGCCATCCGGGCCCGGGACGAGATGGGTGACATCGACGATGTATTCGTTGGCACCGATACCGTTGAACGGCGGGACGACGTAGTTTGGCAGCGTATCGGCGACGGTGCGCACGTCGCCGGAGTTTTTACTGTTGGCGGACTCGGCGCTGCCGGGAGCCACCGGTTGCAAGCCCCAGCCGGAATGGGCCGGGCCGACGAGTGCGCCTTGTTTTTTTGCCCAGCGCAGCGTGTTGAGCCCGAGCGTCGGCCAGTGCTTACTCGATTCGCCACCGGGATACATCTGGTCTTTGAGCTGCAACAGGCAGAGGTGTCCGCTTTGGTGCGAACCAAACCCACTCACCTCGATGTCGTAGCGTAGGATATAGGGAAACGTGGAGACCTTGTCGTCGGCGCCGGTGAAAAATTGTTTTTGATAATCGAAGCACGGGCCCCAGGTGAGATTTGCACCGACCTTCAAATCCTCGCCGAGGCAGTGCCGCATCATGTCCGGTGCGTGTACGCCCTCGGTGGGATTGGTGTAGTGCGCGCAGCCTGCCGCGTGAATGTGGTGATCGCCGGACACCCAGCCCGTGAGCGAGGGATCGATCCAGCGCTCGACCTTGAAGTCCCACTGCTGGCGTGGCGCGTTTGTGACGGTCAGCGTCGCGGTCTTTTTCACGGATTCGGGGCCGCGCTGAAACTCCACGACGTAGGTGCCTGCGGGGAGTCGGAGATTCTCGCCGTCGGCGCGATAGATCTGCGGATGAAAGGCGAAGTCGGGCGCGAGTCGCTTGGCCTGAGACGGGTAAACGCGCTGCTGCTGATCGCGAACGACAAACCCCGCGGTGGTGGGCCGATCGTTTTCATCGCGCACGCGTAGCGTGACTGGGTGGGCGGGTGCGCAACGAAACAGGAGGTCGGTCTCATTGCGAAAGCCGATGTCTTGAGTGCCTTGGCCGACGTCGAAAGAAAACTTCGCCTCCCGCTGGCCGGCGTCGCGGCTATAGAGCTGGATGATTCGATATTCGAGTTCGAGTCCGCTCAGCGCAGCGCGGAGCGGTTGTGCGTCGGCCATCTGTAGCTCCAGCCAGCGCGCGGGCACATCGGCAGCGGGCGCATTGAAAAGGCGCTGCGCATGCGGACTCGTCGCGTGCAGCACCGCAGTGGCGCCGGCCTCGTTTTGCACTTTCACGAGAAATAGCCGCCAGCCCTGTTCGACGAGTTCCGGTTTTGCCGGACCAGCGGCGACCTTTACGCGCATCTCGGGATTGATGTTAACGAAGAACAAGCAGTGCCGATCCAGAATTTCCTGCGCCCGCGTGGCGGCATCTTCGGCGGTGGGCGAAATCTGCTCAAGCGCGCGCCGGTCGGCGACAGCCAGCGGCACCCCGAGGTAGTCCACCGCCTCGAGCACCCGCTGGATTTGCGCGGAGAGTGGCTGCCACTCCACGCCGGTGACGACCGGGATTGGCTCGGCGGCGTGGATAGGTGCGAGCAGGAAAAGCGCGACGAGACTACAAACGGGAAGCAGAGTTTTCATGGAGCGTGGCCGCGCCGTTTTCGGAGCACCGCCGCACTCGTGACGTGAGAAGCGGGTCGAGGTGGAGATACGTTTGGTCGGAGATCGGGCGGTTGAGATCGCGATCGGTGACAAGGGAGGGGCGCCGTGGGCCGTTGGAGTCGCCGCTGGCAACTCGGTCTTCCCGGCGGAGTGCGCGACCGACGCTGAAACGCTGCTGATCACAGAGAAGCGCTTTGTTAAAATCGAACATCGCGAAATCAGGTATCTGCTAGTCGACATTGAGAGGGTAGGGTTGGGTAATCCGTCGCCGCAGCAATCGCAGCGGAACTCACGGGAGGGAGGGGTATTGGTACCGTGGGCGACGGGCACGGGCATTTGCGAGCCGATAGTTCCCACCGCAGGGCAGGGGGCGTGGAGGCAGGAGCGCCGGCGCGCGTTGTTCGGCGGAGAAGCATTCGCGGAGGGAGTGAAATATCCGCGCGAGCCACTCGATCCGACTTGGTTAGAATGCAGACGTTTCGCGATGCTCGCAACGGAGTCGACGGCCACGTTGTTTCGCATACCAGTGAGCGGCTGGTGTATGCCGACGGTGGCCGTGAACCCACTTCACTAGCTGTCGTCTCGAAGCGGGGATTAAGTTTACGCAATCGTCACGCCGTGGGCTTGCGGGAAAATTCGCCTTCCCGCTTTTTGAAGGGGCTATGCAGACCAAGGTTGTGATTGTAGAAGACGAACCCGATATCAACGAAGCGCTTTCGCACAGTCTCAAACATGAGGGCTTTCGGGTCTGGAGCGAGGTCGATGGCCGTCGAGGAATGGAACTTATCAGAGAGAAAACGCCCGATCTGGTGCTGCTGGATCTCATGCTGCCGGGCATTGATGGTATTGAGCTGTGCCGACTCATCAAAAACGACGCGCTCGTTAAGGGCACCTGCATTATTATTGTGACGGCGAAGTCCGACGAGAGCGACGTTTTGGTCGGCCTAGGATTCGGTGCGGACGACTACATCACAAAACCCTTCAAGACGCGCGAACTGATCGCCCGGGTGAAGGCGGTTTTGCGTCGGGGGCGTCTTCGGGAAGAGGAGTCGCGCGACGTGATCCGTTGTGGCGACCTTTTGATCGATGTGCTGCGCTACGAAGTGACTCATGCCGGCGAGCGCATTCTGTTGACGGCGACTGAATTCAGGTTGCTGCATTTCTTGGCCGGGAATCCGGGGCGGGTGTTCACCCGCGACCAGTTGTTGAACCAAATCATCGGAGACAACGCGGTGGTGATCGACCGGAACATCGATGTCCATGTTCGGGCCATTCGGCGGAAGTTGGGGGCAGCGCGAGCGCACATTGAGACGATTCGCGGCGTGGGCTACCGGTTTTTCTCCCAGCCGTGAAGCGGGCCGGCGCGAGCTCGGCACCCGGGCCGAAGCGTGGGGCCTTTTTCTGGAAACTCTATCTCAGTTACTCGGGCTTGGTGCTCGTGTCGGCGCTGGTGATCGGCGCTTTGGTGTTGAGTGCGCTGCGGAGCGGCGCGCTGCGGGACACCGAGGCGAGCCTGCAGGGGACGGCGCGCATGCTGGCGTCACTCGAAGCGAGCAATCCGGCCCACCTGTGGTCGGAGCAACTGGCGCGGCAGGTGGCTGAAGTCGCCGGTGACACGGGGCTGCACCTCACGATCCTGTTTGCGAATGGGACGATCGCGGCAGAGTCAGCGCCGACGCTTGATGGCGGCGTGGGGCGGGCGACACTGGACTTGCCCGAGTTCAGTGGTGCCCGGCATCTCAATGTAGGGCGCGCGCCGCGTCGGTTGCCGGGCGCCGAGGTGGAGCACCTGTTTGTCGCGGTGCCCATCTTGCTCGATTTCGAGATGATCGGGTACGTGCGGCTCGGTCTGTCGCTGACCGGGCTCACCGCGCGGCAGATCGAACTACGCGACCGCGTGATAGCAGGAACGTTGTTTAACGTCCTGATCGCGCTCGGGCTCGGCTTTTTCTTTGCCGAACACATGAC
>CAMCHO010000291.1 GCA_945874455.1 Opitutus sp. GAS368 | reverse complement strand
GCGCTGGGCTGGGGACTCTTGCTGGCGACCGGCTGGGCGGCTGAACCGGCCGCGAAAAATGAAGCGGTCGAGGTGAAGTTGAACGTCCCTTATGCGGACAACGCGAATCCGCGCCAGACCCTGGACCTCTACCTGCCTCGGGAGCGGGTGGCGGGGCGCCGCTTGCCCGTCGTGGTGTTTATCCACGGCGGCGGCTGGCAGAATGGGAATAAGTCGGCGGGCAAGTCATGGGTGCAGCCCTACGCGGCGAGCGGGCACTATGTGGGCGTTGCGGTGGGCTATCGCCTCGCGGGCGAGGCCCCGTGGCCTGCGCAGATCCATGACTGCAAGGCGGCGGTGCGGTGGCTGCGTGCCAACGCGGCGCGCTACGGGCTCGACGCGGACAAGATTGGGGTCGAGGGAAATTCGGCGGGTGCGACGCTGGCGCTGCTCTTGGGCGCGAGCGCAGGCATCGCGGAATTGGACGGCGCGCTGGGGCCGCATGTGGCGGAGAGCAGCCGCGTCGCGGCAGTCGTGAATTTTTTCGGACGCATCAATTTTCTAGCGGAGCCGGTGTCGGCGCGCGCCGGGTCGGGGCAAGCGGCGGCGCTGACTGGGCGACTCAAGGTCCTATTCGGCGGGACGCTCGAGGAGAAAGCGGAGCTCGCACGGCAGGCTTCGCCGGTGAACCACATCGGGGCGGGCGACGTGCCCGTGATGACCGCGCATGGGACGAGTGACGAACTGGTGCCCTACGTGCAGGCGCTGGAGCTCGATGCGGCGATGAAGCGCGGCGGCGTGACGCACCTCCTCATTCCGATGACGGGCTTCGGCCATGGGTTTCAAAATGCCGAGGCGAATCGCCGCGCGCGGCAGTTCTTCGACCGGTATCTGCGCGGCGTCGTGACGGAGATTTCGACGGAAGCGATCGTGGCGCCGGCTAAGAAATAGGGCAGGTGCGCGGATCCGTTTACCGCATCGCGGCGCGGGATTCGCCGGAGCGTGGATCGAAGGAGACGGCGCTGACAGTCGCGCTCACGGCGCTTTTAACTTTGTAGCCCAAGCGTGGCAGCGCGGCGAGCTCGGTGGCGGGCCACGCGCCCTCCAGCTCGACGGCGGGCGTCCCCTCGGTGTGCGGGCGCGGGGCGGCGACGGCGGCTGCGAGCGGGCGGTTGAGCGCGACGAATTGGAGGAGGGTTTCGAGCGTGGCGTTGGGGATCTTGCGTCCGCCGCGGCCGCCGACGGCGAGGACGGGGCGCCCCTCGCGCAGCACGATACTCGGGCACATATTGTGGAGTGGGCGTTTGCCGGGGCCCGGCGAGTTGGCGTGGCCCGATTTGGTTTCAAAGCGCGACATGCCGTGGCCGAGGGTGAGGCCCAGGCCATCGACGGTGACGCCGGCCCCGAAGCCATTGCCGTGGGTGAGCGTCACCGCAGCCATGTTACCGTGGCGGTCGACAGCGCTGAGGTGAATCGTGCCGCCGTGCGGGCGCGGCGTGGCGGCTTGAGGGAGAATCGTGCCGGATTTCACGGCGTGGCGAATGCGATCGGCGCAGGCGCGCGCGTAGTCATCGGAAAGAAGTTTTTCCTGCGGGATAGCACCGTGAGCCGGATCGCCGAGGAGCGCGAGGCGGTCGCCCCACGCAAGGCGGAGAGCTTCGAGGTAGGCGTGCGTGCGGGCGAGGCCGGCGGGCTCGCGGTGCCAATCGAGCGCGCGCAGCGTGGTGAGGCACTGGAGCATCGTGAAGCCGCCGGCCGTGAGCGGTGCGGTGCAGACCTCGCTGCCCTGCCACGTGAAGCGCAGCGGGGCGACTTCGTGGGCGCGGTAGGCGGCGAGATCGGCGGCGGTGACGATGCCACCGTTTTTCGCGAAGTCGTCGGCGATGCGTTGGGCGATGTCGCCGCGGTAAAATGAATCGACGGAGTTGCGTTGCGCGAGCGTCGTGAGGAGGGCGGCGAGCTCGGGGTTGCGGAAGGTTTCGCCGGCGGCGGGCGGGGCGCCGTTTTTCAGAAAGAGCGCGCGCCCGCCGGCGTGCGTGCTGAAGGTCGGTGTGAGGTTGCGGATCGTGGTGGCGATGGCGGCGCTGAGCGGGAAGCCGTCGCGCGCGAGGGCGATGGCGGGATGGACGGAGTCGCGGAAAGAGCGCGTGCCGTGGCGGTCGAGGGCACGTTGAAGACCGGCTAAAATGCCGGGGACGCCGGCGGCGAGCCAGCCGACATCGTTGACGCGACCGCGGACGGCGCCCTTTTCGTCGAGGGGAAACAGGTCGGCGCGGGCGGCGGCGGGCGCGGCGGAGTTGGCATCGATGGCGACGACTTTTTTGCCGTCGGCGGACGCGATCATGATGGCGGTACCATAACCGCCAATACCGGTCATCGCAGGGGAGCAGACGGCGGCGGCGAGGGCGGATGCGACCACGGCGTCGACGGCGTTGCCCCCGGACGCGAGGACCTCGGCGCCAATTTTGTCGGCGGTCGGTTCACCGCGGACGACGCCGTGCGGATAGGCGGGCGCGGCGGCGGCGCGGAGCACGCGGGGGAACGTGAGGGTGGTGGCGACGGCGCCGGCCGCAGTGACGGAGAGGCGGAGGGCGGCGCGGCGGGTGATGGGGCGGGGCATGGGGGGATTGGAGAAGGGGCGAAGCGGGAAGAAGGGCCAAGGACCAAGGACCAAGGACCAAGGAGCAAGGAGCGAGGAGCGAGGAGCGAGGGCGAAGGAGCAAGGAGCGAGGGCGAGGACCAAGGAGCAAGGGCAAGGAGGAGAGACGACTAACCGCTCACTACGCTCATTGTTTTTGGTGTGAGGGCGAGGGGTGAGTGTTTTATCCCGCCCTGCGCCGGACCGACGGTTGAGACTCGATGGGCAACGGGTATGAAAAGATTGTGATGAGATGTGACCTTGCCAGTTCTTCGGGCATCCCTTTCGTGGTTTCGTCGTGAGCATTTCCCCACTCTTTGCAACCGAGCGTTGGTTCCGCACTCAGCTACTGTCGTGCGCTGTGCTGGCGCTGGTTGCCGCAGAATGCGCCCGGGGAGCGCAGGAGACTGCGTCGTTCACCTTCGCCACGCAGACGCTGACGGTGCCGGCCGGATTCACGGTGGAGCTGGTCGCGGCGCCGCCGAGGGTGAATCGGCCGATCTCAATCGCGTTTGATGATGAAGGCCGACTCTACGCGACGGATTCTTCAGGGCTGAGCGACAAGTCCGACAAGCAGTTTGAACAGAAGCCGCATCGGATCGTGCGACTTGTGGATCGCGATGGGGACGGGCGCTTCGAGGAGTCGACGGTGTTTGCGGAGAACATGATGTTTCCGCAGGGGGCGATGTTTTACGAAGGTTCACTCTACGTGGGAGCGCCGCCGCACATTTGGAAACTCACCGATACGAATGGAGACGGCGTGTCGGACCGACGGGAGCAGTGGTATGACGGCAAGACGCTGACGGGGTGTGCGAACGATCTGCACGGGCCGTATCTCGGGCCGGAGGGTTGGTTTTATTGGACGAAAGGTGCCTTCGCCGAGCAGCGGCACACGCTGGGTAACGGGCAACCCTTTGTGACGCGGGCGTCGCATATCTTTCGGGCGCGACCTGATGGGACGGGGCTCGAGCCGGTGCTCTCGGGCGGCATGGACAACCCCGTGGGGGTGGCATTTACCGCGACGGGCGAGCGGGTGTTGAGCGGGACGTTTTTTCAGATTGGCACGGCGGGGAAACGCGACGGGCTGATTCACTCGGTTTACGGTGGCGTCTACGGCAAAGAAAACGCGAGCACGGCCGGGCACGCGCGCACGGGCGACCTGATGCCGATCATGACGCACATGGGCGCAGCGGCGCCGTGCGGATCGATGGCGTATCGCTCGCGCGTATTTGGGGCGGACTACGCGGACAACCTCTTCGTGTGCTATTTCAATCTCCGGAAAATATCACGTCACGTGATGGTGCCCGCGGGAGCGACGTTCACGACGAAGGACACGGATTTTGTGACCTCGGACAGCCAAGACTTTCATCCCACGGATGTGTTGGAGGATGCCGATGGCAGTCTGTTGATTGTGGATACCGGTGGTTGGTATAAAATTTGTTGCCCGACATCGCAGCTCTCGAAGCCCGATGTATTGGGCGGGATCTATCGGGTGCGAAAAGCCGGTGCGCCGAAAATCGCCGATGCGCGCGGACTAACATTACCGTGGGCGACGATGGGAGCGGTGGACCTCGCCGCGCTGCTCGCCGATGGGCGGCCCGACGTGCAGCAACGTGCGGTGCAGACGCTCGGCCAGCGAGGCTCGGCGGCGGTGCCGGCCGTCGCGGAGTTTTTGCGGCGAGCACCTGCGGCCGAAGCGCGGCGCAACGCGGTGTGGACGCTCGCGCGGATCGATACGGCAGAATCACGGGCGGCAGTGCGGGCGGCGCTGGACGACACCCATGCGTCGGTGGTCACGACGGCGCTGCAGGTCTTGAGCGTGTGGCGCGATGCGGGCGCGTTCGCGCGGTTGCTGGATTTTATCAAGGCGGAGAACGTGGCCCACGCGCGCATGGCGGCGGAAGTGTTGGGGCGACTGGGTGACGCGCGGGCGATCGGTCCCTTGCTCGCAGCGGTGGGGCGGAGCGGTGAAGTCGCATTTACGGCGACGGGTGCACCGGAAGGTGCGGCGGAGCGCGCGTGGGAGCACTCGTTCATTTACGCGTTGATTGAAATCGGGCGACCG
>CAMCHO010000290.1 GCA_945874455.1 Opitutus sp. GAS368 | reverse complement strand
ACGCGCTGGAACCACGCCACGTCGAAGGTGTGCGCAGCGGTAGCGTAGGTGTCGCGGTAGTAGCGATAGCTGGCGTCGACGGCACCGCGAAGTTCAGGAAAGCTGCGATTGAGGCCGAGGAAGAGCATCCCTTTGTTGCGCTCGTGGGGACGGTTTTCGGGGAAGGTGAGCGGGAGCGAGACGCCGGGGAAGAGCTCGGTGTTTTTTTGCACGAGCTTATACGGGTCCGACATAAAACCGGTCGCGCGGGCCCAGGTGACGTTGAGCGAGACGGACGTGCGCGGGTCGAGCAATTGGGTGACGCCGACGATGAGATCGTTGGTGCGTTTCTTCACGAGGGTCCGTTGGAAGAAGACCTTGATATCGTCGTCGGTGCCGGCGATGCCGGCGAGGAGCGTGGTGTTTTTTTGGTTAAAGTCGGTGAGCGTATTCAACGACCAACCGGTGGAGACGTAGTCGCTCTCGCGGCTGTTACCGACACCCAGGGCGATGTTGATTCCGGAAAATTGGCGGGAGAAGTCGGCATTCCACGCTTTGCGGCGATCCGTGAGTTTCGAAAGCGGCACTTGATCGCTACCGGCCGGGGCGGGTTGGCCGCTCGGAGTGGCGCCGGTGATGGCGTCGAGGACGCCCTCGAACTTGAGGTGCATCGCGGTGCCGAGGCTCTGCTGAATATAGGCCCCCTGAGTTTCGACGGCGATGCGACCGTTCGCTTCGCGGTAGTCGGAATATTTATAGGCGACGGAATTTTCGGCGCGGACGTCACGCGGAGCGAGCCAGACGAGGAGCGTGGCGAGGGCGAGCGAGCGAAAGTTCGGAAGCGGCGGGGTGGGCATGAGCGGGCGAGCGGAGAAAGGGCGTGAGGGTCGGGTTCGGTTTAAGACGGGCAATCTTGGCGCGGGTTCCCCGCCGTCGCAACCCGGGATGGGTAACAAATCGTGCAGATTTTCCCTGCGCCCGGCGCTCGGCGTCGCCGCTTAGGCCCCGGCGTCGAACGCGGGAAGCGACGTGTTAACGCGTGAGGTTCACTTCTACCGAGGAGACCGTGAGCGCGAGGTTGAGTTGGGCGGGATTGGCGCGGTCCGAGTTCAGCGTAAATTTTTCGATCCCGATGTAGGGCGAACGCGCTGACAGGGCGACGTAGAATTTTTTGAGGGATTCCCAGTCTGCGCGGTTGATGGTGTAGGGCAACGTGTGAATCGAAATCTGGCCGCTGCTCTGGTCGGTCGGCGTGCCGCTGCTCGTATTGCGGAGGCCGGCTTCGGCGGCCAGCGTGCCGACGGCCGCGAGGAGACGGGTGCCGTCGAGGGTCTGCGCGGGGTCGAGGCGGCTCGCGGCTTTTTGAGCGGCGTTCTCCAGGACCTTGCGGTTGTCGAGCCAACGCTGCTGATCAGCGAGAGCCACCGTGGTGGTGTGCTGTTCGCGCCAAAACGCGCGCAAGCGTTTGCTGGTGTCGGAGAGCCACATGAGGACACCGAGGAGGGCGAAAGCGACGAGCAGAAGTTTCTCGCGCAGGAGACGACCGAGGAAAAAGGCGCGCAGGGTGCGGATCATAGGAGAGCTCCCGGTTTGATGGCGTCGGATTTGAAGGTGATCACGAGTGTGAACGTGGCGTTTTCGCCGCGGGCTTGGAGGCCGCGGGTCTCGACGCTTTCGATACCGGCGACGGCTTTGAGGGCGGAGGTGTAGACGGAGATGGTGCTGACGCTCGTGGTCTGCGCATCGATCGAGAGGGTGTAAATACCGCTACCCGGAGTTGTATAAACGCGACCGAAATAAATCTCCTTGGGCAGGGTTGCTTTGTTGGTACCAATGACGGCCATCATCATCTCCCACGGGAGCAGGCGCTTCGTGGCGAGATCGTCGATGCGGCGGCCGAGCGCATCGGAGGTCATGATCTTTTCGACGAGAGGCCGTTGGGTGCGGAACTGGGTATCGCGGACTTTTTGCCACGCGCGTCCGCCGATCAGCCCGAGTTCGCCGATGGCAAAGAGGCCGAGGGCGGCGGCGCAGCCCAGCGTCACGCGCCACAGCATAATGTCGCGACGGCGCGCGGCGCGCAGGGAGGCGAGTTCGCCTTTGTCGCGAACATCGAGGGCGGCTGTGACGGTCGCGGGCAAGGGTGAGACCCAGTCACCGGAACGAAAGGTCACGTCGCGATCGCTGCGGGCCCGTTCGGCGGTGGGCGGCGCGGTGAGGTCGATGACGGTGTGGCTGCCGCCGGCGTCGCGGATGAGTTCAGCGCGGAGGCGAGCGCGGGCCTCCTCGAGTTGGGCGGGCTCGGGCTCAGGCGTGCCGTCCGGAGTGGCGGGAAGCGGGCGGAAGAGGACGGAGGCGGGGACGCGAGCGTCGGTCCAATGAATCGCTGTCAGGCCTTCCGGGGAGGCGAGAATGACCGTGGTGGCAGGTTTGGCTTCGGCCCCGAGGAGTGCAGCAAACGACGGCAGCACGAGCGCGGAGCCGCTCCACGCGGCGATTTGTTCGGCGGTGAAACGGCGGCGGTAGGCCGCGAAGGTGAAAGCGGTCTCGGCGCCGGGCGTCCAAAAATAGCCGTAGAACAGTTGCGCGATGGGAAAGGGTGAGACGGCTTCGAGCGCGAGCTCGACCTGAGCTGCGGCCTCGGCGGGGCTCGCACCGACGGCGACCGGGAGGGCACGAGTGAAGAAGAGACCGTCGGGAAGGAGGGCGACTTTGGGCGGGGGTGGGCCGGCGCGGAGAGTGGCGAGAAAACTCATGAATCAAGGTTGCGGCGGTGGTGGTGGTGGCGGCGGAGGAATCTCATCATTTTCTCGAATTTCCAAGAGCGTATATGGGTAGTTGAGATTGCGCGAGGCGGCATTCTGCGCGGTCGCGGCGGGGTTTGCAGGGGGCGGTGGCGGGGCAGCGGGCGTGGTAGTAGCGGACGGCTTGCCGGCAGCGGACGTGGCCTGAGTTTGCACCGGTTTAGCGGCGTTACCGGCGGTCACGACGCAGGAAAGGCGAAACTGGGAGCGACCGTCGTGAACGGTGAGATTGATGCGGAGAGCGCTGATGGTGGTGACAAAGGCGGCGGAATTGCCACCGGTGCCGCCGGTGATGCGATCCGCTTCATTGGGATTTTGAAAAAACGCGGGCCCCTGCGTCCGGTAACTGCCCAGGCCCGAGGTGTAGTCGGTGAGGTTGCGTTGCTGGGTCTGATCGAACTGGCCGAGGGCCCGGAGCACGTCGGGTTTGGCGGCGTTGATGTTGGGTTTCGCGAAATCGAGCAGTGAAACGTTGTCGGCGAAGCGACGCCAGAGTTCGTTGGGGCGACCGTCTTCTCCGTAGAAAATTTCGCGTACCTTCTCGATCGCGGCGAGCTCTTGATAGGAGCGCAGAGGGCGACCGGGAGCTTCGTAGGGAACGGCACCGCGGTCGTAGTCGGGGGTGACTGCGGTTGTGTAGGTGTGGCCGTGTTTCATCCAGCCGGCGAGGGCGTCGGCCGCGGCGTCGGCGTCGGCGACGGAGAGCTCCCACACTTGGAAGAGGCGGGAGAGAATCTGGGCGTTGGCGTGGGGCAGGGAGAGTTTCGAGCTCTCGTCGTCGAAGGAGATTTCGACCTTGCGATCTTCGGTGGGGGTGTAGCCGACGAAGCCGAGCGGGTCGTTCCAGCCCTCGGCGGGACTGTGCAGGCCGTTGGTCGCGAGGCGAAAATCCTCCAGCACCGCCAGGGTCACTTCGAGGGCGGAGTAGGCCTCCATCCGCAAGCGGCGGGCTTGGGCGTCCCGGTGTTCGACGAGGAGATCGTTGCCGGCTTTTTCAATGAAGGCGACGAGGGCGAAGGCGGTAAACAAAATCGTAATCATGACGATCACGAGGACGCTGGCGCGCGGCTGCTCGCGGCAGAATTGCCGAGGGGCGATGGGCGGCGGGCGATTGGGCGCGCAGGGAGTCATCAGAAGAGCGGCAAGGTGCCGGTCGGCGCAGGCAGGGTAATGACGGATTCGCGCGTGAGTTTGTTGTAGACGAACTTTAGGCGCAGGCGTTGGGGCGTGAGCGGGTTGCCACTATTGTCGAGTTTGAGCGTGGTCTCGGTGGTCCAGCGCTTGAAGTCGGCGTCGTAGTATTCGTAGGCCAGCGCGGTGACGAGTGGCGTGACGATGGTTTCGCGGGGCGGATCGGACTCGAAATTTTTCTCGAGGCGCGAGTGCCAGAGCAAAAAGAGGCCCTCGCGGTCGCGCACTTGGAGGGAGCAGACGACTTCGGGGAGAGGGCGCTCCGGCCAGACGAACAGGCGACAGCCTGCGGGAAGTTCGAACGTGAGGAGCTTTTCGGTCGCGCCGGACTGGGGACGGATTTCCTGCAGAGCGATGGGCGCGACGTTGGGGCGCGCCGCAGGCGGGAGGACGGCGGAGCGAAGTTCGCGATCGAGAAAACGAGTCACGGCGCGCGCGTGTTGATCGAAGAGATGCACATCGGCACCACGGCCCCAGAGCTCGCCCATCGAAAATACAAAGGTATTGAGCGAGACGAGCATGAGCGCGACGAGCGCGAGCGAGAGGAGGATTTCCAGCAGCGTAAATGCGCCGCGCGATGCGCGATGGCTGGGTCGCCGCTCAAGGGCCGAGGATGAAAACCCAAGGCCCCCAGTGCGGCGGGTTGCAGGCGGGTGGATCGGCGCGCCCGCATGTGCGGTGGCGGGACGGAGCGGGGCGCCTTGGTCCGTGGTCATTGCGC
>CAMCHO010000289.1 GCA_945874455.1 Opitutus sp. GAS368 | reverse complement strand
GACCATCTGCGCGTCCGCGTGCGGGTGCTCGACGCCAAAGGAAACCCACTCTGCGCGAGCCGTGAGCTCGCGGAAATCGATGAGGCGCTCCACCTCCAAAAACGCACCGCGAGCGCGACGGTGGCGCGGGTCGAGCCGGAAGCCTGGCGTCGCGCGCGCGCGAAGTGGGAAACCCCGGCGCAGACGTCATGGAAGTTTGGTGACGTTCCCGAGCGCGTGCTCGTGACTGAGCAGGCGGGCGTGCCAGTGTTCGCGTTTCCGGCGTTGCAAGCGGAGAAAGACGGTGTGGCGGTGCGCTTGGCGAAAACGCCCGAGGAAGCGCGCGACGTCACGGGTCGCGGACTCGCGGCGTTGATGGAGCGACAGCTCAGCAATGACCTCGGCTGGCTCGAGCGCGATTTGCGCGCGGTGAAGAATCTCGGGCCGCTGATCTCCACGCTGGCGCCGGCCGAGGAGCTGCAGGCGCAAGCGTTTGCGATGTTGCGCGGTTGGTTGTGCGATCCGGGGCGCGTAGCGGCGCGCGCCAGCGACCCGAAAGGACCTCCCCTTGCTGGCGCTCGCGGCTACACGACTGCCGTGTTCACTGCGGCGATCGAAAAATCGCAGGCCGATCTGCGCGGCATCGTGCCGCGGTTCTGCGATCAGCTGCGGGAGATTCTGACGCTGCGGCAGACGCTCATGGTACAACCGGGGGCGCAGGCGGGCCTCGAACGCGACCTCGCGGCGCTGCTGCCACCGGACTTTTTGCGGACGACGCCCTACGCGCAGTTGCCGCATTTTCCGCGGTATTTGAAAGGCATGAAGCTGCGGGCCGAACGTTGGCGCCAAAATCCAGCGAAAGATGCCGAGCGTGCGGGGCAGCTGGCATCGTATGTGGGAGCGGCGGGGAAATTGCGGGAGCGCGAGGGTGGCGAGGCGTTTCGGTGGTTGGTGGAGGAATTCCGCGTGAGCCTGTTTGCGCAGGAACTCGGGACCGCGGAGCCCGTCTCGGCGGTGAAGCTGGACCGCGCGCTCGCGGCGCTGCAGCACGGGATTGTCGTGACGCGAGCCGAGCCGCCGCCGGTGGCGAAGCCGATTTTGGCCGCTGGTGTGACCGAAAAGAAAATTGCGCCGGTAAAAAATTTCGGGGCGCTGGACCGCTTGTTTCCGCGGTGAGACGGGGTGGTGATTGTGGTCGGGCCGGCGCTCGCCGCCGAGCCGTCACGCCGACAAGCGGCGGCCCTAGTGGCCGACAAAGGTTAGGCGCAGCTCTTGCAGTTTTGGCGAAGCTTCCGGCGTGAGGGTGAAGAATACCTCGACGCGGCCCTCCTCGCCGACGAGAGGAAAGGTGCCCCGGAGTTGGTTGAGCGGCTGGAGTTCGCCGACGGAGTGGATGCTGCCGGCTTGGGCGAGTGTCGTGCGGGTGTGTACGATCCAGTCCGCGCGTGAACGGTCAGGGAAGAAATTTTCAGCGACGATTTCGGCGGCGAGTGTTTCGGGCCAGACGGAGTCGGCGAGGAGTGTGGCGATTTGTTGTTTTCGTTGCGCGAGAATGTTCGAGACCGGCAGCGAGCGCGGTGGCAGTTTGGCTTTTTCGAGCAGCAGCGTGGCCACCTTGGTGTTGGCCGCGCCGGTGCTGGCGTAGGTGACATTGGCGAAGGAGAAAACGCCGAAGCCGTAGTCAGGGAAAAAGCGATACTCGCTGCCGAAGCCCGGCAAGCCGCCGATGTGGCGCGAGTGTGCGACGCCCTTGCTGTCAATCGTGCTGGAGAGCCCGAAGCCGTAGCCGTTGGCGGTGGGGTTGGGTTCGCCGGTGAGGGTTTTTGCGGTCGCGTTCACCCCGGTGGGCTGGGTGGGCGTGTGCATTTCCCGCACGGTGGAGCGGCGCACGGGACCGGTGTCGGCGTCATCGCGCGGGGGCCACGCTGAGAGGTGAAAGGCGATGTAGCGCGTGAAATCTTCGGCGGTGGTGATGAGGCCGCCCATGGCTCCATAGGCGCCATCGCGTTCGAGCGGCTCGAGTTGCCACGCGTTCTGCTGCCAGCGGTAGCCGAGCGCGAGGCGTTCGGGTGGGACTTCGGAGAATTCCCAGCGCGTCGCCGTCATGCCGAGGGGCAGGAGAATTTCGCGGGTGATGTAGCGTTGGTAGGGGACGCCCGCGACGATCGAGACGACGCGGCCGAGGAGAGCGAAGCCGAGATTGCTGTATTCGAAGGCGACGCCGGGTGAATGTGAAAACGCGATACCCCGGGAGAGAAATTCGCCGAATTGCGCGTCGGTGATGCCGAGTTGGCGATCGCCCCACGGGTTGTCCTCGGGAAAACCGGCCGCCATGCCGAGGAGGTGGCGGAGGGTGATTTTGGGTGCGTCGGCGGTGGGCGCTTTGATCGCGCGGAATTCCGGGAGGTGTTTCTCAACGGTGTCCTCGAGCGAAAGTTTGCCGGCGTCGCGGAGTTTGAGGATGGCCAGCGCAGCGAAGGACTTCGTCATCGAGGCGATGCGGAAGGCGGTGCGCGCATCGGCGGGAATTTTTTTCTCGAGGTTGGCGAAGCCGACGTTGCCCGTGTGGAGGAGCTGTCCGTCGAGCACGATGCCCCAGACCAAGCCCGGCGCGTGTTTTGCCGTCGCGTGGTCGGCGTAGAGTGTCGTGATCTCGGGGAGGAGGGCGGCGATTGTTTTCGCCCGATCGGCGTCGGCGAAACGAGCCGAGGCGTGGCCTTGAGCGGTAGCGGATGGGAGGCTGGCAAGCAGGCCGAGCACGAGGGCCCAGGGGTGGAGCGGCGATTTCATGAAGGCGGAGAAAGGGAGGAAGGTCAGGGTTCCACCACGACGGGGAGGCCGGTCCACACGAGATCGAGGAAGGTGAGCGCATCCCAATTCGCGAGACGGAAGCAGCCGTGCGATTCCGTGCGGCCGATCTGTTCGGGCTTCGGGGTGCCGTGGATGCCGTAACCGGGGAGATCGAGGCCGATCCACGCGAGGCCGACGGGGTTGTTGGGGCCGGGTGGCAAAATGAGTTTGCGGCCGAGCGAGCGCGCTTCCTCCGATTCGGGAAAGACCTCGGGGTTGAACGTGTAGTCGGGATCACGGACGACCACCGTCACGTGCAGCTCGCCGACCGGACGTTTTTCGACGCGGCTGGCGATGCTCACGGGAAAATGAGCGATGACACCGCCGTCGGCATCGAAGATTTCCAACGTGTGGGCTGCGAGTTGGATCATGACCCGCGCGGCTTTTTTGTTTTTCGGCAGGCGCGGTATCGCGGGCACGACGAGCGGCGTGCCGGCGGCGGGCTCGGCCCAATTTACGTCGGGATTGAGTCGGCGGATGAGATTTGGGCTGGCGTGCGTGCGCTCGGCGACGAGTTCGAGTGCAGTCTCGTAATCCAGCGCGGTCTGTTGGGATTTGCCGACCCACGTCGGGGCCAGCGGCTGCAACCGTGTGAGGTCCTCGGGGGAGAGCACGAGTTGCGTGAGCGGCGCGGACGTCAGCGCGAGGCGGGCGCGAGTCGTTGCATCGAGTGCGCCGGTGGCGGGCAGGTCGTGACTCTCTTGAAAGGCGCGCAAGGCGGCGGCGGATTGCGGACCGGCGACGCCATCGATGGGTCCGGAAGAAAACCCGGCGCGAGCGAGGGCAATCTGGGCATCGAGCCACGACGTGACTGGGATCGGCGCAAGGGCTGGGCTGTCGGCCTCGGCGGGTTCGCGAATGGGGATAGAGGGAGCGACGGCATCGGCTGCGATCACGGGTGCCGGTGGCGGCAGTGGGGGCATTTTGAATACTACCGCCGGAGCGGCCGCCCACGTGAGCGCCCCGGCGACGGCGAGCCCGCAAAGGAGAGCGCAAGCGAGACGTTGGCGGAGGAGGGAAGGCATGACGGTTCGGCGGGTTGCCGCCCAGGACTCTGTCTGCAATCACCTGCGAAACGCTAGGCCGATTTCTCGCCCGGGGATGCAGCACGGAAAGCCCGGATTAGACTTTTGAACGAGGAGCAAGCGTCCGAACAGGTTCTCGTACCGCCCGCCGTAGATGATTAGATTCAAGCCCTTGGGCAGGGACGCCGGGGCCACGTTCCGGAAAAATCCAGAAATCAGCGGACGGCGGTAGCGGTCCGCTGGGCGGCGCGGCCGATTTCTGCCCCGGCATTCGGAGTGGCGTCCCGCGGGCGATGGCGCGCGTTAAGGGTTCAAAGCAGACGCGGTTTAAAGCAGACGGGCCTTGATTTTCGGCGACTACCTCAAAAGGTGTTGGCTACCTCAACCCACTTTCTGTGCAACCGATTTACTTACGCTCGTTAGTCTGCTGCGCCCTTGCGCCGGTTGTCGTCATGCTCGTGACCGTTGGTGCGACGGTGGCGCAGGCCGCCCTGCCTCCGGAAAAGCTCGCGCTCCTGCCACGAGCGTCGACTGGGCCGGTGGATTTCTCGCGCGACATCCAGCCGATCTTTGAGGCGAGTTGCGTGCAGTGCCATGGTCGCGGGAAGAACAAGGGTTTGTTCAGCCTCGAAACGCGGCAGGACTTTGTGGAGGGCGGGGAGACTGGCGTGGCGGCCGTTGTGGGGAAAAGCGCCGAGAGTCTCGTCGTGGCGATGATCTCCGGACTCGATCCCGACAGTGTGATGCCAAAAAAGGGTAAGCAGCTGACGACGGAGCAGGTGGCGATTTTTCGCGCGTGGATCGATCAAGGCATGCTCTGGCCGAACGAGATCACATTCCGCAAACACGAGCCGGCGAATCTGCGCTCGCGGGAGCTGGCGGAGATTGTGGTG
>CAMCHO010000288.1 GCA_945874455.1 Opitutus sp. GAS368 | reverse complement strand
GCTGCGTCTTTTTTGTGCCGGCCCAATGGCTCCTCCCTCAGTATCCCATCTTCCTCGGAGGCTTTATCGGCATCACTTTTTCACTCTGCCTCTACGAAATCGTTCACGCGATCGAACACTGGCCCCAAGCGACTTGGGATCGTCTGGTGAGCCAACCCACCATGGGTCCATTCTGGCGCAAGGCCTACGCCTTCCACCTGCGCCACCATGCTGATATCCGCTGTAACGAGTCCATCTCTGGTATCTTCGGCCTGCCTCTCCCGGACCTGATCCTCGGTACCTACATCGATCCGGCAACCCTCTACACTCACGGCCGGACGGCGGACCCGAAGGAATTTGTGAGCCCGCGGCCGCGGTTCGCGATTATTCGCTGGTTGGACGAGCGCGCCGAACACTCCATCAAGCGCCGCCGCCAGCGGCAGACCGCTGCCGAACCGGCCGCGGCCCTCGCCGAAGCAGATGACGCCTCGGTCACCCCGCCCCTCTCCGCCGCAGGGAACGCTCCAACCCAGACGTAATTTTCGCGTGCCCGGCACGCGTTTCCCCTTGGCAGCGGACGGGCGACACCTTTTCGTTCGCCTTTAATGTCCACGTCCAAACCCGCAGTTCTCGCGCTCGAAGACGGTTCGATTTTCCGGGGCCTCGCCTTCGGAGCCGACGCCACCATCGCCGGTGAATGCGTATTCAACACGTCGATGACTGGCTATCAGGAGATCCTTACCGACCCCTCCTACTTCGGCCAAATCGTCACGATGACTGCGGTGCAAATCGGCAACTACGGCATCAGCCCCGAGGACACCGAGTCGGCCACGCCCAAAGCCAGCGGCTTCGTCGTCCGCGAGCTCTCCCCCATCGTCAGCAACTGGCGCAGCCGCCTCTCACTCGGCGACTATCTCCGTCAAAACGGCATCCCCGGCATCAGCGAAATCGACACCCGTGCCCTCACGAAAAAACTGCGGGTCGATGGCGCGATGAAGTGCTGCCTCAGCACCCTCCCGATCACCGACGCAGCGGCCATCCAGCGCGCGAAATCGTGGCAGGACATGGCCGGCGCCGACTATGTGCAGAACGTCTCCTGCAAAGAGCCCTTCATCTGGAGTTCCAGCGAACCGGCAAACTACAACGCCTCCTATCTTCCGGTCGGCACGACGATGAACGCCCCGCGGGCACCCGTGAAAAAGTTCCGCGTCGCCGCGTTCGACTACGGCGCCAAGCACAGCATTTATCGCAAGCTCGTGAACCACGGCTTCGAGGTGCAGGTCTTCCCGGCCACCGCGACCCATGAGCAAGTCCGCGAACATCAGCCTGACGCCATCTTCCTTTCCAACGGCCCCGGCGATCCGTCCGCTCTCCCCTACATCCACAAAACCGTCACCGCGCTCATCCCCGACTTCCCGATATTCGGGATTTGCCTGGGTCATCAGATGCTCACGCACGCGCTCGGCGGCACGACCTTCAAACTCAAGTTCGGCCACCGTGGCGGCAATCAGCCCGTGAAGAATCTCGAAACCGGCAAGGTCTCCATCACCGCGCAAAACCACGGCTTCGCCACCGATCCGCAGTCGCTCGAAAAAACCGGCGCCCAAGTCACCGAGATCAACCTCAACGACAACACCGTCGAGGGCCTCCGCCACACCAAGCTCCCCATTTTTAGCGTTCAGTACCACCCAGAAGCCGCCCCCGGCCCGAACGACGCCGATCCGCTCTTCGTCGATTTCTACCGGATGGTCGCAGCGCGCAAAGCCGGGAAAATTTGAGCGACACCTTCAGGGGCCGTCGCGCCCACCAAGCACACCCGTTCCTTCGTGGCATCCGACCGCCCGCGTGGGTTCAGCTCAGCCACTGCTCAAACTTCACCGCGTCTTCCGGCGTATCCACGCCGATCGTCGCGTCCGCCGTCACCGCGCACGCGATCTGGTAGCCGTTTTCCAGCACGCGCAACTGCTCTAGTTTTTCAATCTGCTCCAGTTGGCCCATCGGCAACTCGGCGAACTGGCTGAGCAGGTCCGCCCGGTAACCATAAAGTCCGAGGTGCTTGAAGCACGGGTTAGCCGCCACCCAAGCGTCGTCCACCACGCCGGCCCGATCTCTGGCGTAGGGCATGGGCGACCGTGAGAAGAATAACGCCCGGCGCGCCGACGGAGCCAACACCACCTTCACCTGATTCGGATTCAGAAAGTCGGCCGCCCGCTTAAAGGGCGTGGCCAACGTCGCCATCGGCGCGCCTTCGCCGTCCTCCAAGAGTTCCGCTAGCGCCCGCAGCTGCCCACCGGTGACCAACGGCTCATCCGCCTGCACGTTGAGCACCAACGCGGCACCCACCGTCCGGTTCGCTTCCGCGATGCGGTCCGTGCCGCTTTGGTGCGCCCCACTCGTCATGATTGCCCGAAAGCCAGCCGCCGTCACACAGTCCGCCAAACGCTCATCGTCGACCGCAAACCACAACGGATACTCGGGGGCCTCCCGGGCAATCCGCTCCGCCACCCAGAGCAGCAACGGACGTCCTTTTATCTTATGTAAAAGCTTGCGGTGGAAGCGAGTAGATTCGAGCCGACAGGGAACGATGATCGCGATTGCTGGCATGACTCGGCATCGTGCCGGCGGGTTTTGGGGTTGCAAGCCCGTGCCACCTGACGGACCTTGTTCGGCTTTTCTCGGAACCATGAATAAAAGCGACGCCACTCCTGCTCTTCAGCCCTTAACCAAGGAGCTGATTGTGCAGAACAAGATGGGTATCCACGCCCGTCCCGCCGCGATGATCGTGCGCATCACCAACAAGTTTAAGGCCGAGGTCTTCGTCGAAAACAAAGACGAACAGGTGAACGGCAAGAGCATTATGGGCCTCATGATGCTGGCCGCCGGCCGAGGCTCGAAGGTCACGTTCATCGCTACCGGCGCGGACGCCCCCGCGATGCTCACGGAACTCGACGCCCTCTTTGCCCGCAAATTCGACGAGGCCTAAGCGCGAGATCAGGTCGCTCTCCACCGACCCGATATTTTCCAGTTCTCCGCTGCTTCCGCGCCTCACGGGGGTGACCACTGGAAAAACCGACGTGCATTCGCCGTCGTGATCGCCACCAACTCGTCGTAGCCGACTCCGAATACGTCCTTCGCCGCAAACTCCGCGATATGGCGAACATAGGCCGGCTCGTTCGGCTTTCCGCGGTGCGGGAACGGCGTCAAATACGGCGCATCTGTCTCCATCATCAGCCGCGCGAGTCCTTGCGCCCTCGCCGCCGCTCGCACGTTTTCAGCACTCTTATAAGTCAGCACCCCGGTAAACGATCCCCAGCCACCCCGTCGCGTCAGCTCCGCCATGTCGGCGACACCTTCGGTGAAGCAGTGGAACACCACCCGCGTCCAATCAACTCCGCTCGCATCGATCAGTTGAACGCACTCCTGAAATGCCCCCCGCGAGTGCACGACCACGGGGCAGCCCAGCCGTTTCGCCAACGCGAGCCCCTCGCTAAACGCCGCCCGCTGCCAAGCGAAAATCTTCGCGGCTTCCGCCGCGTCCTTCGGCAAATGAAACCGATCCAGCCCAATCTCCCCCAGCGCCACCGGCCGCGGCTCCTCTCCTTTCCAAAAATCCTCCACCTGCGCCAGGGCCGCTGCCCATTCTCCATCGACCGAACACGGATGCAGCCCCACGGAATAGCGGACCAAGCCCGTCTTCCCGTGCTCTCGCGCGAGCTTGCGATAGAGCGCCCAGTCTTCGGGCGACGTCCCGATGGTCACCATGGTCTCCACGCCCGCCGCCTGAGCGCGGGCCAACGTATCGGCCAACACCGTTCCGCCCTGGCGCGCAAACGATTCCAAGTGGGTGTGGGTGTCGATCAGTCCCATAAAAATTAGTTCACATAGAGCGCTCCGTAACGCTCACGCAAGTACCGCACAAACGCGCGCGGCGACAACTCCTCGCCCGTGACGCGCCGAGCCAGTTCCAACGCGTCGAACCGGCGGCCTTGCGTATGCACTTCCGCCCTCAGCCAAGCGAGGAGCCAGGAAAAATCGCCGCGCGCGAACTCCTCCTCCAGTCCCGGTCGCAACGTCAGGGCCCGATACCACAATTGAGCTGCCAGCAAATTCCCCAAACAGTAACTCGGGAAATACCCGAAGGCACCGTCACTCCAATGCACATCTTGGAGCACCCCCGCGCGATCCGTGGCCGGCTCCAATCCCACAATTTCCCGCGACGCCGCGCGCCACGCCGCCGGCAGGTCGCGCACGGCGAGTTCTCCGGAGAAAAGTTTTTTCTCCATCTCGAAGCGCAAAATGATGTGCAGGTTGTAGGTCACCTCATCCGCCTCCACTCGCACCAGGGTCGGCTCCACCAGATTCACCGCGAGATAAAGTTCTTCGGCGGTCAGTCCCGCCGTCTGCGTCGGAAATAACGCGCGTAACCGCGGCTCGACATTCCGCCAAAATCCGCGGCTGCGGGCGACTTGGTTTTCCCACAACCGGCTCTGCGACTCATGCACCGCCATCCCGGCATGTTGCCCCAACGCCGTGCCGGCCTGCGCCGCCGGCAAACCTTGTTCATAAAGTCCGTGCCCCGTCTCGTGAATCGAGGCGAACAACGAGTCCAACGGCTCGTCGACTTTAAACCGTGTCGTCATCCGTACATCGCTGCCCGTGCCCGAACAAAAAGGATGCAGCGAGACATCGATCCGACCGCGTTCGTAGTCGAAACCGATCTGCTCGGTCACCTCGCGCAAAAACGCCCGCTGCCCTTCCACCGGAAATCCGCGCAACGTCGTCTCCGCCGCCTTCGCCCGTCCCGCCGTCGGCGAGGCCGTGATGGCTCGCACCAACGGCACGAGTTCGCTCT
>CAMCHO010000287.1 GCA_945874455.1 Opitutus sp. GAS368 | reverse complement strand
GACACGCTGAGTCATCAGATCGAGTCGAAATCCTGCGCATCCTGCGCGACGAGCACGATGCGCTCCCAATCGGCGAGGTTGCGCTCATCGGACAACTGGGCACGACGGTCTTGCACCAAAACAACCGCGGCCAAGCAGACGGCGGCAGTAGCTGCGCTCAAGACAAACTGGCTAGTCAACGAGGGAACTTCAGCCGCCGCCCGTGCCAGACGGAGCACGCCTTCGGCAAAGCCAACGGGTAGTTGGCGCGAGCCTTGGGCGCTGAGGAGGCCCCAAGTGACATCTTTCGGGCCGAGCGCTGCACGCAAGGTGCGATCGGCAAACCCGGTGCGCAATTGCGCAGCGGCGTAGGATTGGAGGTCACGCCAAGCTTGGTCTTCAGTTTTCATGGTCAGGTTGGTAGTGTTCGCGGAGGTGTTCACGGGCGCGATGGAGGCGCGCTTTCACGGCGGCGACCGTGGTATCGAGCGTCTCGGCGATTTCCGCGTGGCTGCGGCCCTCTTGCACCAGCGCCAGCAGCGCCCGGTCTTGTGGGCGAAGCTGTTCGAGCGCGTGGCGCAGGGCATCCAACTCCTCGGTGCCGACAGCACCGGGCGGTTCCGCGATGTTTTCGTGCTCCTCTCCGAAAGGCAGAAAAATCCGGCGCAGCTTTTGGCGGCGCAGTTGATCAATGCACGTATTGCGCGCCAGACGGAAGAGCCAGGACTCAAACTGGGCCGGGGCCTGCAGCCGGTCGATCGCCCGGACCATCTTGATGAAAATCTGCTGCGACAGATCCTCCACATAATCGCTCCGATTAGTCATGGCGTAAACGAACCCCGCGACGCGATGCTGGTAGGCGACAATAATATCCCTCTGGGCGTTTTCGTCGCCTTTTTGAGCCCGGCGGACAAGGTCGGCCAGCGCGGTCGTTGCAGATGATTCCATGCGCGGTGCATTGCTGTGTCACAGCAAGACGCCACAAAGGCCAGAAAGATTCATGCGTTTCCCGAGCGACCTTGCAATCCCCGCAAGCTTCGCGTGGGGTTTAAGGTCATCGCTTTTCCTATGCACCTCTCAAGATTCATTTCTGCCGCGACCATGTTTCTCTCGCTGGGTTTCATTTCAGGCTGCGGCACACCGACGCAGCGCGATATGATGCGCGAGGCGGCCAACACCGGAGAAAAGCCCGTCGCCATGAAAGGCGACACCACGTTGCTCGACGGAACGCTCTCCGCGATGGCGACCGTCAGCCGCGGATTCGAACGAGGCCCCAAGGCTACCCGCGCACCTGGCGACCCCAAAGACAGCCTCGAAGAACAAAGCCGCCGCGGGCGCCGTGATCGTGATTCCGACGGCCTGACCGAGGTTTACTCGACGGGCTTCGGCGATTCGGAGGAGGAGCAAAAAGAAGCCATGAAGGAATACTACCGCATGGCTCTGGCCCGCCGCGCTCAAGGCAGCCCGATGCCCCCCGTCACTCTGCGCGTCGCCTTCGAAAATCGCGGAACAGCGCCGATAGAACTTGAGATTACCGAGATAAACTCCGAGCTGGGAAATTTCGCGGTTCGGCCCGACAAGCTCAAGCTCGCGCCCGGAGAGAAAGGCATGCTCGACCCCATGATTTCCCAACTCGGGGTCACCAGTGACGAAATTCCGCTTAAGGTCTCGGTTCGGCTCGGAGGAAAAAAGGAGACGCAAGTGATCTTGGTAAAAAACATCATCTTGCCTTCGGTCCTCAAAAAATAGGAGCGCATTCTTCGACGGAAGTGCGTCGCACCCAGCGAGGCCACGATTCGTGCCGTGCAATTCTCGGCCCAGTCGAGGAGGCGGTCGGGCTTAGGCCGTGGAAGAGATTTACCACTCGTAGGGCATGTTTTCAGAAAACGATTCTCGTGATTATCGCATAGGAAATGCCTTCAATTTCTAAGTCCGAAAATCTGCTAGGCCGCTCGGCTTGTAACGCGACAGCATGCGTGTGACTACGCGGTAAGTACGCGGTGAGTAGAGGGGGCCGCGACGCACGCTGAGCCCCATAAAACTCTGCCTACCGCCGAACGCTGTCCGCCGGGGCCGTGGGCTCTGGCCGAAAGACGGCCGAAAATTCCCAACGCAATGGCGTGGCTAAAACCAACGTGCTTTGAACTCTGGACTTCTCGGTAGCCGCGAGCGCCAGCGAGTGGACGGATCACCACTCGCTGGCGCCCGCGGCTACCCAGCAAATCAAAGTCTGAATCTTTTGGGCGATGGAAATAAAACCTAAAGTGAGGTCGGTCGCATGTCGCGCGGATGAGCAGGGGCTATCAGGTGAACGCATCAGGCGAATCGCCCTATTCCTCCTAAGTGAAAGGATGGAAACGAACCGGCGCGCAGCGACCGCGATGAGCTGGGTCAAGCGGGCGGCTCGATGGCAAAAATCGGGGCATCATTGGTTCCGTGAGTTCGGCGCAGATGACCGGCTCCGCCCTTCCGCAGCATTTTTCGGCCGCTGATCCCGCCGTTCTTTTTCCATCCCGAGCGGCGAGCGACCAGACGAAGGCCTTTCTTTCCGGACCCCAGTTCTCACGCTGCACATTTTACGCTTCACCGCCGTTGATTCGCTCGCATGCTCTCCTGAACGTGGACGTTTCCTCACCCTCATTTTCGGATTTTTCAGAGCTGCAGAAACCCTTGGATCACTTCCGGGCCAAGACGAAGCGGCTGAAAATCCATCCGTTGGAGTCGCTGCTCCTATGGGTCATCAGCGCGCACCTCGTGTTTCTTCCTTGGGCGATTGGCGGCATGAGCGAGTGGGCGCAATGGATCAGTCTGGGGTTCGCGGTGCTCGGTTTCGGGGTCTCGCTCATCCCTCGCAGCTACACCGAGGAAGAAACCGGATCGAACGTCTTCCGCTTGGTCATGTGGCCACGCCTCGCGAAGTTTCCGATCTGGTGGCTGGGACTAGCCTTGCTCGCCCTCGTGACCATCCAAGGCCTCAATCCCGCTTGGCGTTTTGAGACCGATGGCAAGGGCTGGTGGCTGCGAGCCATTCCGTCCACTGCTTGGCTCCCCACGGGCGTCGACGTGCCTTTCGAACGTGGGGGGCCCTGGCGGATGTTGCTGATCTATAGCTCCGTGTTGCTCACGTCCTGCTCGCTGTGGGTAGGCTTCACCCGCCGCCGCGTCCTGCAAACGCTGTTCATCGTGCTCGCCACAAATGGCGTCCTGCTCGCGGGGTTCGGGATCGCCCAACGCCTACTCGGCAACGGGAAGATTTTCTGGTTCTACGATTCACCCAACTCATCGTATTTCTCCAGCTTCATCTATAAAAACCACGGCGGGACCTACCTCGTGCTCAGCTTGGCCGTGACGTGCGGGTTGGCCGCTTGGTATTACCTGCGCGGGCTGCGCAGAATGGAGAAATCAAATCCCGCCGGGCTCTTCGCCTTCTTCGCCACCTGTATCGCGATCGCCATTCTCATCAGCTACGCGCGGGGCGCCACGATCACCATGCTGGGGTACCTGACCGTCTGCGTCGTTGTCTTTATCGGGCATCAACTCATGATGAAAAACACGACGCGGAAGCCCCTCGTCGCCGTCGTGCTCATGATTGTTTTCGGCTTCTTCCTGAAGACCGGCCTAGAGGCACTCAATTCGCGCGAGGCGTGGACTCGACTCAAAGCGGGCATGAACCGCGAAGATATGTCCCTTGATGCCCGCGAGTGGGCGACCTCCGCCTCCGTCGCGATGCTGAAGGATAATTGGCAAGGCGGCATCGGCGCCGGCAGCTTCCGCCTCCTCTTCCCCATCTACCAGCACCGTGACCCTCGGCTCAGCAGCAGACCACAGTTCTGGGAGCATGCCCACAACGACATCGTCCAAACCCCGATCGAACTCGGCCTGACCGGCATCGTCCTCCTGATGGCGATGGGCGGCTATCTGCTGTTCGCACTCAGCCGGAGTTTCTTTTGGGAGAATCCCCTGAGCGGGTGCACCGTGTTGGGAATCGGCGGTGTCGTCGCCTACGCGTGGTGGGACTTCCCCTTCCAATGCCCCGCCATTCTCCTGACGTGGTGCGTCCTCGGAATCGCCGTCACGCTCTGGACGCGGTTCGAGGAAATGAACGTCCGCGGCTGACGCCGGGCGTCGGCCCGGCAGCGCGATCCCATGTGACCGAGCGGTGCCCCCTCGCATCCGCGCCGCTGCCCCTACCCTCCTGCCACTTTTCTCACGAGTAACACCCAAGTCCTTTGAATTTCTGACTGCTGGTAGCTGCGAGCGCGAGCGAGTGGTGATTCGACGATCGTCCCAATATCACGAGACGTTGGTATCAAACCCTCCTGTCTGCGCTACCTGTCTGCCATCCGCTGAAGGATCTTCGCCGTCATCCGTCGTCCGTCGTCCGCCGTCCGCCCTCCGCTACGGCTGCGATATCTCGAAGCCTTCAAGAGCAGCGAGCTTCCTCGCTCGTTCATCAAAGCTAAAAAAGTGGTCGCAGCCGAGCAGCCGGGCGAAAGCGATATGCAAAATATCGTAAGTCCTGAAACCCTGTTTGGCCGTGTGGCGAGCAACGGTCTCCTCGAATTCCACCTGAAGATCGGAGAGTTCGACGGCCGTCCGGCGAATAAACCTCTCCTCCGTCATATCCGACTTAAACGTGTGGAGAGCCGCCGCCGCATTTTCAGGCGTCACCCGCGGATGGCCTCCTTGCTTACCCATCCAGACCGAAAGCGCGAAAGCGTTCGCCAGTTCCATCTGGTGCAGCCACGTGATGGGCAACGGAGGACAAGCACCCTTGCAAGCTGCCTCCAGCAACCGATCTGCCGCGTCGCTGTCTGGCAACGCCAGGTAGACGCGCGAAAAAAAGTTCGTGTCGGCGTAGGGTGTCATTCGCCGGCCAACGCTCGATCAAATTTGCGGGTAAATTCAGGCGACAAGGGTTTGGCGAGCAAGGCGGCCCGGCGCGCTGCGAAATTC
>CAMCHO010000286.1 GCA_945874455.1 Opitutus sp. GAS368 | reverse complement strand
CCAGCACGCCGACCAAAATCATTCTAAATCAGCCGACCTTTTACGTCGGCAGTCGCAAACTTCTAAATCTCGGCGCCGGCTACAAACGCGACCGCTGGCAGGTCGACGTGTATCTCCAAAACGCACTGAACGAGGAATACATCTCCGCCGCGATCAATCGGAACCTCGCGATCGCCGGCGCTCCCACGAACGTCAAAGCGTCGTTCGTTTACCGCTTCTAACCGGTCGACGGTCCCTTCGATTTGATCGCCCGCTAAACCGCTCGCGATCGCCGAAGAATCGTTCCACCAAGGCCGACCCCCGCGACGGGGTCGGCCTGCCTTTCTTGCCCGGGGTTTGCACGCCGACGGACATTGAACTGGCCCTTGAACAGGGCTGCCGCGTGCTGAAGCTTTTCCCGGCGGAACCCAGCGGCGGACTCATCTATCTGCGGGCCATCGCCGCGCCGTTCGCCCATCTCGGTATAAGATACATCCCGCTGGGCGGGGTGAGCGCCGCCAACGCGGAAGCGTATTTGCGCGAGCCGAGTGTGCTCGCGCTTGGCGGCTCGTGGCTCGCTCCGCGCGATTCGATCCAGCGCAAGGATTGGCAAACTATCACAGCCGACGCCGCGGAAGCCTCGGCGATCGTGAATCGAGTGCGCGGAGGTGCCCTATGAGCCGCATTGTCGCCTTCGGCGAAATCATGGCGCGCCTCGCCACACCCGGGTTCAAGCGCTTCCAGCAAACGCTGCCCGGCACACTCGAAGTTACATTCGCCGGGGCAGAGGCATCCGTTGCCGCCTCCATCGCCTATCTAGGTGGCGACGCTTCTTTTGCCACGGCTTTGCCAGACAAAGTGCTCGCCGATGCCTGTGTCGCAGATCTGCGCTCAATGGGGGTGTGCACAAGAAACATCCTACGCACGGCTGACGGCCGTCTCGGCCTCTACTTTCTCGAAACGGGCGCGAACCAACGCCCCGGCGTAGTGATCTACGATCGCGAGGGTTCCTTCGTCGCGATCACGCCACCCAGCACCTACGATTGGTCAGCGATCTTTGAGGGTGCGGAATGGTTTGTCATTTCCGGCATCACACCCGCTATTTCGCGCAACGCCACCGAGGTCACCCGGACCGCCCTGCGCGAAGCCAGCGCTCGCGGCATCAAAGTCGCCTGTGACATGAACTACCGCCGCAAACTCTGGCAGTGGGATCCGACGCACGAGCCACGCGCCCTCGCTACGCGCATGATGCGCGAGCTGATGCCCCTCGTTGACCTTTTCATCGGCGGACGCGAAGACGCCTCCGAGATCCTCGGCATTCCCGACGCCGGCTCATCCGCCGACGCGCTCGCATCGGTGGCACAGCAAATCGCCGCCATGTATCCACGGATACGGCACGTTGCCATGACACGGCGCGAGAACCACTCTGCCACGCAGAACAACTTCGGCGGACTCCTCTATGATGCGGTCACGGATACAGCGAGCTTTGCACCCCTGCGAGCCGGTCAGCCCGCACTTTACGAGATCGCAGCCATCGTGGATCGCCTTGGTGCTGGCGACGCTTTCACCGCCGCGCTGCTTTTTGCCCTCACCACACCAATGCTCAGCGCTCCGGGGCCCGCAGTCTCTTTCGCGACCGCCGCCGGCTGCCTCGCACACTCGATCAAAGGCGATTTCAACTACATCACCCGCGATGAAATCCAAGCGCTCATGCACGGTGATTCCTCGGGCCGGGTGAAGCGCTAATCGCACACCGAACTCCGACCCTATGAAACGTTTCACCGACTGGTTTAACAATCTCTACCCCGTCTGGCTCGTCAGCCTCGCGGTGATCGCGTTTTTTAAACCGTCGGTGATGCTGTGGTTCGATTCGGATCGAGCGAACGGGGTCTGGCTTTGGGGTTTGGGGTGAAGCGGTGAACACGTCCCCCGTTTTCCGTCACCCGCGCTCTTATGCGCCCGCTCCCGCAATTCGGGAACGCGCTCTTTCCAGGCATGAACTCACACAGGCGTTTTAGCCGGCCTCGGCTTGAGCCACGCGAAACGAGCACCCATGGTGAGCGCGGCCGCAATCCGCTCCTGCACGGACAGGCGCCTGATTCGTTTCTGTTCCCGCTCGCGAGCTTGATCCGCACACGCGCTTCGACGCGGCACGCGACTCAGGACGGCAGGAGGGGTGTTCGGTTCGGATGCCATGAGTGCTGCGGTTGCCCGATCGTCCCGGAGCACACGGACCGCTCACGGAGATTCCTCGTAGATCAAAAACACGGGCAGCCTCCTGCCCGGCGATTTCGCCTGTTCCTAAAACGCAGACTCCGCGTTTCCGTTTAGCCTGATCTGAAAAAAGTTTTGGCGAGGTCCACACCGCCCGAATTCCACTCGACGCACGCGGTGTCATCGGAGATGCAACGGTGCGCCGGGCGTCCAGCCCGCGCGAAACCCCATGCCACCCGCCGATCAGACCGTTTGGTTTGCCGAAAGCGTGCAGCCGCACGAGCCGGCCCTGCGCGCGTTTCTCTCGCGGCGATTTTCCAGTCTGCCCGACCACGACGACCTCGTGCAAGAGACCTACGCGCGCCTGCTGCGCGTCTCCGATCCGCAGCGGCTGGAGCACGTGCGGGCCTTTCTGTTCACCACCGCGCGCAACGTCGCCATCGACCACGTACGCCGCACGCACCGCACTCCCGTCGATCCGATCAACGACATCGCCGAATTTTCCTTGCTCGAACCGGCGCCCGGAGCAGCCGACGTGCTCGACCTTGCGCAGCGACACGAGGCGATGCTCGCCGCGCTCGCGACGCTCCCGGAACGTTGCCGCGAGGTGATGCTCCTCCGCTACGTGGATGGATTCTCCGCCTCGGAAATCGCCGTGCACCTCGGCCTCGCGGCCGCGACCGTGCGCGTCCACCTGATGAAGGGTGTGCGCGACTGCGCCCAGTTCTTCCGCGCGCACGGCCTTCTCGACCCCTCAGCCACGACAAAAGGCCCCCTATGAAATCGACCGAGAATCATGAGCCCGGCGACGCCACCGCCATCGAGGCGGAGGCGATGGCGTGGCTGGCCGAGCGCGAGGAGGGCTTTGCGCCCGGACGCGCCGCCGCCTTCGAGGCGTGGCGCCGCCGCGATCCCCGCCACGCCGCCTCCGTCGCCGAACTGGAGCAGGTGCTCGCGCAACTCGACGGGCTCGAGGAGCGCCGCGCAGAGGTAAACGCCCATTTCAATCGAGTTTCGCCGCCACCGCCCCCGGGCCGGGACACGCCCGCGCTGGCACCCACACCGGGGCCGAATGTCCGCTGGTGGCGGCCCGTGCTGTGGAGTGGGCTGGCCGCGGCACTGGTCCTCGGTGCGTTTCTGGGCTTTCGCGCGCTGCCATCGGCGCCCGGTCCCGAGACACGCTATGCGACGACGACCGCCGGTTACGAACGCGCGCGCCTCGCCGATGGCTCGACCCTCGAACTCAACACCGCCAGCGCCGCCCGTGTGCAGTTCACCCTGGCAGAGCGTCGCGTCGAGCTCGAGTCGGGCGAAGCCCACTTCGAAGTCGCCCACGACACCGCGCGTCCCTTCGTCGTGAGCGCAGGTGGCGTGGCCGTGCGCGCGGTCGGCACGGCGTTCAACGTCCGCTTCGTCTCCGGGGCCGTCGAGGTCACGGTGACGGAAGGCAAGGTCGCGGTGGAGCGCGTTAACCCCAACGCGCTTTCGGCCGGCCCGACTCTCATCGCCGCCAACCAGCGCCTCGCGCTGCCCCTCGTGCCTGCCGCCGCCCCTGCGCCCGTCATCGAGCCCCTCGCCGCCGCCGACGTGAGGGCGGTGCTCGCGTGGCAGCGGCGCGTCGCCGACTTTTCCGACACCCCGCTCGCCGAGGTGACCGCGCGCTTCAATCGGCACAACACCCTGCAACTCCTGATCACCGATCCCACTCTGGGAGCTCGGCGCATCGGCGCGATCTTCGCCCTCGACGACGTCGAGGCCTTCGTTCGCCTGCTGGAGCGCGATGGCATCATCCGTGCCGAGCGCCAGGGCGACACCATCCAGCTGCACGCGCCATAGCGGCGCGCGGCCGCCCGATTTCGCGGCGAACCTTCACGAATGCGAAAATTGTTTTCCCCGCGACTAAACAGATTCCTGGGCGCGAGCGTTACAGGATTAGTGGCCCTGCTCCGTTTTACCCCGTCGTTTCCGACCGCCCCCGTTGTGCTCGCCTCGTGCAGCATGATGGTGGCGGCCGCGCCCCTCGGCGCGGCGACGGTCGAGGCGAAGCGGAGCTTTGACCTCCCCCGCGGCGACGCCGCGACGACCCTGCGGCAATTCGCCGCCGCTGCTGGCAAATCGCTCGTGTTTGTCACCGACAAGGTGCGCGGCGAGACGACGAACGCCGTCCGTGGCGAATTCACGCCGCGCGAAGCGCTCGAGCGCATGCTCGCCGGCTCGGCCCTCGAAGCCGAGCAGGACGCAGCCACCGGCGCCCTCGTCGTCAGCCGCAAGCGCGAAACCGAAACCGCGCCACGCCAAAGGGAGGTCGGACCTGTTTCCGATCCGCAACCCAAACCACCAGCAAAACCCATGAAATCCCTCCGCACCCTGTTCGCCGCCCTCGCTGGCTGGTTCGCGCTCGGCCCCGTGGCCAACGGCAGTTCGGTCGAAACTGCCTCCATCGAGGGCCGGGTCTTCAACACCGGCACCCAAGCCTACGTGCGCAATGTCCGGATCGAGATTCCCGGCACGGCGCTGCAGACGTTCACCGACACCTTCGGCGCCTACGCGCTGGCGCACGTTCCGCCAGGCACGGTCACGCTGAAGATTTTCTACACGGGCTCCGGCGAGCACTCGTTCCAAGTCAACGTCCTGGCGGGCCAGACCGTGCGGCGCGATCTGTCGATCTCCGGCGGCGCAGTGGCCTTCGATGACAAGGGCACGGTGGCGCTTGAGACGTTCGTGGTGTCCGAGACGCGTGAGAGGGACGCGCGGGCGATCGCGATCAACGA
>CAMCHO010000285.1 GCA_945874455.1 Opitutus sp. GAS368 | reverse complement strand
CAATTCGTGGGGTCATGCCGCCGGGGTCGTGACAGCGGAGACGGTCGCGCGCGTGCGGGTGACCTCGGCGACTCGTGAGGAGCCGTGGAACGACGCGGATTTGGCCGAGCTCTCGCAAACGATGGGTGGCGCACGGCGCAACCGGAGTGGTCCGCCGCGCAAGGCATTGTAGCTGCGAGTGCGCAAGGCACTGTAGCGGCGAAGGCGGGAGGAACGTGGGTGCTACCCGCGGGGGTCGTTACTCAGGCAACGGTTTACCCTTGGTTTCCGGAGCGAGCCAGATGAGGCCGAGGCCGACGACGTAAATGAGCGTGATGACGGCGCCCGCCTTGGCGTAGCTGCCATCGAAGGTCTGCATCAGGGAGCCCATTTGCAGAGCGCCGACGGCGGCGAGGATGCGGCCGGAATTGAACGCAAGGCCCTGGCCGGTGGCGCGTACGCGGGTGGGGAAAAGTTCCGGCAGGTAGAGTGGCAGCCAGCCGTAAAACGCCGCCGTGAGGGCTCCGACGATAAACGTCATCACTAGGAAGGGCGGGCCGAAGGTATCGATGCCGCGGAAGAGCACGGCACAACTGATTAGAGAGCCGAGGCTGAGGAGGAAATAAGCCATGCGACGCGTGATAAAGCGACCGACGTAGGCGCCGAGGAGACAGCCGATGACGGCCCCAATGCCGGAGGTCATGCCGGTCCAGCCTTTGGCGGTGGGATCGGCGGCGCCGGCCATCTTGTCAGCCCAGAGCGGGAGCCATTGCACGGAGCCCCAAGTGCCGATGAGGGCGACGGACGAAAGAGCGGTGGCGATGAGCGTAGTCTTCCAAAGTTTTGGGCCGAAAATCTCTTTGAGCGGGTCGGTCTTCACCGTGTCGGATTTGACGGCGGCTTGCCATTTTTCGGACTCGGGAACGAAGAGGCGTACGACGAACGTGAGGAGGGCGGGAGCGGCGCCGATGAGGGCGACCCATCGCCAGGAATCGATCGTGACTTTGAAGAAAATGGTGATGACGGCGATGAGAGCGAAGCCGACGTTGGCCGCTGCGCCGATCACACCGGCCATGAGCGGGCGGTGTTTGGCGGGCCAGACTTCCATCACGAGGGCGATGCCGAGTGACCATTCGCCACCCATGCCGAGGGCACCCATGAAGCGGGCGGCGCAGAGGTGCCAAGGTTCTTGGGCAAAATAGATCAGGCCGGTGAAAACGGAGTAGACGAGGATACTGGCGGCCATGGCGCGGACGCGGCCGATTTTGTCACCCAGCCAGCCGAACACGACGCCACCAAAGGCAGCGCCGATCAGGAACGAGGCGGTGGCGTAACCCATCCATAGCGCGACAAACGAATCAGTCAGGGCGATGCCTTGCGCTTGCTGCATTTGCAGGAGGGCCGGGCGCGCGATGAGCGGGAAGAGGCCCATCTCCATGCCGTCGAACATCCAGCCGAGGAAGGCGGCAGCGAGGACGGCGGCGAGCCGCGTGTTGTTGGGTGGGGCAGAGGCTTGGGGAATGGCTTGGGACATGGGTGGGGATGGGTAAGAGGAGGAGGCCCCGGCTATTTGTCGAGCTGGGCAAAGAAAAAAACGCAATTTTCTGCGGGTTGGGACGGACGGAACAAGCCCTACATAGCCTCCAGTTTTACTGTCGCCGGCTGGGCGTAGCCGTTCCAGTAGGCGTCGAGGTGGACGCGATCGGGCTCGCCGTCGGCGACGATGAAACGGAAGCGGGCGACATAGGGCGTGCCGGGCTCGATTTTGAATTCACCGAGAATCTGGGGGACGAAGCTGAAGTAGGGCATATTCGGGTGCAAACGCACGGGCTGAGGGGAGCGGAAATTGTCGGGGTGGCCGAGGGTGGCCGTGCCGGCGAACGCGCCGTCCTTGAGCGGGCCACCGATGAAGCACCAGCGGGCGCGGGAATTGTTGCCCTTGATGCGGTCAGTGATGCCCTCGGAGGTGAGGTAGCGGGCGGCGTCGCCGGGACCGTTCCATGCGCCGGCAGCGCGGAAGCCAAAACCGCCGTAATGATACTCCGGGAGAATGAGCGGATCGGCGGTGGCGCAGGTCTGCGTGGTGACGAGGTCGAACATGCGCACCGGGCGCGAGGCGCCGCCGACATCGTAGACGGTGACCTGCCACGTTTCGTTGAGCGCCGTGACGGGCGTCGGGGCGGAGAGATCGACCATCTTCAGGCGCGCCGTGAACCCGCCGTGCACCGGGCCGTTCCACGTGCGGTCGAGGGCGACGAATTCTTCGGCGCCGGTCTTCCCCTGCATATTCCAGAAGTCGGGCGAACGGCCTTGGAAACTCGTCTTTGTCCAAGGCGTCCAGATACCGTGATGGTGGGGGTGATTCGACGGATAGTCGTCGGTGACGAGGTGGCCGGAGGGAGAGAAGACCGGGTGGATATAGCCGGCGCGAACGATCTCGGGCTTGATGTCGGCGCGGGGCACGACGTCACGTGCCAAGCGGTAATAGAGGACGGGCTGGCCGGCGACGCTGAGCTTGAGGTCGCCGCGATCGGGTGTGGCGACGACGCCCTCGCGGGGTCCGCTCGCTCCCGCGGCGAGAGTGAATGAGAGAGACTCGCGAGCCTTCTGCGACGGAACGATGAAGCGCGTGAAGCCATCGGGGTCCGTTTGCAGGGCGAGCGAGCGCCCGCTGACGTTGCGGAGGACGGGGGACTTCGGCGCGTCGGCCGGGAGCTTGAACGCGATGACCTGGCCCGCGCGGTCGACGTCGGATGGAGCGAGAATCAGGCGGAAGTTTTTCGCGGCAACCGGCCATGCGAACGTGGTGAAACCGAGCGCGGCGAGGAGGAGGCGGGATAAGGGGCGCATAAAAAGAAAAAGCGTTTCGAGGAAGTCATACGGAGTCGCGGCGAGCAAGCTCGGGCGCGAAACCCGCGCGCGGCAACGATATCGCGGCAACGTGATCCCCCGCGACCACGCGATTCTCCGGCTGATCGTGCAGGTGGCGCGTGATCCACGGCTGTTGCCGAGGGACCTCTCTGGAACCGTGACGATCCGCTCGAAGTGCGTTCTGGACTCGGACCAGAAAAAGTCGGCGGAAGGTTGGAAACGGGCGAAAGACTGCAATGACGAGTCGGTTAAATTAGATTTTAAGCCTATAATTAATGACTAAGTAATCGCCAATAGTGGCGAATTAAATAGATAAATTAGATTAAGTCGTCGGTTCTGACGACCTACTATAAAACAAGTAATCGTCATAACTGACGAATATATTTGAAACCGATGAGCCCATCGTGATAGCAGATGGGTGATGAAAATAGGGGAAGAAACCACAGATGAGGCCGTTTTGGGTGAACTCGGCCGGCGGCTGGCGCAAGTGCGGTTGGGGAAGAATCTGACGCAGGCTCAGCTGGCGGTGAAGGCGGGGGTGTCGAAACGCACGGTCGAGCGGCTGGAAGTGGGGGGAGTGGCGCCGCAGTTGTCGGGGTTTCTGCGGATCTGTCGGGGGCTGGATTTGCTGGAGCGCTTCGAGCTCCTCGTGCCAGAACCGGTGCCGAGCCCGATGGCGCAGCTCAAACTCGGCGGCAAGCAACGGCGCCGGGCCTCGTCGGTGGCGCGCGCGCCGACGCCAACCCCAGCAACGTTTCCTGAACGCGGTGCCGCCGGTAGCAGTGGTCGCGTCGCGGAGGATGCGCCCACGGCGTGGCGGTGGGGGGATGAGCCCTGAGCACGCTCGCGGAAGTGAAGTTGTGGGGCCGGACCATCGGGGCGGTGTCGCTGCAGGCTGGCAACGCGTATGCGGCGTTTGAATACGATCCGGCGTTTGTGCAGAGCGGCATCCAGGTCGCGCCGCTGATGATGCCGCTCGGGGAAGGGGTGCGCGTCTTTCCCGAACTGCCACGCGCGACGTTTCACGGCTTGCCGGGGATGCTGGCGGACTCATTGCCCGATCGATTTGGCAATGCGCTGATTGCTGCCTGGCTCGCGACGCAAGGCCGCACGCCGGGGAGCTTCAACGCCGTGGAGCGTCTGGGCTACACGGGGACGCGCGGGATGGGTGCGTTGGAGTTTTTGCCCTCGAGCGGGCCGCGGCCACAACGGTCCACGGCGGTGGAGATTGATGGGCTCGTGCGGTTGGCGGCGGAGGTGCTCAGTGAACGGACGGAGTGGAAAGCGCCGTTGGTGGATGCAGACCGGGCGGCGGCGCTGGGGGATCTTTTGCGGGTCGGTACCTCGGCGGGCGGGGCGCAGGCGAAGGCGGTGATTGCCTGGAACCGGGTGACGAACGAAGTGCGCTCCGGGCCGATTGAGGCGGGGTCTGGCTTCGACGATTGGTTGCTGAAATTTGACGGCGTATCAGGAAATAATGACAAAGAGAGGGCCGATCCGAGAGGCGACGGCGTGATCGAGTATGCGTATTCGCTGATGGCGCGGGCTGCAGGGATCACGATGAGCGAGTGCCGGCTGCTGGAGGAAAACGGGCGGCGGCATTTCATGACGCGGCGCTTTGATCGACTTGATGGCGGTGCGAAGTTGCACCTGCAGTCGCTCGGGGCGATGGCGCATTTGGATTTCAACCACGCCGGGGCGCAGGGTTACGAGCAGGCACTGCTGGTGATCCGCCGGCTCGGGCTGCCGATGGCGGCGACGGAGGAGCAATTTCGCCGCATGGCTTTCAACATCGTGGCGCGCAACCAGGACGACCACGTGAAGAACATCGCCTTTCTTATGAACAAAGCGGGACGTTGGTCGCTCGCGCCGGCGTTTGACATGACCTTCAGTGATAACCCGGCCGGCGACGGGACGGCGCGCCACCAGATGACGATGAACGGCAAGCGGGATGGATTCGTGTTGGAGGATTTCCGAGCGTGCGCGAAGGGAGCGCTCATGAAGCGCGGGCGGGCGGAGACGATCTTGGCGGAAGTATCCACGGCGGTGAGACGTTGGCCGGAGTTTGCGGCGCAAGCGGGGGTCGCGGACGTGTGGCGGGCGCAAATCCAGCGGAGCTTGCG
>CAMCHO010000284.1 GCA_945874455.1 Opitutus sp. GAS368 | reverse complement strand
GCGGGCATCGCGGCTGGCGATCTGAAACAAGCCTACGTCTCAAACTCCCGTTTCCGTGAAAGTCAGGTGATTTTCACCTCCGACAAAGCCGCCGCCCGCGACGCGATGATGCGTCTCGCCGACCGCAAGCTCGCCCTCGAAATGGTCGGCCCTGATCAACCCGAGAATCCGTCATCGCGAACGTCCTGGCGCGCGCGCTGGGAATCGCACGTCGCCCCTGCCGTTCACGCCAAAGTCGCATGAGCATCGAAATCTTTCCCGGCACTAAGCCGCTCACGCGGCCAGCGCCCCCGAACTGGGGCGAAATCTCGCCCGAGGGGAAGAGGGCGACCGTGGTGCGTTTCGCGCTCGTGAACCGGTGGGTGTCTTTTCCCGCCGATCAATTCAAACGCTGGGAGCACGCGGTGGGCGAACCGGAGATGCTGACGATCAAGACCGAGAAAGAGGAAATCGTCATCGAGGGCCGCGAATTGGCCGAGATCCGCGCCGCGCTCGATCTGGGGCGGCTGTGCGAGTTGCGCGTCAACTTCCCCCGACCGACGGGAGCGCGGCCCGGTCCGCAGGTGCGGCGAATCACGATTGAAACGGCATGAAGCATGGCGCAAAAACGACTCAACGATCCGTCGCAACTCGACCTCTTCGCGCACGCGCAACATGAGCGGACTCCTCAACTACGGCCGGATGGCGGAAACCCATTGGCGCCAGCATTGTCCCCGGATGGTGCGGCAATTGGCGCGGCTGGGACGGCTGACAGCGGCGCTCTTGGACGCACAGGAGCGGACGCTGGACGAAATGGAGACACTGATGCGGCAGTTCCGCCGGCAGGGACTGAACCCCCAGCAGGCGCACGATCAAGCGTGGGAGCTGGTGAGGGAGAAATACATCCTCCTCCCGCCGGAGCGGGCGAGGTAGTCTCGCTCAACGCGGGCAATTACCGGATCACCGACACCGACCGCATCGGCGAAGGTGGACTGAAACAGAAGTATCGCCAGAACCTCGCGGCGATCCGCGCGGTCCGCCAGATTCAGGCGGAGGCCCGGCCGGCCACCACGGAGGAAAAAGCCGTAATCGCCAAATATGTCGGCTGGGGCGGACTGCCGCAGGTGTTCGCCACGCCGGCGGACGCCCCGCAGTGGAGAGCCGAGCAAGAGGAGCTGGCCGGATTGCTTGAGCCCGATGAATTGAGTTCCGCGCGGGCCACTGTCCTCAACGCCCATTACACTTCGCCCACCGTCATCCGGGCGATGTATGCGGCGCTGGACCGTCTTGGTTTCAAACACGGTCGCGTCCTTGAGCCCGCCTGCGGACTCGGACACTTTTTTGGCGTGATGCCGGATGCGATGGCGGCGCGCTCGCATTTGACCGGTGTCGAAATCGACCCGCTCACCGCCCGGCTCGCCCAGGCGCTCTACCCCGATGCGGACATCCGGTCGCAGGCGTTCGAGAACGTCACGCTTCCGACGAATGCCTTCGATCTCGCGGTTTCCAACGTGCCGTTCGGCGACTACTCGCCCTTCGATCCGAAGCTCAATCCGCGGAAATTCCCTATTCACGACTACTACTTCGTAGCCGCGGCCGAGCGCGTGCGGACCGGCGGGCTGGTCGCGTTCGTCACGTCGCGGGGCACGCTCGACAAACAGTATCCCCATCTGCGCGAGGCCGTGGCCAAGTCGTGCGATTTTATCGGCGCAATCCGCCTGCCGAACACCGCCTTCAAAAAGAACGCCAATACCGAAGTCACGACCGACATCGTGTTCCTTCGCAAACGCGCGCCCGGGGAAAAAGTCGGCGGCCAGCCGTGGCGGGAGAGTCGACCGCTGGGCGCGGAGACGAACCCCATTTTTCTTAACGAGTATTACCACGCGCATCCCGAAATGATGCTCGGCCGGTTGGAGCGGGTGGAACACGGCATGTATGGTCGCGAGGAAGTCCGCCTTTCCGCCGACGGACGCGACTTGGGTGAAGCGTTGGCCGGTGCGGTCGCGAAGCTGCCGGCGGGCGTCTTCAAGCCGATCTCGGAGCAGCAGGCGGCGGCGATGCGCCAGACCATCCCGGTGCCACCGGGCGTAAAGCCCAATGCCTACGTCCTGACGAACGAGGGCGGCGGCGGAATCGCCGTGCGTGACGGCGACGAGTTGCGGCTATTGACCGATTTGCCGCCACTTTTGGCGCGGCGCATCCGGCGGCTAATCTACGTGCGCGACGCGGCGCGCGATTGCTTGCGCGCGCAGGTGGAGAACCGGCCGGACGCCGAGGTCGAAGCCGCGCGCTTCCGGCTCAATCAGGACTACGACTATTTTAACGGGCAGTTCGGACCGGTGTCGCACACGGCGAATGTCCGCGCGTTCGCCGGCGACCCCGACTTGCCACTACTCCTTTCATTGGAGAACTACGACGACGACACCAACACGGCGACGAAGACGGCCATCTTCCGGGAACGGACCATCCAGCGGCGCCAGCCCGTGCTGGCCGCCGGCGGAGCGAAGGAGGCCCTCGTCATCACGCTCAGCGAAAAGGGTAAAGTCGATCTGGCGCACATCGGAAAACTCCTCGGTAAATCCGAGGCTGAGTTTCTCCCGGAATTGCAGGGCGCGCTTTTCCTCAACCCAGAGAGCCAGCGGTGGGAGACGGACGACGACTATCTCTCGGGCAACGTCCGGCGGAAACTCGCGATGGCTGAGCACGCGGCAAAAGCCGACGCCCGGTATCGTCCCAACGTCGAGGCGTTGGCCGGCGTGCAGCCGGTCGACCTCACGGCTACGGAAATCGACGTCCGACTCGGTTCGGCATGGATTCCAGCGAGGGATGTCGCCGCCTTCGCCGTCGAACTCCTACACGGGCATCGTCCCGACGACGTGCGCGTGCATCACGCGGCACAGGTCGGATTGTGGACGGTCGAAGTGAACTCCGCCATCAAGTCGGGGGTCGCCGACCGCAGCGAATGGGGCACAGCGCGCGCAGCGGGCCATTCCCTGATCGAGGACGCGCTCAATCTGCGCACCCCGACGATTTTCGACTATGACGACGAGGGCAAAGCCACCGTCAATGTGACGGCTACGGAGTCCGCTCGCGACAAGCAGCAGAAAATCAAAGATCGGTTTTCCGAATGGATCTGGGAGGAGGACGCCCGGCGCGAGCGGCTCGTGGAATTCTACAACCGGGAGTTCAATCACCTCCGGCTCCGCACGTTCAACGGCGACCATCTCACGCTGCCGGGCGCGAGTCCGACGATCACGCTGCGCCCTCATCAAAAGGCGGCGGTGTGGCGCATCCTGCAAACCCCCAATGCGCTGCTCGCGCACGTGGTCGGCGCCGGGAAAACTTACACGATGGCGGCGGCGGCGATGGAGCTGAAGCGGCTCGGGCTCGCCCGCAAGCCGATGTTCGTCGTCCCGAATCACATGCTCGGCCAGTTCAGCTCAGAGCTGCTCGCGCTCTATCCGGGGGCGAACATCCTCGCCGCCGGGCGCGATGACTTCGCGAGCCTGCGCCGGCGAGAGCTGATGAGCCGTATCGCGACCAACAACTGGGACGCCATCATTGTTACCCACTCGGGTTTCGAGCGATTGCCGCTCTCGACGAAGGCGCGGAAGGAGTTCCTCGACGGACAGCTCGCAGAGCTGGCCGAGTGTATTTTGGAACACAAAAGCCGGATCGGCGCATCGTCGTCCGGCACGCGAATCGTGAAAGAGTTGGAGCGCGCGAAAAAGAAACTCGAAGGCCGGATCAAGGCACTCGGGGCCGAGCACCGCAAAGATGACACCCTGACGTTCGAGGAACTCGGCGTGGACCGGCTCTTTGTGGATGAGGCGCAGGCGTTCAAGAACCTGTTCTACATTTCCAAAATGACGCGGGTGGCCGGGCTGCCCCAGACCGCTTCGGAGCGGGCCTTCGACATGTTCCTGAAAGTGCAGCACGTCCAAAAGCAAAACGACGGCGCGGGCGTCGTCTTCGCCACCGGCACCCCGGTGACCAACACGATGGCGGAAATGTTCACAATGCAGCGCTACCTGCAAATGGACGTGTTGCGGCGTCAGAGTCTCCAGCACTTCGACGCCTGGGCCGGCACGTTCGGCGAAACCGTGACGGCGATGGAACTGGCCCCGGATGGTGCCGGCTACCGCTTGCACACCCGGTTCGCCCGGTTCGTGAACGTCCCCGAGCTGATGCAAATGTTCCGGTCGATGGCCGACGTGCAGACGGCGGACATGCTCAAGCTCCCGATTCCCGCGCTCGACGGTGGCAAGGCGCGCATCGTCCGCGCGCCCACGACGCCGGAATTGAAGGCGTTCGTCGCCTCGCTGGCGGTGCGCGCTGAGAAACTCAAACGCGAGAAGGTCGATCCGTCGGTGGACAACATGCTCAAAATAACCGGTGAAGGCCGGAAGGCGGCACTCGACATGCGATTGGTGCAGGGCGGCTCGGCGGACGCACCCGAGGGCAAGGTCAACCAAGCCGTCCGCGAAATCTTCTCCATCTGGCACGAAACCCGGGCCGACCGGCTGACCCAGATGGTGTTTTGCGATCTATCCACGCCGAAGGTCGAGGGGCGTGGCTTTTCCGTTTACCAGGATGTCAAAGCCAAGCTCGTGGCGCGCGGCGTGCCCGCCGAGGAAATCGCCTTCATCCAAGACTACGATGGCGACGCCGTGAAACTGACGCTCTTCAAAGACGTGCGTTCCGGCAAGGTGCGCGTCCTGCTGGGTTCTTCGCAGAAAATGGGCGCGGGCACCAACGCGCAGACGAAGCTGGTGGCATTGCATCATCTCGACGCGCCGTGGCGTCCGGCGGACATCGAGCAACGCGAGGGCCGCATTCTCCGGCAGGGCAACCAAAACGCGGTCGTTCGCGTGAACCGCTATGTCACGGAAGGCAGTTTCGATGCCTACATGTGGCAGACGTTAGAAACCAAGGCGAAGTTCATCTCGCAGGTGATGACTGGCCAGACGGTGGCCCGGCGGATCGAGGACTTGGATTCACCCGCACTCAC
>CAMCHO010000283.1 GCA_945874455.1 Opitutus sp. GAS368 | reverse complement strand
CACCCGGCGACCACGGGCTGACCTCGCCGCCCTTTGCTATAACCGCCAGCGCGACCTCGGGATTGCCCGTGAGTTTCTCGCTCCTCGGCGGTCCGGCGATTTTGACGGGGAGTTACGTTGAAGTGACAGGGGCCGGTCCGGTCACGCTCCAGGCCAACCAGCCGGGCGATGCCTTCTTCCTCCCGGCCACCCCGGTCAATCAGACCCTCAACGTCATCGCTGCGGCTAATCTCAAATATCGCGGCCAGTCGCGCACGCTGCTGCGCGATGAAACTACGCGCAATGCACCGCCCTTCGTCCTCGAAAAACCCTGACCGATTCCACCCATGAAAACGCTTTTCTGTTTCGCCGTACTCGTCGCGTTCGCCCGTGCCGCCGAGCCTTCGCCACTCGATCAACCCGTCGGCCCGCTCCGGTTCGAGAAAACGCCGTTGCCGGCTGCACTGCGTGCGTTGGGCCGCACCGGCCAGACCCTGATCCAGGCGGAAGCCGGGATCACCGGTGAGGTCACCATCGACTTTGCCGGTGGCACGGTGCGCGCCGCACTCTCGGCACTCATCGAACCGGCCGGTCTTTTTTTCGAGGCCACCGCTTCGGGCATTGTCGTGCGTCAGCGCCAGACCGTGCTCTACGCCATCGACTATCCGCAGCTCACCCGCAGCGGTTCGGGCAGCGCATCGATTACGCTCGGCGGCGCCACCGGCGGCAGCGGAGGAAATTCTCGCGGAATTCAGAATGGCGGGTCGCAGAATCTCGCGAGCGGGAACGCCGCGTCCGACGCGACGCAGGTGTCTATCTCGCAGGAGAACCAGAACACGTTTTGGACTACCGTGGAGGCAGAGCTGCGGACCATGCTGAAGGAGGGCGACAGCCTTGTGCTCAACCGCTTCAGTGGGGTCGCGCAGATCGCTGCGCCGGTCAAACGCCATGAGTCCATCCGCGCCTTCATTGAGCTCGTGAATCGCCGGATCACGCAGCAGGTCGAAATCGAGGCGCGCATCGTCGAGGTCACCCTGCGCGACGAACAGAAGCTCGGCGTCGATTGGGATCTCGCCGCGTCCACCCTCGACGGCGTGCGGGTGCAGGCGCGGGCGCCGCTCGATGTGGCGGGAGTCGGCGGCACGCTGCTCGGGGCCAACAGCTTCGCTGCCACCCTCGGATTTGGTCGGGCCTCCGCGGTCATCCAGGCGCTCAAGCAACAAGGCGAGGTGAAAACCGTCGCGCAGCCGCGGCTGCGTGCGCTCAACAATCAGACGGCCTTCATTAAGGTGGGAGAGGATCGCCCCTTTTTCCGTCTGCAACAGACGACCACGTTGCAGCAGCCGGGCGCGACGACCGCGTTCAATCAGACGCAGGAAACCTTTTCCGTTTCGACCATCACCATCGGGACCATCCTTGCGGTCACGCCCCAGATCGACGGCGACCGGATGATCACGCTCGACGTGCTGCCGGCCATCACGCGGTTGCAGGCCATTGTGACGAGCCCGGACGGTCGGCAGACCGCGCCTGTAACGGAAGTAAAACAGGCTTCGACCATCGTGCGGCTCCGCGACGGCGAGACCGCGATCATTGGTGGACTCATCTCGGAGGAGACCGCTGAAACCGAGCGCCGGATTCCGCTGCTCGGCAAACTGCCCGTCATCGGCGCGGCATTCCGCAGCAAGGCGAACCTCCGTGCGCGCACCGAGCTCGTGATCTTCCTCACACCCCGGCTCGTCCGCTGACCATGCTCGATTTTCTCCAGAGTTTTCGCGGCAAGGCCGCTGCGACCGTAGGGGCCACCGAAATGAGCGGCGACCCGACGCGCACCTTCGACGCGATCCTGCGCGCCGCCGCCACCGAGGGCGCGAGCGACGTTCATTTCGAACCCAAGGAGGACGGGCTGGTCGTGCGCTTCCGGCTGGACGGCGAAATGCACGGGCACGTTCGACTGCCGGTTGCGCAACGCGAGGCCCTGCTCGCGCGAGGCAAGATTTTCGGCGGGATGGACATCACGGAAAAACGCCTGCCCCAAGACGGACGCGCCATGCTCCGGGAGCGGGGCCGTCGGTTTCACCTGCGTCTCAGCACGCTGCCCACGGTCCACGGCGAGAGTCTCGTCATTCGGCTCCTCGACCAGACGATGCCGAGTCAGGATTTCGCGCAGCTCGGGCTCGCGCCGCCGCAAGCCGAGGCGCTCCGCGCTTCACTGGCCGGACCGGCCGGACTTGTTTACCTCACCGGGCCGACCGGTTCGGGCAAGACCACGACCTTGCACGCGGCCCTCCACTCACTCGATCACGAGGGCCGTGTGATCCACACGCTGGAGGACCCGGTGGAATACGAATTCCCCGGCATCCGGCAGACGGAGATTCGCGAAAAAATCGGGCTGACGTTCGCCACGTCGCTCCGCGCGCTATTGCGGCAGAATCCCGACATTCTGCTCGTGGGCGAAACCCGCGATGCCGAGACGGCGCAGCTCGCCATACGCGCGGCACTCACGGGCCATCTCGTCCTCTCGACGTTGCATACGAACGACGCGTTGGCGGCCATTCCCCGGCTGCGCGATCTGGGCGTGGAAAGTTTTCTGCTGGCCGCGTCGCTGCGCTTGGTCGCCGCCCAGCGGCTCGTGCGTCGGCTCTGCGCCGAGTGTAAGGAGCCGCATCCCGACAACGCCCGACTGCGCGAGGCGCACCGGATGCCCGACGCCCACTTTTGCCGCCCCGTCGGCTGTCCCGCGTGCCGCGCGCGCGGGTTTCAGGGTCGGCTTGCGATCCACGAAGTGATCCCGGCCGAGAAATTTCTGCCGTTGATCGCGGCGAACGCGCCGTTGGCCGAACTGGCGGCACTCCGCGACCGCGAAGGCGGCGCTACCCTTTGGCAGCACGGCCTCGCCGCCGCCGCGCAGGGGCTCACCACCATCGAACAGGTTGCCCGCGTCCTCTGATTTTTTCACCGGGCCACCCGGCCCATAACCCAAAAACATATGAAGAATACCAAAAAAAAACGTCTCCACACGCAGGGCTACTCCCTGCTCGAACTCGTCCTCGTCCTTGCGATTGTCAGTGTGCTGGTCGGCCTGCTCCTGCCGAAGGGCTTCGATGCGTTGCGCAACGCGCGCATTCAGCAGGTCGAAAAAACCGTCGATACGCTCAAGACCGCGCTGACCGACTATCTCTCGATGGCCGGCGGTAACGGCAGCCTGCCGCGCACCGAAGGCACCGGCATTCCGACCTCCGGTGCCGCTCTGACCGGGGCGACTGATGCCGCGAAAGGTAACGCGGCTCGGCTCGACACCGTGCTGCTGGCCACCGGCAAGATCGAGAAACCGCTCACCCTGCGAATGGGCACGCAATCCTACACGTCCACTGGCACCGGGAACGAAGTCACGTGGAGCCAGGCCGCGCTCGGTTTCGTGATGACGCCGGATGCCGCCCCGCAGCGCAACTGGTCCACCGTCACGCGCGCCGAAGCGCGCACCGCAAATCCGGCGCTCGCGCCGTCGGCCGCACTCGGGGCGAACTTCCGGTTGGATGGCACGACGAACCTCAACGCGAACTACGTCGTCGCCTATCTGGTGATCCCCGCGTGCCCCGCGAAGGACGCCTATGAACTGGCCCTCGCGATGAACGGCGCGCAGCTCGCGCCCGTCGAAGGCGCCGCGTCCGACAACGGTCTCGTCGCTTATGCCGCCCCCACCAACGGAATCACCGACGTTTATGTTTATCTCACGTCCATCTGAGCCGCACACCGTGCTGTTGTGGGGCGACTCCTGGTGGTTCGCCGGCACCGGGGCGTCGGTCGAATTCTCGGACCTCGACCACGCGGTCGAGGTGCTTGTCGCACACTTCGGGAAAGCACCGAAGCCCGTCCGCCTCCGGTTGGTTTTCCAACCGGACGCGCTCGAGACGGTCGCCGTGGCGTGTCCTCAAGGCGACCGGGCGACGCTGGCCGCGGCCCTCGCCGAAGAATTCCCGTCGCTCCGCATGCCCGGCTGCGCGTGGAGCCACGAACCCGTCCTGCCGATGGGCGGTGACTTCGCGACCCTGCTGCATTTCGAGACGCAGCCCGGACTGCTGGGGCTCGCCACCCGGCTCGCCCAGCGCGGGCTCGCCGTCGACTCGGCGTGGCCGCTCGTGACGTTCTTGCAGACGCTGCCCGGCGAGGGGAGCGAAGCGGGCGCAGTCACCGTGGTGGCGTTGCAGGCCCAACGGGCCGTCGCTTATCGTCATCCCGCCGACGGCGTTCGCACGGCCTTGCTGTGGCATGGCGAGTCGTCGGTCGCCGACGTGGGCGAATGGCTCGGCGACGTGCTCGCGCGCCACGCCGAGGAAGCGGTGCTGCTCGTCTGCGCGGACGAGGAAACCGCCTCGGCGCTCGGAGCCTTTGTCGGCGTCGAAGGCTACCCCGGAGTCGAGCAGGTCACCTTGCACGAGGCGCTCGCCCGCCCCGTGGTGCTGCCGCGCTATCATCCCGCCCAACTGTTACCCCGCACACCGGTGGTGACAGCGCAGCGTGCGCTGATCGCGGTGAGCGTGGCCTTGCTGATTGCGGCCGGCTGGTCGGGTGTCGCGTATGGCCGCGACCTCGTTGCCAGACAGGTCGCCGTCAAAGACCAGCAGGCCCGGTTGACCGCGCTGCGTGGCGAGGTCGCGCAGTTGCGCGAGAACGCCGCTGAAATTGCCGCGCTGCGCCACTCGCTCGACGGTGGCGCCGCGGGACCACCGTGCGGCGCTTTGCTGGAGAAAATCTCCACCACGCTGCCGGCCCAGGTCACGCTCACGTCCCTGCGCATCACCGGGCGGAGCTGGGCGCTCAACGGCTGGATCGCGCCGGGTGCGGGGCCGCGCGCAGGGGAGGACTGGCGCACGCGGCTGGCGCCGCCGGGTGCGCCTTGGACAGCGGAAACCAAGCCCGGCGCGGGCGGCTCCTTCAGTCTCACGGGAGGATTTCGGCCATGACCACGCCGTCTTCGATCAACCGGCGCGTTTGGCTCATGTTCGGCGGCAGCGTTCTGCTGTTCGGCATCGTGTGGTGGATTGCCCACTAC
>CAMCHO010000282.1 GCA_945874455.1 Opitutus sp. GAS368 | reverse complement strand
CCCGGCGTATCGCAAACCGCCGACCCCGAGAAAAAAGCGCGCCCCGAGGTCAACGCCGGCCACGCCTGCGGCCACCACCTCTTCGGCGCCGCCTCCACGCACGCCGCCATCACGTTGAAAAACTGGCTCCAAGCCACCGGCCAAAAGGGCACCCTCCGCGTCTACGGCACGCCCGCCGAAGAAGGCGGCTCCGGCAAAGTTTACATGGTGCGCGCCGGCCTCTTCAACGACGTCGACGCCGTCATGCACTGGCACGCCGGCGACCGCAACGCCGTCCGCCTCTCTAGCTCCCTCGCCAATATTTCGGGCAAGTTCCGCTTCCGCGGGGTCGCCGCCCACGCCGCCGCCTCCCCCGACCGCGGCCGCTCCGCCCTCGATGGCGTCGAAGCGATGAACCACATGGTTAACCTGATGCGCGAGCACGTGCCCGACACCACCCGCATCCACTATGTGATTACCAAAGGCGGCGAAGCCCCCAACGTCGTCCCCGCCTTCGCCGAATCCTACTACTACGTCCGCAGTCCGAGCCGCCTAATCGTTACCGACATCTGGGATCGCGTCACGAAAGCCGCCCAAGGTGCCGCGCTCGGCACTGGCACCACGGTCGAATGGGAAATTACCGGCGGCGTCTACGAACTCCTCGGCAACGAAACCCTCGCCCGCGCCATGCACACCAACCTCGAGACGGTCGGCGGCGTCGCCTACACCGACGAAGAAAAAGCCTTCGCCGCCAAGATCGGCAAAACCCTCTTTGGCAAAGCCCCCGCCGTCGAGACCGCCGCACTGATCATGCCCTTCGACCCGAAGTCCGCCAGCTCCGGCGGCGGCTCCACCGACGTTTCCGATGTGAGCTGGACCACGCCCACCGTCGGGATGAATGCCGCGACCTGGGTTCCCGGCACGCCCTCGCACAGCTGGCAAGCCGTCGCCGCCGGCGGCACGACCATCGGCCTCAAAGGCATGATCGTCGCCGCCAAGACCCTCGCCCTCACCGGCGTCGATCTCTTCACCCAGCCCGAGCTGCTGAAGAAAGCCAAAGCCGAATTCGTCCAACGCCGCGGCCCCGATTTCAACTACGAAGCCATGGTCGGCACCCGCAAGCCACCGCTCGACTACCGCGACTGAGCCCCTCGCTCCTCGCGTAGACGCGAGCGCCATTGAGGGTCCGCACGACCCCGTAGCCGCACGTGTTAACGTGCGGCTTTTTCACGCCCTCCCCACGGAGGGACGGTTTCCCAGCCGCCATCATTCGAATTCGTCCCGCCGCTCTTTCGCGTCAATTCGCGCGCCCCCGTCCGCAACGCTCCGCCGAGCGCATGATCACCCTCGACCACCACGCCACCACGCCGCTCCGGCCGGAAGTGTTCGAGACCATGCTCCCATTTCTCACCGAGCGCTGGGGCAATCCCAGCAGCAGCTACGCCTTCGGATCCTCGCTGAAGAGCGTGATCGAAGCAGCCCGCGGGCACGTCGCCGCCTTCCTCAGCGCCTCCGCCAGCGAAATCGTCTTCACCCGCGGCGAGTCCGAAGCGTTGCTCCTCCTCCTCGATCAAGCCGGCATCTGCGCCTCCGCCTGCCTCGCCGATTCCGACGAACCGTCCCACGTCCTCCGCGCAATGAAGCCGGAGAGCGCCGCCTCGCGCCAGATGGTGCGGTTTTCACGTCGGCGGGGCACAACCGCCGCTGACATCGCGCAAAACGTGACAGCGGTCGATCGTGGAGTGGGCACGCTTCGGCGCTCACGTCCGTCTCTGCGCAGGCTACGGTCGCGGAATCTCCAACTATCGGCAGAGTGAGCGCACGGTGCCGTCCTTGACTTCGCAATGTCGCGGCAGGGGTACGACCTTTCTGTTGGCCGGATTTCTCCAGAGGGTGTGCCCACCACCTTCACGGACGAAATGACAGCCGTGCGCCCGGAGGTGTCGCTCGACGTCGAGCCGTTTCACGACGCGACCATCAGGTGCGATTCCCGCACGGCGGAGGCCGACGCCCGGCTGCGCGCCTCGTCGCGGTGATACTCGGTCACCAGCTTCAGCGCATCCGCGAGGTTGGTCCGCGCTTCCTCCATCGTTTCGCCTTCAGAAAAAATCTCGGGAAATTCCTCGAAATGGCACGTGTAGCCGCCCTCCGGGGCCGGCTCGAAAACCGCGGTGAGCGTGAGCTTCAAAGCGTCGAGTTGCATGGCGGTAAAATGGGGCTCTTCGGACAATGCGCAATCAGGGATTCCGAGGGCCGGCGGCATCTCCGGATCGGCGAGCCTTCGTCGCGTGGGACATGTCCCGCAGGCATTCGCCGGTTTCGTTCGCGACATGCCGACCGTGACCAAAACCCGCCCACGGAAGCCCGGCCACCCGCCGCGCGACGCAGAACGTGTTTGCTCACGGTATCAAAGCTGCACCGGGGAATCGCTTCGCCGGGCTGGAGCCTGTGATCGGTTCTCTCGCACTGCCGCGCGACCCTCGTCCGCCCCGGGAGATCATTCGTGCCCGCTACCTTGCCGATCATAATACTTGATCTTGGACCGGCACCCTTCGCCTCACTCAAGCCACGACCGTCACGCCATACGCGGCGAACTGCCGGTCAACCGTCACCACCGGCAGGTTCCTGTCTAAGGCCGCGGCGATGATGAAGCGATCGAACGGATCGCGATGGTGATTCGGCAATCCCGCTGCCCGCGCGCACAACGCCGCATCGAGCGCCAATTCCGATAGCGCATAACGCTCCGCGAGCGCGCGGAGCCAAGGTAACGGCTCTATCGGCAACTCCAGCTTCCCTTGACGATACTTAAGCGCCACTTCGAACGCACTGATCGCACAATACCAGCGCACCGGTGCGCGGCTCAGTTGCGTCCGCGCCGCCCGCGAAAGCCTCGCGTCGCCCATAGCCAAGAAGATCAGGGTGCAGGTATCGAGGATCATCGAAATTCGGACGGCCAGTCCTCTTCGCCCACGCCTTCGGTCGGATCATAGTGCAGCGTGATTGCGCCCAACTTAGGGTCCGCCGCCATCGAGACAACTCTTCGATGCGGCACGAGGTCGGCGACCGGTTCGCCATTCCGGCAAATCACAAAGCCCGCGCCCTTTTCCTCGATCTCCGCAAGCAACCCGGAGAACTGCGTCTTGGCCTCGTGGACGTTGACCGATTTCATCCGCCGGAGTTAGTCCGCTTAGTCCGCTGCGTCAAGCGGGCGATCTTCTCCCGGGGAATCCGCCGCGGCGTGTGCCCCCCAACGAAGCGACGGTTTCCCAGCCGCCATCATTCGAATTCGTCCCGCCGCTCTTTCGCGTCAATTCGCGCGCCCCCGTCCGCAACGCTCCGCCGAGCGCATGATCTCCCTCGACCACCACGCCACCACGCCGCTCCCGCCGGAAGTGTTCGAGACCATGCTCCCATTTCTCACCGAGCGCTGGGGCAATCCCAGCAGCAGCTACGCCTTCGGATCCTCGCTGAAGAGCGTGATTGAGGAGGCCCGTGGCCACGTCGCCGCGCTCCTCAGCGCCTCCGCCCGCGAAATCGTCTTCACCCGCGGCGAGTCCGAAGCGTTGCTCTGCTCCTCGACCAAGCCGGCATCTGCGCCTCCACCGGCTCCGCCTGCCTCGCCGCTTCCGACGAACCCTCCCACGTCGTCCGCGCGATGAAGCCGGAGAGTGCCGCGTCGCGGCAGATGGTGCGGTTTTCACTGGGGAAAGAAACGACGATGGCCGAAATCGACGACGCCGTCGCCGCCGTGAGCGCGACTGTCAGCCGATTGAGTCGCTCCTAACGGAGCGGCTGTTTCTAACCGCCGAAAAGTAGCCGCCCTCCTTGAACGCTCGAATCGCGCCCCTCCGTCCGCCCGCTTGACCCAATCAGTCGGCACACTACCGATTCTACCATGCCTACGACGACCATTGAATTGGATGCAGACCTCCAGGAAAAGGTCGGTGCGTTGAAGGCTCCGGAGCAAAGTCCGATCGCGTTTGTTCGCGCCTTGATCGAGCGGGAACACAGCCAACGTGAGCAACTCGCCGCAGCCGCAGCCTATCAATCGTTGCTGGTCGCCCATCCGGAAGAGCAGGCCGCGTTGGCGGAATGGGCGTCAGCTCCGCTGGCAGATGCGCCCGCCAAATCGGCGTCATGAAACGCGGCACCGTCGTCTGGGTGGACCTGAGTGATGCCCATCCTCCAGAAAGGGGAAAGGTGCGGCCCGCTGTCATTGTTTCGGGCGATGTGCACAACGCCACGCTCGACACAGTCGTCGTGGTTCCCACTTCCAGCCTCGCACCGGAGATCCTCCCCTTGCGGGTGCGGGTCGGCATCTTTGCCGGCAAGGAAAGTTTCGCCGTGGTGCCCGGCCTGCGCCAAGTGAGCAAACGCCGCCTGCGCGGAACGCTGGGCTTGGTCGACACCACGCAACTCGCATCACTCGACGCGAGCCTGCGGACCTATTTGGCGTAGCGCGCCCTCGCGCAGCGCAGGCGGCCATCGTCGCTTGCCGTCTTGTCTCCGCAGCCGACGCGAACACTGTTCGCTTTATACCCGCCGCGACCCTAGTCAGGCCCACGGAAGCCCGGCCGCCGCCGCGCGACGCAGAACGTGTTTGCTCACGGCATCAAAGCTGCGCCCTGGGAATCCCTTTGCCGGGCTGGAGCCTGTGATCGGTTCTCTCGCACTGCCGCGCGACCCTCGTCCGCCCCGGGAGATCATTCGTGCCCGCTAACGCGCCGATCATAATACTTGATACGGGGCCGTTTGTGGCAGCAGTCGAACGAGCCGATCACCCACCACGTTTTTCCAACAGCTCCGCCACGCTTGTTCCCATGCGCGTTCAAGATGAGACGAACACCGGTTTTTTGTAGGAGCCTGCTGGCGGGCGATTTTACATTTTACCGACTGCCCACGTCCTGAGTCGCCCGCAAGCAGGCTCCTACCTCCGGGCAGATTAGTCTACTATTGGAAGCACATTGGAACGAGCCCGTGATGGGCCGCGACGTTTCTCAGGAAACTCTTCAACGCACACGATCTTGCTCGGGTCGGGCATCTGGGTGGTCGAGGAACTCAAATTTCCGGCCGA
>CAMCHO010000281.1 GCA_945874455.1 Opitutus sp. GAS368 | reverse complement strand
CAGCAGACAGTGAACAACCCCGTGGCCATCGCCGATCGCGATGGCACGGTGCATTTCATTTATTGCGTGGAATACATGCGCACCTTCTACGTGCGCAGCACCGACGACGGCCTCACGTGGAGCCCTCCCGTCGACATCACCGCCGCCGCCGAGCGCTTCCGCCCGGAATGGCCGTGGCGCGTGATCGCGACCGGTCCCTGCCACGGCATCCAGCTTCGGAACGGGCGCCTGGTCGTGCCGGTGTGGCTGGCGAAGGCGGAAGGCGGCGCGCACGGCAAGGCCGTCGTGGCGACGATTTTCAGCGACGATCGCGGCGCGACGTGGCAGCGCGGAGAAATCGCGGTGCCCAACACCGCCACCACGCCCGGCATGAGCGAGTCCACCGTCGCGGAACTCAGCGACGGCCGCGTGATGCTCGTCGCGCGCAATCACGCCCCGGCCCATCGGAAGGTAGTCGTGTTCAGTCGCGACGGTGCGACCGGCTGGGGCCGCCCCGAGTTCGCCGAGGCGCTGCCCGAGCCCATCTGCCAGGCGAGCCTCTTCAGTTACGCCGATCCCACCGCGCCGGCCAAGTCACGCCTGCTGTTCTCCGGCCCGGAATCGCTGGAGCGGGCCGACGGCAAAGCGACGCCTGGCGCCCGCCGCGACCGCCAGAATATCTCCGTCAAACTCAGCCACGACGACGGGCGGTCGTGGGTGGCGACACGCACGCTCGAGCCGGGTCCGAGCGCCTACAGCGATCTCGCGTTGCTCCCCGACGGCACGCTCCTCTGCTTCTACGAAAGCGGCCGACCCGGCGCGACTCGCCCTAACTCCAAACGCACCGACTGGCCCTACGCCCGCCTGACGCTCGCCCGCTTCAACCTTGAGTGGCTCACTGCCGGGCCCGCCGCCGGCGCCGCGACGCCCTGAGCCGCGACCGTATCCGACCACTTCGCCCCAATCCCCATGTCGTCCTCCTCCGTCGCCTTTGGCGCCCTGAACTACCTCGCGCTCGGTGCCTACCTGCTCGGCACCCTGTGGCTCGGGCTTTGGTTCGCGCGACGCACCCGCAGCACGTCCGATTATTTTTCGGCCGGCCGGCGGATTCCGTGGTGGGTGATGGGCATCAGCATCTCGAACGTCAGCTCGATCTCCTACATGTCGATCCCCGCGAAGGCCTACGCGGAGAACTGGACGATCTTCTGGGTCAACGTGCCGATCGTGCTGCTTGCGCCGGTCGTGATTCTCGTGCTGTTGCCGGTTTTCGCGCGGCTGCGCTCGGCCTCGGCCTACGAGTTTTTGGAAACACGTTTCGGCCTCGGCGCGCGGCTCTACGGCGCCACGGCGTTCGTGCTGCTCCAACTCGGCCGGATGGCGCTCGTCATTTATCTGCCCGCCCTCGCGCTCGCCGCCGTCACTGATCTGAACGTCATCGTGTGCATCATGCTCATCGGCGCCGTCAGCGCGCTCTACTCGGTTGTCGGCGGCATCGAGGGCGTGGTGTGGACGGATTTCGCCCAGACGGTTTTTCTCGTCGGCGCGGCGCTCCTGAGCTTCGCGCTTATCGTGTCACGGCTCGAAGGTGGCTTCGGCACTCTGGTCCAGGTCGCCTCCGAGCACGACAAGTTCCGCTCGATCCGCTGGTCGGGCGACTACACCACGACTGCGATCTGGGTCGTGTTGCTCGGCAGTCTGTTCAGCGCGTTGGTGCCCTACATCTCGGATCAGAGTATGATTCAGCGCTACCAGACGACCACCGATGTCGCGGCTGCCGGCCGCGCGTTGTGGACCAACGCCGGGATCGCACTCATCAACACCTGCCTGCTGCTCGGCGTGGGCACGGCGATGTTTGTCTACTACCGGCAATTCCCCACGCACCTCGACGGCCTGCCGAAGGCCGACGCGATCTTGCCCTTCTTCATCGCGCGCGAGCTGCCGCCCGGCGTGGCGGGCCTCGTGGTCGCGGGCATCTTTGCCGCCGCGCAGTCCGCGATTTCGACGAGCCTGAATTCGACCTCGACGGTGATCGTCACCGACTTCTTGCAACGCCTCGGTCCGCCGCGCGACGACGCGTATTGGCTTCGCCGTGCCAAAGTGATCACGGCGATCGCCGGCGTGGTGGCGGTGATCTTGGCCTGTCTCCTCGCGGTGACGCCGATGGAGTCGGCCTTCGATTTTTTCCAACGTCTGCTCGGCCTGACGTCCAGCGGTCTCGCCGGTCTTTTTATCCTCGGGATCTTCACTCGACGCACCCGCACCGCCGGCGCGTTGACCGGCGCGGTCACCAGCGCACTCGTGCTCTACCTCGTCCAGACCCAGACCAAGGTGCACGTGTATCTCTACGCGCTCACCGGCATCGGCGTGTGTGTGATCGTGGGCTATACCGTGAGTCTGCTGCTGACCGCGCTCCGCCCATCGCCGCCCGCCTCCGGTCAGGCGTGATCCTGCCATGACGCCCACTCTCGCATCCGATCTCCGCGGCAACTGGGCCACGCTGCTTCTCCCGGTGAACCACGACGACTCCATCGACTACGGCCTGCTCGCCGCCGAGCTCGACCACTTCGTGGCGGCGCGGGTGGACGGTGTGTATTCCAACGGCAGCGCGGGCGAATTCTACACGCAGACCGAAGACGAGTTCGACTGCGTGAGCGCCCTGCTCGCCGAGCGCTGCGAACGCGCCGGCCTCCCGTTTCAAATCGGCGCCTGCCACGTCAGTCCGCAGCTCTCGCGCGAACGCGTGCGACGGGCGAAAGCGCTAGCGCCCGCTGCTTTCCAGGTAATCCTGCCCGATTGGTTTCCGCCGACCCTCGACGAGATCGTCGCCTTCCTCGACACCATGGCTGCCGAAGCCGCGCCGGTGCCGCTCGTCGTTTACAACCCGCCGCACGCGAAGCGTCGCCTCACGCCGGCCGAGTGGCTGGGGCTCGTTCACCGCATTCCGAGCATCGTGGGTATAAAAGTTCCCGGCGGCGACGAATCGTGGTTCGCCGCCATGCAGCCGCTCTTCGCGCGCGTCTCCGTCTTCATCCCCGGGCACACGCTGGCGACCGGCCTCGCCCGCGGCGCGCACGGCGCCTATTCCAACGTCGCCTGCCTCAGCCCCGCGGGCGCGCAGCGCTGGTGCGAACTCTGTCGCGCCGACGCGGCCGCCGGCCTCGTGCTTGAGCGCAAGATCCAGGCCTTCTGGTTCGCCCACGTCGCGCCCCTCATCACTGAGCTCAAGCTACCGAACATGGCCGCTGACAAAGCCGCCGCCGTCGCAGGCGGGTGGCTGCCGGGACTCCACCCGCGGCTGCGTTGGCCCTATCGCAGCGCGTCACCCGAACAGTGTCTCACCCTGCGACACGCGGCGGAGAGCGCCTTGCCGGAGTTCTTCCCCGCCGCGGGCTGATCCTCTGCAACCCATCGTTGATTTAACCGACACCGTATCGCATTTTTCCACCATGCACCTCATTCGTTCGCTCCTTTTCCTCTTCGCCGCAGGCACCGCGCTCCGCGCCGCGCCGCTGCTCGAAACGTCCGACGTGTTCCCCGCCAAGATGGCCGGTATCGAGCGCTACCGCATTCCCGGTGTCGTCGTCACGCCCAAGGGCACCGTGCTCGCCTACTGCGAGGCGCGCCGCAACAATAGCTCCGACTGGGGCGAGATTGAGATTCACCTCCGCCGCTCGACCGACGGCGGGAAAACGTGGGGGCCGGGAAAACAAATCGCACACGTCGGCGCGCGTCTCGAGGGCAATCCGCGCAAGGCGGCCGGCGGCGAGCGCGAGCAAACCGTCAACAACCCCGTCGCCATCGTCGACCGCACCACGGGCGCGATTGAGTTCGTCTACTGCGTGAACTACGCGCGCGCCTTCGCCATGCGCAGCACCGACGACGGCGTCACGTGGAGCGCCCCCGTCGACATCACCGCGACGTTCGAGCCGTTTCGCGCCAAGTATGATTGGAAAGTCATCGCCACCGGACCGGGCCACGGTCTCCAGCTGAAGAGCGGCCGCCTCGTCGTCCCCATCTGGCTGGCCTACGGAAAAACCGGCGACCACAAGCCCTCGGCCGCCGCGACGATCTTCAGCGACGACCACGGTCGCACGTGGAAAGCCGGTGACATTGCATTGCCGAATGAAGGCGCTTTTGGCGACCCCAACGAAACGATGATCACCACGCTCTCCGACGGCCGCGTGCTGCTCGTCGCCCGCAGCGTTTCCAAGGCCAACCGCAAGTTGATCACCATGAGTGCGGACGGCGCGACCGGTTGGAGCACGCCGAAGTTTCACGATCAACTCTGGGAGCCCATTTGTATGGCGAGCATCGTCGCGCATCCGGCGAACGCCGGCACCCTCATTTTCTCCAATCCCCACACCCTCGGGCGCGATTCGTCGGGTAAGGAAATCCCCGCAGGCCGGGGCAAACGCGAGAATCTCTCAATCAAGCTCAGCCGCGATGACGGCACGACGTGGCCGGTGAGCCGCACACTCGACGCGGGCCCGAGCGCCTACTCGGACCTCGCGGTCTTGCCCGATGGCACGGTCCTGTGCCTCTACGAAAAGGCCAACGACATCGTCGCGGCCCGCTTTAATCTCGAGTGGATTGCTGCCAAACCGTGAACTCCTCGCCGGCTAAATTTTTTGCGGAGCGACTCCGCAGCGCAGATCGCCTTTACGGCACGCTCATTGTGAGCCCATCGCCGCATTGGGTGCCGGTCGTCGTGACGCTCGGACTCGACTTTGTTTTCATCGACACCGAGCACATCCCGCTGGATCGCGAGAAACTCGCTTGGATGTGCCAAGCCTATCGGGCCGTCGGGCTCCCGCCCATCGTGCGGATCACGTCACCCGATCCCTACGAGGCGTGTGTGGCGCTCGATGGAGGCGCGGTCGGGATCGTCGCGCCGTATGTGGAGACGGCGGAACACGTCCGCGCGCTCGTGGGTGCCGTCAAGAAGCGGCCGCTCAAGGGCCGCACGCTGGAGGCCCATTTGTCAGGCGAACCGCTCGACTCTGATCTGCAGGCCTACGTGGAAAAACGGGCCGCGCCCCGCACCCTCATCGTCAACATCGAAAGCGCCCCGGCACTCGCCGCCCTCGACGAGATCCTCGCGGTTGACGGGCTCGATGGCGTTCTCATCGGACCCCATGATTTATCGTG
>CAMCHO010000280.1 GCA_945874455.1 Opitutus sp. GAS368 | reverse complement strand
GCTGCTGCGATCCTCGGCGAGCCCTACCCCTTCACGCGCCCCGCCCTTCCGTCCGACACCAAGCTTAAGCGCAAACTCACCGCACGCCCCTCCGAACGGAGCGCCGGATTCCCGCCGCCGTCAGCCGCCCGCGAATCCCTGCGCCGTATTGAAGGTCTGGAGACGGCCTACCGCGTCACCTATCGTCGCTTCGGCCAAGTCGTCACCGAAGATCATGATGACCTCGATGCCCTCCGGACCCTGCTCACATCCCAAGGCGCACACCTCACCGTCACCCGCGTCGAAACCATTGACCTCGGCGGCCGCACGCAGGCCGTGCTGATCTAGACTCCTCGCGGTAGCGCGGCCGACATGACGCAGTGCTTCAACCCGCGCTGGATTGGAGCGGACTCCGTGAGCGTTCCGTCTACCGCACGCTTGCCCGAGCCCGGACGCTACAACGACTACGGCCGCCTCAGCGCCCTTGGCTGTGGCCGCCGTGATCTCGGCGAACCAAGTCGGTCGACGTCGGGCGCTCAGGAACCGCCGATCGGCCAGACGATGGTTCCGCGGGGACGAACGCTTCCTGCAACCAAATGCCCTTTCCTACCCCAAACTCCACACTCGCGCAGCTGCCCGAAACGCCGTCGCATTTTCAATCTCAGCCAATGATTTTCGTGTAGGCGCGACCTTCGTTCAGATCGATGCGCTCAGGCCGCCCCTGATGGTGGTAGATCAACTTGGTATGGTCTACGCCCAGCAAGTGCATGATGGTCGCGTGCAAATCGTGGACGTGGAGTTTGTCTTTCACCGCGTAGAGGCCGAGGTCGTCAGTCGCGCCGATGCTCTGGCCTCCCTTCACGCCGCCGCCGGCCATCCACATGGTGAAACCGCCCGGGTTGTGGTCGCGGCCGCCGGTCTGCTCAGCCATCGGCGTGCGGCCAAACTCACCACCCCAAATGACGAGCGTCTCGTCGAGCAGGCCGCGCGCTTTCAAGTCGGCGAGAAGGCCGGCGATGGGTTTGTCCACGGCACGGCAGAGCGCGCCGTGGTTTTTCTCGAGCTGGGTGTGGCTGTCCCAGCCGCTACCCGCACCGCTGTAGAGTTGTACGAAACGCACCCCGCGCTCGACGAGGCGGCGCGCCAGCAGGCAGTTGCGGCCAAACACGGCGGTCTCCTTTTCGTCGAAGCCGTAGAGGGTTTTCGTTGCCGCAGTTTCCTTGGAAAGATCAACCGTGCCGGGCGCCTGGGCCTGCATGGCATAGGCGAGCTCGTAGCTGCGGATACGGGCCTCGAGCTCTGTGTTGTCGGGGCGCGTGGCGGCGTGCGTGCGGTTCATCTCGGCGAGGAGCGCAAGCTTGTCGCGCTGGCGCGCGTCGTCGTGGCCCTTGGGATTTTGCAGGTTGCGGATGGGCGAGCCGGCCGAGCTGAACTCCACGCCTTGATGCACCGCGGGCATGAAGCCGGTGCCCCAGTTGCGCACGCCGTTCACGACTTCCTTCTCGCTGTCTTTGATGACGACGAAACCGGGGAGATCTTTATTTTCCGTGCCGAGGCCGTAGTCCACCCACGCGCCGAGCGAGGGGCGTCCGCCGAAGACGGATCCGGTGTTCATTTGGCACACACCGCCGGCGTGGTTGATGCCGTCGGACACGCACGACTTGATCACCGCGAGATCGTCGGCATGCGTCGCGACATGCGGGAACCAGTCGGAGACCCACAGCCCACTCTTTCCGTGCTGCGCCCACTTGCGAGGGCTGCCCATGATCGGGGATTTGGATTCGCCCATCGCGAGGATCGGCGGCTTGAAACTCGCAGGAAGTTGCTGGCCGTTGAGCTCGTTGATGAGCGGCTTGGGATCGAAGGTGTCGAGGTGGCTCGGCCCGCCCTCCATGAAAAGGAAAATGACGTTCTTCGCACGTCCCGCGCGCCCGGTCAGCGCCGCGCTCGCGCGCGTGAGCCCGCCCGACGCCGCGAGCACAGGCGACTGGGAGAGCGCCGCGAGCGCGACCGCGCCAAAACCGCAGCCGGCGGTGCGGAGGAAATCACGGCGGGAGGCGACGGGAGTGTAGTGGTGGCAGGGCATGGGGAATGAATTTCCAGATCAACGTCTAAGCTGAGACCCCGGCGGGACGCACACGGCGCTTCTTAACTACGACCGACTTGGGCGTCCCGACTGCGGTCTCTAACAAACTGCCCGGGCTGATTGGCAACCAGTGCTTTGCTTTTCGCTCCGCCGCGGTGTGCGCCTTCGCCCAAGTAAAAAACTTAGGTAGCTCGAAATCAAAATCGCCCGCGACGGCCGTTCTGGCATCACGGACTGCTTGGACGATGGAGTCTTTCATATATCTGGATGGATCAGGAGTTCGGGAGTGCAAATCACGGGCCCATGAAGCCGGTGGTAGGTGCAATACGCATACAGCGTCTTCTGGCGAGTCGCATGGGCCAGATGAACGCAATTCCAAGTGAGGAAATAGTCCATCCGGTGGACGATGGCAAAGGCGACATGCGTGGCATCCATTTCTGCGTGCGAAGGCAGTTGCAGCACCTGCACGATGGCCTCGGCCAGCGGCTGAACTTCCGCTGTGATCTCCAGCTCCGGGAGGCCCGTCATCACCTTCAACCGCCTCGCGGCGGCAGCGGCGTCTCCCTTGGAAATCTCGGCGCGCACCGCAATCGATGAGTAGAGACGAAAGCGCACGCGCTCGTGATCCCACCAGTCCTGCGTGATCTGTTGATGGGACGCCATCGGCTCCTGACGGCTGCGATGAGCCGTCAGGTAGCTAGGAATCGTCGTCTCAATGTAAACCGTCTCCATAGCCTGTGATCAAATCGGACGATTGATCTTCACAAAGCGCGGCGTGAGTCCGCCCGAGGCCGCGAGCAAAGGCGACTGCGAGAGGGCCGCGAGCGCGACCGCACCAAAACCGCAGCCGGCGGTGCGGAGGAAATCACGGAGGGAGGCAACGGGAGTGTAGTGGTGGCAGGGCATGGGGACGGTCGATTAAAACAGGTTTGAACCCCAGATAGAAACGGAGGCACCCGGATAAAGGCGCGAGTGCTCCGTTCCGCAGCCGTGTTCTTTCGTGTTCATTCGTGGTTAAAGATTCTGACGTCCGTTTAATGCAGGTGCAGAAACTCATTCGAGTTGAGCAGCACGTGGGCGAGGTCGGTCATGGCGCGGGTGCGCGGGTCGGAGCTTTCCGCGTTGCTGGCGCCGGCTTGCCATTCGTAGCCGGCGGGGAGCGGGCGGCGGGCGTCCCACGTCATCGCGCCGAGCGCGGGCCAGCGCGAGGGTTCAGCGGAGAGCGCGGACTCGTCGAGCAGGCCGGGGGCGACGCGCACGGCGTCGATACGGCCGTCGAATTGGTGCGGGCCGCGGCGGTAGAGGCCGCCGATGACGGGCGTGGAGGCGCCGGCGCCGAGCTTGCCGACGAGCGTGAATCTGGCCGTCGCGGTGCGCGGCGCCGACTCTGGCGCGCCGAGGTCGCGGACCGAAAACGCCACCGTGCCGTCCGCGCAGGAGATGCGCGCGACGACGTGGTGTGTCTGGCCCAAGGCGATCGCGAGGCCTGAGCCGATGGCCTCGTAGGCGGTGTTGCCGTTGTCGTCCTCACCCACGAGTTGGACGATGAGGCTGCCGGGTTTGAGCGCGGATTTTTTTCCGGTCACGCCAAGCGACCAGCCGTGCGAGTCGAGCGAGAGCTTCTCCCCGTTCCAGCGCGACGCGATCACCCGCACGGACGCGGCGACATCGAGGCTGTCGAGTTTGACGACGGCCTCGACGGTGAAGTCGTCGCCCTCGCGCGGTGCGGTGCGGACGAGCAGGCGCTCGCGCGCGGTGTTTTCGCGGAAGCGACTGGCTTCGGCCGCAGCTTCGCCGACGGTGAGCGTGGAAGGCAACGGATCGGACGGCTGACGCTCCGAGGAGAGGCGGCGGGAGAGAAAGCCCTCGGCGTTTTCCGTTTCCGCGACCGTGGGCGCGCGACCAAGCACGGACTGCCACACGGCTTCGACCGAATCGGCGCGAGCGCCGAGGGCGCGGGCACGGGCGAGCGGCCAGTCGCCGTTAGTGAAGAGGAGCGCTTGCAACGGCGTCGCGGTGACTTGGCGCTCAGAGCTGCTCGCGAAGCCGGCGGGGGCGTCGAGCACGCGGAGGAGTTCGTTGGGGCTGTTGCGGCGCTTGGTGGTGTAGAGGGTGCGGCGCGCGGAGAGGTTGGCATCGGCGGGCGCACCGCCGACGGCGAGGTCGAGTTCGCCCGAGGCGGCGAGCATGGCGTCGCGCACCTGCTCGGCATCGAGGCGACGCGGCGAGAAACGCCAGAGGAAATGATTTGCGGGATCGACGAGCGCGGCGGTCGCGGACGCCGACACGCGTGCGGTCTGGCGGTAGGTGGCGGAGAGGATGATTTCGCGGTGGAGTTGCTTGAAGCTCCAGCCCTGCGCGACGAAGCGCCGCGCGAGCCAGTCGAGCAGTTCGGGGTGCGTGGGCTTGTCGCCGAGCTTGCCGAGATCGTTGGGCGTGCCAGCGATCCCGCGGCCGAAGTGATATTGCCAGACGCGGTTGACGATGGTGCGGGTGGCGAGCGGGTTGTCGGGATGGGTGATCCACGCAGCGAGTGCGGCGCGGCGACCGGTAGAGTTTTCGAGCGGAGTGATCACGGGCGGCTCGGGGGCGATGAGCGTGAGGAAGGCGGGCGCGACCTCGCGCTCACCACCGCGGCGGCCCTTCATGAGTGTGGGCGGGGCGGTGCGCGCAGCGTCGGTCGCGACGAAGGCCTCGGGCAGAGGGGCGGGCTTGAGCGAGTCGAACTGTTTCAGCTGTGAAAGGAGCGTGGCGTAGCGGGCCTTCGTCTCAGGGGTCTTGAGCGCCTTCTGCGGCTCGTAGCGCTCGATCTCGTACTCGAGCTGACGCTCGCAGAGGACGGCGAGCACGCGCTCGTGCGGCGTGCGCGACGCGAAGGGCTTGTCGAGGATTGCTTGGAGGTCGTCGGTGAATTTTTCATGGGCCTTGCGCACGGCGCTGTCGCGAGCGGGGCCGACGAGCAGCTCGATCTCGGCGCGGATGGACTTTGTGGCGGTTTCCCAAGCGGTCTGCTTCGCGGCGTGGCTCGCGCCTTCGCCGGGCGTAGCGAGCTTGAGGTCGCTGCGCCAGAGCACGCCCTCAAA
>CAMCHO010000279.1 GCA_945874455.1 Opitutus sp. GAS368 | reverse complement strand
GGGGCTCCGAGGAAGACCTCGTAATGCTGACACGACGCTCTTTCCCTGTCTGAAAGTGCGATACTCCGTCCAGTTTTTTCGTCGTGATGAGGTGATTTAGTGGCGAGGTGAGCAGTGCCCGCCGCCGCCCCGGCGTTCAGGAATGGTTTGCTCGTCATCGACGGGGAGCATCGGCGCGCGGATCAACTGGCTCGGGGGGCGCAGGAGACCATTTCCTGCAGGTAGCGGGGGCGGGCGAGATACTGGCGTTTACCGAGGGTGACGTGCTCGTGAAAACGGAGGCCACCCTGGGCGGGGCTGGTGGAAAGGTTGGGTTGCACGCGGTAACCGTCGAAGACTGTCACGCTGCCGGCTTCGCGTGTGACGGGGAGCGACCCGGCGCGGCAACGGCGGGATATTGGGTGCGGTCGAGAATCGCTGCGGGGGAGGCTGATCGCGTCGTCGGCTTGGTCGCACCGCCGGCAATCCCTCGTGAAGACGTCGGAATCGCCGAGCGACGAGACCACCGCGCTGGACCTCTTTCCTTTCGGGTCTGGCGTTGCGGGGGCGGGCTGTGACAGCGCTGCGTCCCAAGGGCACCGAGCGTCAGTTCTTGGTCCGAAGATTTTGGGTCGGGTGGGTGGGTTTAGCCATTGGCTTTCGGGAATCCGGAATTTTCAATGATTGCCCTTATTTCCGCGGAGAAATTCCGTGTTCACTCATGCTCACTGTCATCTTTCAGTTTATCCGTTGGGTCTTCGAGAAGTTCGCCGTGGGCGTGCTGATCGTGGGCCTGGGCTTTGCGTCCTGTGGGCTGTGGCTCTTCTTGAAGGACAACGTGGACTTCGAACAGTGGCGCCAGGACGCCGTCCGTGCGATCACGGGTGAGCGGTCGAAGGTGAAGAGTGCGTTGGACGATGTGCATAAACGGATGGATCGCATTTCCGTTGAAATCACGGCCGAGCAGGAGCGCGGGAAGCAGGCGGACAAGATTATCGCCACCCTGAGGGACTTGGAGAGCACCTGGGACAAGCTGACAGGCAACTCGGAGCAACAGAAAGCCAATGCGGAACGTATCCTGAGTCTCGCGACACTACGACTTACGGTTACGGCCAAGGTCGCGGCGCTCCAGCGGGACTTTACGCGGACTACGTGGGAGCGGGATGGACTGGAGATCGCGCTGGGTAAGATCGATCAGCAACTGACTGCGGCGCAGGAGCAGCAGTCGAAGGTGCTGCACTACGCTGAACGCGCGTGGAACCATGAAGTCGGATGGGCGCCGATCCGCATGGCGATCAAAGGATGGGTCGTGGTGGCGCTGGGGCTCTACTTCCTCGGCCCAACGGCGTGGAGAATCTGGTTGTATTATTTTCTCGCGCCGTGGATTGCGCGCGGGCGTCCGGTGCGGCTGGAGCAGCGACTCGCGGTGCTGCCGGAGGTGAGCGCTAGTCAGGTCGCGGCGACGGTGATGCTGCGGACCGGCGAACGGCTGTGGGTGAAGGAGCGGTTCCTCCAGTCCTCGGATGAGGGGCTGAAACGGCGAGGTCGGACCATGCTGGATTGGACGATCCCATTCACCTGCGTCGCGACGGGGCTGGTGGAGCTGATTGAGCTGAGCCATCGCGGGGAGAGCGGGGAGGCGCAGCTCACGCTATCCCACCAAGGCAATGCCCTCAGCGAGCTCGCGGTGATCACGTTGGCCGAAGGATCCTCGCTCGTGCTGCGGCCGAGTTTTCTCGCGGGGGTCGTGACGAACGAGGGCCAGCGGCTGAAAATCCGCCGCCGCTGGCAGCTCTTCCGGTGGCAGGCCTGGGTGACGCTGCAGTTTCGATTCTTTGAGTTTGTGGGACCCTGCCAGCTCGTGGTGGCGGGTAGCCGTGGCGTGAGGGTGGAGCAATTATTGGCGCGCGACGGAGGGGCGGTGGCGGCGCGGCGGACGAATCAGGACGCGACCATGGGCTTTACGCCTCAGCTCGATTATCGGCCGGTGCGCGCGGAGACGTTTTGGAGCTACTACCGAGGGATGAATCCGCTCTTTGACGATCTGTTTGCGGGCCAAGGGATTTTCATTTGCCAGCAAGTCGCCAGCTCCGGTGAGGCGCAGCAGGCGAGGAAATTTTGGGCGGGTGTGTGGGGTGGGGTGCTGAAAGTGTTTGGACTGTAACCATGGAAAATATCGGAATTCTTTTCGACTGGGATGGGGTGATCATCGACTCGTCGCGGCAGCATGAAGCGAGTTGGGAGCGGCTGGCCCGCGAGGAAGGGCGCGTGCTGCCGGAGGGGTATTTCAAGACCGGTTTCGGCAAGAAGAATGAATGGATTATTCCGCAGCTCTTGAATTGGGCGAGTGAGCCGGCGGAGGTGCGGCGGCTCTCGCTGCGCAAGGAGGCGGCGTATCGCGAGATCGTGGTGGAAAGCGGATTGAACGCGTTGCCCGGGGTGCGGGTATTCCTGGAGCGTTTGCGGGATGCTGGCGTGCCGAGCTGCATCGGGTCTTCGACGCATCGCGAGAATATCACGACGCTCTTGGGTGTGCTCGGGTTCGAGGGATTGTTCGGCGGCATGGTGACGTCCGAAGATGTGGCGCACGGCAAACCGCATCCGGATGTATTTCTCAAAGCGGCGGCGAAGACGGGTGTCGCGCCCGAGCGGTGCGTCGTGTTCGAGGATGCGTTTGCGGGGATTGAGGCGGGGCATGCGGGCGGGATGAAAGTGGTCGGGGTGGCGACGACGCACCCGGAGACGGAACTTACCGGTAAAGTGCACCGGGTGGTGCACCGACTGGATGAGCTGGCGGTTGCGGATTTGCGGGCGCTGGTTTTCGGTTGAGCGATGCGTTTCAAGCTCGTCTCCGATTACCAGCCGAAGGGAGATCAACCCTTGGCGATTGCACAGCTCGTGGCCTCGGTGAATGCGGGGAACAAGCACCAGACCCTCTTGGGAGTCACGGGGTCGGGGAAGACGTTCACGATGGCGAACGTGATCGCGCAGACGCAGCGGCCGACGCTGATTCTTTCGCACAACAAGACGCTCGCGGCGCAGCTCTACTCGGAGTTTAAAAATTTCTTTCCCGAGAACGCGGTGGAATACTTTGTCAGCTTCTACGATTTCTACCAACCGGAGGCCTACATTCCTTCGAGCGATACGTTCATCGAAAAGGATTCGTCGATCAACGAGGAGATTGAGCGGATGCGGATCGCGGCTTCGAGTTCGTTGGTGTCGCGGAGGGACGTGATCGTGGTTGCCAGCGTGTCGTGTATCTACGGGCTGGGTTCGCCGGAGGAATTTTCCGAGATGCGGATTCCGTTGCGGCGCGGTGCGGCGTTGGGGCGACAGAAATTCTTGGAGAAGCTCGTCGACAATATCTACGAGCGAAACGACTACGAGTTGAAGCCCGGTCGGTTTCGGGTGCGGGGAGACACCGTGGACGTGATGCCGGCGTATCTGGAGCACGGGCTGCGGGTGGAATTCTTCGGTGACGACGTCGAAGGGTTGAGCGAGTTCGATCCCTTGACCGGCGAAGTGCTCCGCACGCTCGACCAGTTCGATCTCTACCCGGCCAACCAGTATGTGACGAGCCGTGGGAAACTGGAGCCGGCGATCCAAGCCATCCGCGCGGAGCTCGATGAGCGCGTGGCGTTCTTCGAGAAGAACGGCCAATACTTGGAAGCGCAGCGGGTGCGCATGAGGACCAATTACGATTTGGAGATGCTGCAAGAAATGGGCTTCTGCAACGGCATTGAAAATTACTCGCGACATCTGACGGCGCGAAAGGCGGGAGAGCGGCCATTCTGTCTGCTCGATTTTTTTCCGAAGGATTTTCTCCTGATGGTGGACGAGAGCCACGTGACCGTTCCGCAGATCGGCGGGATGTTCAACGGCGACAAAGCGCGTAAGACGACGCTGGTGAATTTTGGGTTCCGGCTGCCCTCGGCGTTGGACAACCGGCCGCAGAGTTTTGCGGAGTTTGAGCAGGTGACTGGGCAGACGCTCTACGTCTCGGCGACCCCGGCGGAGTTTGAACTTAAGAAATCGGCGGTCATCGCCGAACAACTCATCCGGCCCACGGGATTGATTGATCCGGAGATTGTGCTGCGGCCGACGAAGAACCAAGTGGAGCATCTCATCGGTGAGATCAACGCGGCCACGGCGTTGGGGCAGCGCGTGCTCGTGACGACGTTGACGAAACGCCTTTCGGAGGACCTGACGAGTTATTTCCGAGAGGCGAAGATCCGGGTGGAGTATTTGCATTCGGATATCGATGCGATCGAACGGGTCGAGATTCTGCGCAATCTGCGATTGGGGAATTTTGATGTGCTCGTCGGAATCAATCTTCTGCGCGAAGGGCTCGATCTACCCGAGGTGGCGCTGGTGGCGATCCTCGATGCGGACAAAGAGGGTTTTCTGCGCAGTGAAACGAGCCTCATCCAGACGGCGGGCCGGGCGGCGCGGCACATCGAAGGGCGGGTGATTTTCTACGCAGACAAAGAGACCGATTCGATCAAGCGCACGATGGCGACCGTGAAGTATCGCCGGGAAAAACAGATTGCCTACAACACTGAGCACGGCATCACGCCGCGGAGCGTGATGCGCACGGCGCAGACGAGCCTGCGCGTTTACGATGGTTCCGGCGTGCGACCGGACGATGAGCCGATGGTGGCGGAAAGTGCCGACGATGTCGCGGCGGTCATCGCGGAGTTGGAACTGGACATGCAGGAGGCCGCGGGGCGGTTGGAGTTTGAACGCGCGGCCCTGCTGAGGGATCAGGTGAATGCGCTGAAGAGCGGCGATTATCGGAAGGTGGCGCAGGCATCATCCAAAGAATATCCGAAGTCGAGGGCGGCGGCGGGCGGGGCGAAGGGGCGGAAGTCGCGGCGTTAAGGGTGCGGGCTGCCGCACGGCAGAGCGGCGGGGCAGAGCAAGCTGGCCACGAGCGACATCGAAGCAGGGGTTCCGGAACCGTCTGTTGACCGAAAGCGCCCTGCACGTTCCACGATTGCGCAACGTCGCGTGATATTTGGACGCTCGTCGAAACTCCACTCGCTCACGCTCGCAGCTACCAGGAGTTAAGAAATCACCTGACGTCGGTATGCCCTGCGAGCTCCCCTCAAACGGATGCAGTTCTCCGTGTAGCGCCGGGCCTCGTCCCGAAAATCCTGGCGGAAGAGGCTGCTGAATGAGTGCAGGACGTTGCCGCAAACGATTGTTCCCTCGGGAGTTGGCAGGA
>CAMCHO010000278.1 GCA_945874455.1 Opitutus sp. GAS368 | reverse complement strand
CACGACCACCAAGCCCGCTACACCGTCACGCCGACCGCCGCCGCTAAGAACCATCCCGCCATGCGCGGGTTTCCCGAGCAATGGGTCACGCCCATGGACGAACTTTACATCATCGAAAAAACGTGGCCGAAGACCACCGCCCTCGCGACCGCCGTCAGCGAAGCCGATGGCAAGACTTACCCGTCGATCTGGACCAACGATTTCGCCGGCACGCGCGTCTTCGGTACCACTTGGGGCCACGGCAACGTCACCTGGCACGATCCCGTGTTTCTCACCATGATCGCCCGCGGCGTACGCTGGGCCGCGGGCCGGGATAACTGACCCTCGTGGTTTCCAACGCCATCCCCATGCCCCGCCTAACCCGTCGGAATTTCCTCGGCTCTGCCGCCGCCCTCGCCAGCTGCTCTCTCGTGAGGACGTCCGCGCAATCGGCACCAGCCATCACCAGCACGGGACCCATCCTCGGCCAAGGGGACTTCCGTTACCGCGTCGTGCCCGGCTGGGGTATCCTCGATGCCAAGACGCCCGTCAAAGATTGCCACGGCCTCGCCCGTGATCGCGCCGGCCACATCATTCTGCTGACGAACCACCCGGCCAATAACGTAATCGTCTACGACCGGCAGGGGAAACTGGTGCACAAGTGGGGCACTCGATTCCCCGGCGCGCACGGCCTCTCCCTCGTCACCGAAGGCACGCGCGAGGTTTTATTTATCACCGACCTCGCCACCCATCGCGTCGAGAAAACGACGCTCGATGGCACCACGCTCGATGAATGGCTCTGGCCCGAAGCGACGGGGAAATATGACAAAGCAGACCAGTATCGCCCTTCGTGGACGCTACACCTACTGAACGGCGAGTTCTACGTCCTCGATGGTTACGGTCGCGACTATATCGTCCACTACGGTGCGGACGGAAAATTCCGCCGCATCTTCGGGGGCGCCGAGGGCGGCATCACTCACTGGGGCCCGCACGCCGGCATGATCGATCTGCGCCGGCCCGCCGCTCCTTCGCTGCTCATCGCCATGAGCGACCAACAGTATTTACTCAGCCTGAGTCTCGACGGCCAGAAACTCGCTCACGTTGACCTGCCCGGCGGCAATCCCCGCCAAATCCGCCAGCACGGTAAAAACTTCTTCGTCGCCCACCTCGCCGACAATTGGCCCAAAGACCGCGCCAGTCGCGGGTTTCTGTCCGTGCTCGACGAAAATCTGCGCGTCGTTGCCAACATCGCCGGCACCGCGCCCGTCTACGACGACACCGGAAAACTCCAGCCGATGCGCCACCAAGAGGACGTTTTCATTCACCCCCACGACGTGCTCGTCGACGATGACGGCAGTGTCTACGTCGCCCAGTTTGCCTCGAATCAGACCTACCCCATCAAGCTCGAGCGTGTGTGATCGGGCGGGCCGGCACGTCCCCGTGCCCGCATTCCGAATACGCTACTGGCCACTCACCACCCCATCGCCATGAGGGCGCAGGGTTGCGTCCGCCCATCGCGAACGACGAGGGCACTCTCTCACGGCAACCACGGATACTTTCGCGCATCAGGTTTCCGCTTTTCGCGCTGCGCCGAGTGAAACTCTTTCGCCTCCTCGCTCATGTAATAGAGCAGCGTCGCATTACCCGCGAGTTCCTGAATGCCCGCCTGCCCGTCGAGCTCGGCGTTGAATCCGCTCTTCAGCAGCCGAATCGCCAGAGGGCTATGCCCGAGAATTTCCTGGGCCCATTTCACGCCTTCGGCCTCGAGCTCCGCCACGGGCACGACCTTGTTAACCAGTCCCATGTCGAGCGCTTCGGCGGCGTTATATTGCCGACACAGATACCAGATTTCTCGCGCCTTTTTCTGGCCGACCACTCGCGCCAAGTAGCTCGACCCAAAACCGCCGTCGAAGCTACCCATCTTCGGACCCACTTGGCCGAAGATCGCGTTATCCGCCGCGAGGCTCAGATCGCACACGACGTGCAGCACGTGACCACCCCCGATCGCGTAACCCGCCACCAGCGCGATCACGACCTTGGGCATCGAGCGGATGAGCTTTTGCAAATCGAGTACATTCAGCCGCGGCACCCCATCGTCACCCATGTAGCCGGCGTGACCGCGGACGCTTTGATCGCCGCCCGCGCAAAACGCGTACTTCCCATCCGTATGCGGTCCGGCTCCGGTGAGCAGCACGACGCCAATGTCCGGATCCTCGCGTGCGTCGCTGAACGCAGCAAACATCTGGGTGACCGTCTCCGGCCGAAACGCATTGCGCTTCTCCGGTCGGTTAATCGTCACCTTGGCGATGCCGCCAGCTTTGTGGTAAAGAATGTCGGTGTAAGTCTTCGCAACTTTCCAATCGGGAGTCATGGCGAGGAGCGTGGAGTTTTTAGGCGAATTGTCCACCGACCAGAGCAGTCTCCTCCATAGCAAGCTGATTTTGGCTGACCCATAAAACTGCTTGGAGCCGCCCTCCTCTTACGGGATGCTTCGTCTTCCTATGAGTGCTCCCTCGACTACGCCAATCAAGACAGGGGCACAAGCCGCGCTGTGCGTGGGAGCGCTCGGCGTCGTCTTTGGCGACATTGGCACGAGCCCCCTCTACGCCATGAAGGAGTGCCTCGCGCAGCTCGCACCCGGGGAACGCGCCGAGGGCGTGCTCGGCATCCTCTCGCTCATGACGTGGGCGCTCCTCCTCGTCGTGTGTCTCAAATACATCGGCTTCGTCATGCGCGCCGACAACCGCGGCGAAGGCGGGGTTTTTGCCCTCCTCGCCCTGAGTCACTCCAAAACCGGCTCGACGAAACCCAACAGCAAGATCGGCTTCACCGTGCTGGTTATTCTGATCGGCGCCGCCCTCCTCTATGGCGATAGCGTCATCACCCCCGCCATTTCTGTGCTCAGCGCCGCCGAAGGCCTGAAGGGCTTCAGTCCCGCCTTCACCCCTTATATCACGACCATTGCGTCCATCATTCTCGCCGGTCTTTTTTGGTTTCAACGCAAAGGCTCCAAAACCATCGGAGGTATTTTCGGCCCTGTGATGGTCCTCTGGTTCCTCACCCTCGGGCTGCTCGGGCTCTGGCAAATCAAGGACGCCCCGCAGGTCTTTGCCGCGCTGAACCCGCTCCTTGGCCTCAAGCTCCTCATTTCACATCCCGGCGGGGCCATTATCATCCTCGGTTCCGTCGTGCTGTGCGTGACCGGGGCCGAAGCGCTTTACGCCGACATGGGCCATTTCGGGCGCCGCGCGATAGGGCAGGCTTGGTATTTTTTCGCTTTCCCTGGCCTCCTGCTGAACTACTACGGCCAAGGTGCCTATGTCATCGGCCACCCCAATTCGACCGCGAATCCTTTTTTCGCCCTCGCCCCGCCCGGCTGGGGCCAGCTCGCACTCACCCTGCTTTCGATCGCCGCCGCCATCATCGCGAGCCAGGCCGTCATCTCCGGCGCGTATTCCCTGACTCGCTCCGCGATTCAACTCGGCTACTTTCCCCGCCTGACGGTCACCCACACCAATGCCGACCAAGTCGGTCAAATTTATGTGCCGTTGATCAACACCGCCCTCGCGCTCGCCTCGATTGCCGTCGTCCTCAACTTTGGTTCTAGCGATCGCCTCGCCTCCGCCTACGGCATCGCTGTCACCGGCACGATGATCGTCACAACCTACGCGTTTTACATCGTGATGCGCCACTCGTGGAAATGGCCCCTCTGGCGCGCCCTCGCCCTCTGCACGATCTTTATGTGTATCGATGCGGTCTTCTTCGTCGCCACGTTGCACAAATTCATGGACGGCGGCTGGCTCCCGATCGCCATTGCCGCAGCGGTCATCGCCATCATGCACACGTGGAAATCCGGGAAGACGGAGATTTTTCGCAAAGTCTACGCCAACGAAATCACCGAGGCCGAGCTGTGCAACATCGCCGCCAGCAAGCACGTCATCCGCGTCCGTGGCACGGGTGTTTTCATGGCCGGAAATCCCCGCGGCACTCCCCTCGTCCTGCTCCATCACGTCAAAGCCAACAAGGTCCTCCACGAAATCGTCGTGCTCCTCAGCGTCACCGCCAAGGAAGTGCCCCAGGTGGCCGCGAGCGACCGCCTCGAAGTCCGCGAAATCGGCGAGGGCGTGTGGCGCGCCATCGCCCACTACGGCTACATGGAATCACCCGACGTCGCGTCGCTGATCGAGCGCATTCGTGACGCCGGCGTGCCGCTGAAGCCCAACGAGGCGACCTATTATTTCAATCGCGAGATGATCATCACCGGTGGCGAAGCCGATATGTGGGAGTGGCAAAAACACTTGTACGGCTTCCTCAGCCGTAACGCCCGCCAAGCCCGCGACTACTATAATCTCCCCCCGATGCAGATCATCGAGGTCGGCCTCCCCATCCAATTGTAGGCGCTGGCCGAGCGCCGACCGCAGGCGCGCGTCTCCCGGTTCGCCCTACCCCAACATCGCCGCGACGTCGGCAAACAGCTGCTTCCGCATCGCCGCATCGGCCTGGCGATCGGTCGGCACCTCCAGCACGCGAATCCCACTCGCCGGCAGCGTAGTCACCAGTTCCGTGAAATGCGCCCAGTCGCGCACCGCGACGTGCTCCCCACCGTAAGCCGACACCCATTTCGCGAAATCCACTTCCTGCGGCGTCGCAAAATATTCCTCAAATGGCGGATCAAACTGCGCGACCGGCAGGTGCCCGAAAATTCCGCCGCCGTGATTGTTGATCAACACAATCGTCAGCGCCCCGCGCAACTTCGGCCGAATCAAGAAGCCGTTCGTGTCGTGCAACAGCGCGAGATCGCCCGTGAGCAACACCGCCGCCCGCCCGGCACCGTGCGCCACACCCAGCGCCGTAGACAGAGTGCCATCGATCCCATTGGCCCCGCGATTGCAGAGCGGACGCAGCCCGCGACTCCCCGCCGGCACCACATACTCCACGTCCCGCACCGGCATTGAATTTGAAACCATCCACGGCGTTCCCGCCGGTAGGTGCTGCGCCAACAACCACGCCGCCTTCGCCTCAAACATCGCGGTCGTCCCCGCCAACCGTGCATCGAGTGCCAGACGCACCTTGCGCTCATACGACGCCCACATGCGCTCGTAGCCATTGGGATCGGACGCCACCGGCAACTGCGTCACGAGCGCAGCCAAGGACACGGCCACGTGCCGCGTGCGCCCGTGTAATGCGTCGCGGTTATCGCCCCGCTCGCTGACCAGCAGCGTCGGCGCATCCGCCGTCTGCAGCCACTCGCGCAAC
>CAMCHO010000277.1 GCA_945874455.1 Opitutus sp. GAS368 | reverse complement strand
TTGGCCGACGAGGCCGAGCGCTTCGCCGGTGTGCAGGAAGCGCGTCCACGAGCGGACTTGTTGCGCGGCGTTTTGGTCGGCGTAGCCGGTGCGCAGGAGGACTTCGCCGGTGGCGGAATTGAGCGTGACGGCGGTGTTGGCGGTGCGGGGCCACGCAGTGGATTCACGGACGGTGGCGGAAAACACGTCAGGCGTTCCGCCGAGGCGCATCGTGATCGTTTGCCACGCAGGGAAAGCGGTTTGCACCCGGTTGAGCAGGACGTCGGACGAGAGCGGGCGGGCGTCAGCGGCGGGCGGTGGCACCTTGGGCTCGGGCGATCCACTGCTGCGGGAGCCGGCGGCGTTGTCCGTCGGGGCCGGTGTGCCGGTGAGGGTGGCGATGAGCGTGCCACCCCAGCGGAACGAGATCGGAACGGCCGTGAGTGTCAGGATAATCAATACAGGGGCGGACCATAGGCCGATGACGTTGTGCCAGTTAAACTCGCGCGCTTTCGCCGCAGAGTTTTGGCGGAACCAGATGACGGGGGAGACGGCGCGCCACGACCAGCTGCGCGGCATCCACAGGTAGAGTCCGGTGACGGCGAGGAGGGCGAAGGCGAGGTTGCAGATGCCGGTGATGAGTTTGCCGCGCGGGCGGCTCTCCTTGCCGTCAAAGCCAAGGTAGCGGTGGAGGTCGGTCATGGTGCGCATGAACGACGCGATGGCCGTCGAGGTGGGTTGGCGAATGTCGCCGGTGTAAGGATTGACGTAAAAGGCGGGGCTGCGACCGGCGACAAAGGCGACTGCCGCGAGTGGATCCGAGGAGACGACGAGGCTTTGGGGGCGGGCCTCGGGCTGGGCGGTGCGGAGGCGCGCGCGGAGTTCGTCGAGCGGGAGGCGGGCGGCACCGGCGGGCGGCGGGGCGATGTGGCGGGCGTCGCGTTCGGACCATGCGACGAGTTGTTTCTCGAAGGCGAGGACGGTGCCGGTGAAGCACATGATTGCGATGACGAGGCCGGAGATGAGCCCGGCGACGAGGTGGATCCAGAACACGGTTTGGCGAAACATGGGACGAGTGGGCGTGAGTGGGAGAAAAGGATTGGTGATCAAAAACGCGTGGTCACGCCCAAGCGGAGCGCGCGGGGCGAGCCGGGGGTGATGTTCGTGTTGCTGTGCGCAGAGGCAAAGTAGGCGCGATCGAGGAGATTTTCGACGTTCAGTTGGGCGCGCAAACGAGCGTTGAGCCGGTAGAAAAGCGCGGCGTCGAAACGGACGAAGCTCGGGAGGCGGACCGTGTTATCCGTAGAGGTGAAGAGTTCGTCGCGGTAGATCGTGCCGAGCCCGAAGCCCCACTGCGGGTTGAAATCGTAGCGGTTCCAGAGCGAGAGGGTGTGGCGCGGAAGTTGGGCGAGCCGGGCGCCCGCGACGACGGTGGGGGACTGGGTCGTCTTGACCGTGCCGTCCTGATACGCGTAGCCGCCGACGACGCTCCAGTTTTGGGTGACGCGACCGGTGAGACCGAGCTCGATCCCGCGCGCGCGCTGACCGTCGACGAGGAGCGATTGGGTCGGATCAGCGGGATCGGTGATGGCGACGTTGCGGCGGTCGAGACGGTAGGCGGCGGCGGAGAAGGCTAGGTCGTAGTGGAAATCCCACTTCACGCCAAATTCGTAATTCGTGAATTTTTCAGGAGCGAGGGAGCGGTTCGTGAGGCTCAGGGAGGACAGTTGTTCGCCGGCGCGGGGCACGCAGGATGTGCTATAACTCGTGTAGACCGCGAGGTGAGCGGCGGGTTTGTAGATGAGGCCGGCGCGCGGTGAGATGAGGTGGTCGGTGCTGGCGATGGTCGCGGCCGTGCGGCGATCCTGGAAATCGACGGAGAAATTTTCCAGGCGCACTCCCGCGACGGCGAGGAGCTGCGGGAGCACGGTGATCTGGTCTTGCACGTAGCAGGCGACGGTTTGCGCGACGCCGTGGTTGTTGGCGTCGGTGGCGCCCGGCAGGAATGTCACGGGGAGCGTCGTGCGGGGGTTGGCGAGAGGGACGTTCAGGGAGGTGGTCGTCGGGCTAACCGACGTGAAGTAACCGGTGAGGCGGAGATTGTCGGTGGTCTGGCGGGCGAGCTCTAGGCCGGTGAGAATCTGGTGACGGACGGCGCCGGTGGCGAAGGGGAAAACCACGTCGGTGTGATTGAAGAGATTCTCGCGGTCGGTGGCTTGGTTGTAGGCGGAGAGGGCGACGGTGGTGCCGGCGGCATTTACGGAACCGGGGTAAATATTTTGGTAGAATTTTTCGTAGCGGCCGAAGCGCGTGTGATTGCGCAGCGTGATGCGGCCGGCGAACGAGTGATCGAAAATGGTGTAGGCGGTGTTGACGGTGGCGCGGGTGGGACTTTGGGCAGGGTCACCGAAGAACGTCGCCGTGGCGGCTGGCACGGGGCGACCTTGAAATGAGGATACGCCGCGGTCGGCGGTGCGGGCGTCGTGGAAATGTTCGACGCCGGCACGGAGCGTGGTGCGCGGCGCGATCCGCCATGCGACGGTGGGATTGACGCCGTAACGGCGCAGGCTGACCCCGTCGCGGTAGCTGTCGGCGTCCTCGAAGAGTGCGGTGACACGGTAGGCCAGCGCGGGCGTGACGGCGGCACCGAGGTCGAGGGTAGCGCGATTCTGGCGCGACGAGCCAAAGGTGAGAGCGAGCTCACGAGTGGTGGTGCCGTTGGCCTGTTTGCTCACGCGGTTGATGAGGCCGCCGGCGCCACCGCGGCCGAAGATCAGCGCGTTGGGGCCTTTCAGAACTTCGACGCGCTCGACGGAATAGAGGTCGCGGAAATATTGGACGTCGTCGCGGACGCCATCGACGAAGAAGTCGGCAGTGGTGGCATTGCCGCGCAGGACGGGCGTATCGCGGTTGCCCTCGCCTTGGGCGATCCCGGCGCCGGGCACGTAGCGCGTGATGTCGCCGATGCTGTGCATGGCTTGATCGTCGATGAGTTCGCGGGTGACGACGCTGATGGCCTGGGGGACATCGACGAGGGCGGTGTCGGTCTTGGTGGCCGTGACGCTGCGCTGGCTGGAGTAGGATTTTTCGCGTTGGTCGTTTACCCGAAATTTCTCGAGATGAATGGTGTCGTCCCGGGGAGGAAGATAACTGGGGGTCGTCGCGGCTTGGGAAAAGACGGTAGAAGCGGCGAGGCCGAACGGCAGCACCAGCAAGGCGAGCACGTGAGCCAGGGAGGACAGGTTAGTCTTCATGTCGAAAAAGAGAAAAGGCAGGCGTCGCTCAGTCCGGACGCGCCGAGCGGCAGACGGAAGCGAACGGAAGTGGGGAACGGTGCCGGTTCGCCGCGCAGGGCGAAACTCGGGAGAAATTTGAGTGCGGCCAAACGTTGACCGACCAACTGACAGCACGCTACGCGCGCAACGGGAGAAAGACTCAAGGGGACGACAAGGGTGACCATGGGACAACGAGCGGTGACGTCCTTTGGCACCGAAGTGCCAGCCGCGCGATGGGGTGGAGTGACGTGTGGCGATGGGGGGCCGACGGCGAATGGAAAGCGGTGTGCGCGAACAGCGGCGGACTCCCTGTCCGGCGGGTGGGAGAACGCGAAGGCGTCGACGGGAAAGTCAGCCCTGCGGACGGAGACGATGGCGTCAGCGGACGAGCAGCCCAGCGGCGGACGGCCGAGGGCGCGGGCGCGGGCGGTGGGTTCGTCAGCCAGGGGGCTCGAAATGAAAGTAGGCCGAACGAAGGCCTCGCGGTGGAGGCCGATCGCGTGGGCTAGCAAGCCGAACGCGCGGCTGGCCAACGGGTGGCTGAACGACGAGTGGCGCGGGACGCTGCGTGTGACGGAGGAAGCGCCCGCGGTGTCTGGTTCCGGCTGCGAGGTGGGCTCAAATCGCGAGAGGCCGACGACAGCCGCCAACGCGATAAGCGCGGCGCACTGGGCGGATCGGATGGAGCAGACACTCGAAAACATGGTCGATTGCTAATGAGACCTAGTCGCGTTAAAACAAGCGGGAAATAGGGATCTTCGCTCATGTCTTTGGGCAGAAGATAGTTCAGAGGCATCTCCCCAAAGCGGTGGAAACAACGACCCACCGCTATTCCCTGAAAAAAGGGTCGCTGCCTCAACCTTCGCCGCGACTGCCGCCGCTTAGCTCAGAGATCTACCCGCCGGAAAAAGCGGGGAACCTGCAATCGTCACCGACACCACCAACCATCCGTCCGAGTAACCCGTGGCCTCGCTGATGGGCGTCGCCATCCGACCCGCCGCTTTTTTTAGGCCAAGGGCGCGGTGCCCGCCGAAAAATCATTCACGATCCGAGTGGAAAATCACGCGCACGCCACCGTGGCCGCAGCCACCTCCGTCAACCCGCCGTTTCACCACACCCTCGAACCCACCACCCAACCCCCCAACCAACCCAACACCGACCGCCTCCGATTTCACGTCACCGCTGTTTCATTGCGAAAACACTACCGGCCCATCATCACACCGGACGCGATGCACCTCACCGGCCTCTTCCTCTACCCCGTCAAATCCTTCCGCGGTTGCGCCGTCTCCGCCGCTGATGTCGATGCCCTCGGCCTGGTCGGCGATCGCCGTTTTTTGGTGGTCGATGAACACGGCGCGCACCTCACGCAGCGCCCGCTCCCGCGCATGGCGCTGATCTCGACCGCCCTCGACCCCACGCATCTCACCCTCTCCGCCGACGGCGCCGCCAGTGTTCGCATTCCCCGTCATTCGTCCCTCGACCCTCACCCCGCGACCACCCGCACCGTATCCATTTGGCGGAGTCAGGGACTGCTCGCCGAAGACTGCGGACCCGAAGTCTCCGCCTGGCTATCCGCCTTCCTCGGTGTCACCTGCCACCTCGTCCGCATCGGCGAAAAATTCCGCCGCCCCGTCCTCGACCACCCGGCCTTCACCTCCGTCCCGGCCAACACCCCGATCAGCGACGACCGCATCGTGTCAGCGGATCTCTTTAATTTCTCCGACGGCTATCCCTTCCTCGTCGCCAGCGAAGCCTCACTCGCCCATCTCAACGACCGTCTCGTCTCCATCGGCGAAGAACCCGTTCCCATGGATCGCTTTCGCCCCAGCCTCGTCATCAGCGGTTGCCCCGCCTACGCCGAAGACACGTGGTCGCGCCTGCGCATCGGCGCGATCACGTTTCGCAGCGGCGGCCCGTGTGCCCGTTGCACCGTGGTCACCACGGACCAACTCACCGGCGAGCGCGGCCACGAGCCCCTCCGCACGCTCGCGA
>CAMCHO010000276.1 GCA_945874455.1 Opitutus sp. GAS368 | reverse complement strand
TGCACGTCGTGCTGCGTGAGAAAATAGCGCCCCTGCATCCGGCGTGCGACGCGCACGTAAATCTGGGGAGTGACGTGATTGCTCTCGAGATATTCGTCCTTCGGAAGGCCGTAGCGGCGCGCGTCCGCCTTGAAGTCCTCCGGCAGTGCCGGATCGTTCTGGAGCATATACCAGTGGCTGAGCCAGTAGTCCTGGACCCTCGCCGTGATGCGGGCGCGTTGCTCGTAGTCGCCTTCGCTGTAACCGAGATTCGTGCCGATGAAGTCGGCCTTGTTCGGATCCAGCTTGCCGTTGATCTCGGCCCAACGGTCGCGGTCGGGATAAAGCTCGACGAGGCGTTTTAATCCGTGGGCGTTCACGGTCGCGATGAGGTGCGCGTGGGCCTCGCGGAAATATTGCTTGGGCTTCGGAATCGGGACGCGGTTGTTCGGGTCCACGCTGATCGTGCTGCGGACGTTGTAGGATTGGACGCGGTGGTCGCCGGTGCCGAGATACTCCGCGGGGCCCTCGGTCAGGCCGGCGAGGGACTCGTTATATTCGGCGCGGGCCTCGCGGCCCACGCGGTAGAGCACACCTGCCTGCGCCATGAGGTCACCCTCGTAGGAACCATCGATGAAGACGGTGCCGGTGAAACGCGTCTCGGCACCCGTCTCGTAGTGGCGCGTCACGAGGCTGCGAATCAGGCCCGCGACTGCGTCGACCGACTGCAATTGCTCCTTGGTCCGCACGGTGACGCCCGCTTCGGCGAGCATTTCGCGGAAAATCTGGAGAGCGATTTTCGGCTCGAAATAGTAACCGCCGCGCGTCTTCGGGTCCTGCGTGTAGTCGAGGGCTTTGACCTGTGGTGAGCCGGCGCCGTACGTGGTCGTGTAGAAAGCCATCACCCGTTTAAAAAACTCGGCCGAAAGTCCGCCGATCGTATCACGTTTGCCGATATCCGTTTTGTGGAGTCCCCCGCTCATCAGGCCGCCGATGAGATAGCTAGGTTCGATGAGGACGACTTTGGTGCCGTGGCGACCGGCGGCGACGGCGGACATGATGCCAGCGGGCGTGCCGCCGAAAACGATGAGGTCGGATTTCACCTCGGAAACGGTGCCCTCCGCGGCGCGGCCCGCACGGGGTGTAAAGCTCGCGGCGAAGACCAGGCACAGGCTCAGGAGAATACGGGAGCGAAGGAGCAGGGGGTGGGTGACGGGCATGATGGCGGTGTTGAGAAAACGAATTCGGCGGGTGAACCGATCAGGCGAGATCGGGCGGAACGGGACGTGAGACGATCCGGCGAGGTGGGCGTTGCGCAGGGCGCAGGATTTGCGCTCGCAGGAGCGGCGCTTTCCCAGCGCCGGGTTGGCGCGCGCGCATGACGGCGGTAGGGAAGCCGCCGCTCGGTTCGGACCGGCGGCAACAGGGGACTCGCCGAGTGCGACCGACGCGGAGCAGCGAAACCAGAGAAGAGCCAAGCTGGACGACCAGATCGGCGCAGTGCGCATCGCGGTGCCCGACCCCATGCCTTTCCCTATCGCGATGGCGGCGCTGGCACTGGGGAAGCATGGATTCGTCGAGAAGCCGCTTGCGCATACGGTGCAGGAGGCGCGCACGCTCGCCTGGGTGGCGGCTCCGCCGCTGGGTGTCCTCGGTGCGTCCTGCCGTGGCGCTAGTCAGGTGTGAATTTTCCGGTCGAGGCGGCGGGCCTCGCGGCGCGGGGCGTCAGCGGTAGTCGGCGCCGGTGAGGCTTTCGAGGACGGAGCGCTGCCAGGCTTTCAAGACGCCTTCGAGTTTGTCGGCTTCGGCGGGGTGCGTCGCGATAACGTTGGTTTTCTCGGCGGGATCGGCACGGAGATCGAAGAGCTCGCGGCCGCTGTCTTTGGTGCCGTCGACGACGAGTTTGTAGCGGTTGCCGACGATGGCGCGCGAGCCGACGTAATCTTGCGGGAGGATTTCGTGGTGGTGGAAATTTTGAAAATTGCGGGTGGCGGTGCCGTCGGGGCCGAGTTTCGCGAGCGGGGTGGTGCCTTTTTGTAGCTCGGGATCGAGGTAGGGTTTCGCGCCGGGATGGCGGGCAATCGGATCGTCCCAGAAACAGATCGGTGCGGCGCGTTCGGTCATCGTGCCCTCAAGGAGTGGCCGCAGCGAAAGGCCATCGAGGGGGCGGCGCGGGAGCGGGCGGCCCACGAGGTCGCAGAGCGTCGGGAGCATGTCGCTGGTGACGGCGTTGACGTCGGTCGCGCGTGGGCGGGAAATTTTCGCGGGCCACTCGATCAGGCCGGGGACGCGGATACCGCCCTCGTAGATGCTGCCTTTTTGCGCGCGGAACGGGACGGTGGCGACGGCTTCCTGGGGGGTCCCGTTATCGCCGCAATACCAGAGCAAGGTGTTGGCGCGGAGGCCGGTGGTGCCGAGGTGATCGCGGAGCTGACCGATGGAGCGGTCCATCGCGGTGATTTCGGCGAAGCGCTCACGGAGCACGTCACGCTGGAGGCGGGTGGTGTTGCGACCGGTGGTGTTGGACGTGAGCTTTACTTGGCGATTCGCGAACGTCGTGGGGAGGTTGTCGTAGAGCGCGAGATCTTTGGGCAAGGCCTGATAGGGCTCGTGGGGTGAACCGAACCACACGACGACGAAGAAGGGTTTGCCGGTGCGGCGAGCGGTATCCATATAACGGATCGCTTCGGCGATGATGATTTCGGAACTCTCGCCTTTGATCACTTGGGGCGGGCCGCCATTGCGGGAAAAGGACGGATCGAGTTCGAAAAAATTATCGTGCGAGAGCCACGTATCGAAGCCCATGGCGCCGGGGTTGGTGGGCGAGGCGGCATTGACGGGTCCGAGGTGCCATTTGCCGAAGTGCGCGGTGGCGTACCCGGCGTCGCGCATCAGTTGGGCAACCGTGATCTCCTTCGGGCGGGTCGACCAACCGGGGGCAAAGGTGCCGGACCGGTGGTGGTGGCGACCGGTCATGACGGTGGCGCGCGTGGGTGAACAACTCGCGCCGCCAGAGTAGAAGCGGTCGAGCCGCAGGCCGGTGCGCGCCATGTCGTCGAGGACGGGCGTCTTGAGGTAAGGGTGGCCGTTGTAGCCGGTTTCGTCCCAGCCGTGATCGTCGCCCATGAGGAGGACGATGTTCGGGCGCTCGGGGGCCGAGGCGGCGGATGCGGCGACGGGGAGGCAGAAGGAGAGCAGGAGGGAAAGAGAGAGGGGGAGACGCAGGGCGAGGCGGGTGTGAAGGAATTTCATGAGGAGGGCGTGGCGGTGGTGGGAGGAGAAAGAGACGAGCGGAGCGCGGGGAGTTGGCGCGCGTTACACGCCCCAGCCGGGGCGATAGTCGTAGCCGGGGCCGATGAAGCGTTGGGCGGCGGGAGCATTGGTGACGCGGCCGGCGGTGGCGTCCCACTCGAGGCGCGTTTGTGCGCGGATAGCGGCGACACCGAGCAGGGCGATTTCGGCGAGGGGCGCGGCGCGTTGAAAATCGGAGCCGCAGCGCGCGCCGGCGCGGATGGCGTTGACCCACTCGACGTGCGGGCCGCCGATGAGGCGCGGGATGGTTTTCGGCGGGAGTGAGCTGCGCAGTTCGGCCATGCGGGCATCGGGCAGCAAACGGGCGGAGGAGCTGTGGGAGCCGACGGCCATGATACCTTTATCGCCGTAGAAAATACTCCCACCGGCGTTGTTGAACGTGAAACCCTCGACGGGCAGCGGAGGTAAAATCCCGCCGTCGAACCAGCGTACCGAAACGGGTGGCTGCTCGCCGCGCGCGGCGAAAGCGTAGTGGAGGGTGTTGGTGGTGGGAAACGTGCCGGGCGGGAGTGGAGTCGTCGCGGGTTCGACGGAGAGCGGGGCGCCGAGGTCGAGGGCGTAGACGGCGGCATCGAGCTGGTGGCAGGCCCAGTCACCGAGGCAGCCGGTGCCGTAGTCAGAATAACCGCGCCACGAACTGTGACTGCGCACTTTCCGATACGGGCGCTCGGGCGCGACGCCCTGCCAGAGATCGTAGCGGAGGGAGGGCGGTGGCGTTTCATCGGTGGCGTCGGGGTTGGGGCCGAGACCGAGTGAGTAAGAACCGCCGACCGTGTAGTTCCACGCGTGGACGGTGTGGACGCGGCCGAGGAGGCCGGCTTGCACCCATTCGCGCGCGAGGCGGATGCCCTCGGCGGCGCGGCCTTGGTTGCCCATCTGCGTGACGACACCCGCTTCGGCGGCGGCGGCGCGGAGGGCGCGCACCTCAGTGATGCAGCGACAGAGCGGCTTCTCCATGTAGAGATGTTTGCGCTGACGCAGGACGGCCATCCCGATGGCGTAGTGCATGAAGTCGGGCACGCTGACCACGACGGCGTCGATTTGGTCGGACATCTGGGCGAACATTTCGCGGTAGTCGTGAAACCAGCGTGCGTCGGGAAAACGAGCGAGGGCTCCGGAGGCAACGCGATTGGCGGCGACCTGCATGCGTCCGCGCACGTGGTCGACGTCGCAGAACGCCACGATCTGTTCGCCCTGCAACGCAGTGAGAGCGGCCTGGCCGCGACCGCCGACCCCGATGAGGGCGATTTGCAGGCGCGAGTTGGCGGGCTTCGCAGCATCGGCAGCGCGGGAAGCCGTGCGCGTGAAGAGGAGCGAGCCGGTGGCTAGCGCGGAGGTGTGTAAAAATTCTCGGCGGGACGCGGGAGCTGTAAGAGGGCGAAGTTTCATGACAACGGGGGCTGGTGGCGGGGCGCATGCTGGAGCTTTAGCAAGAGCTCTTGTGCCCGAAAGTCCAGAGCGCCCCGGGAGGCGAGCAGCGGGCTGACAGGGACAGGAAGCGTGATTTCCGAGCCACGGTTGGTTGTCGGTGGATGACGCAAAAGGGTAATTGCGCGCCGCAGATGCGGAGCTGGTAGGGAAATTTCTCAGAGAATAACCCATCCTGCAGAGGTTGATTGGGGTGTTCAGCTTCATCCGAGGCGCCGTGATCCGGGGCGGATGGAACGTGAAATGAGAACCCTTAATCGGAATTGCTTCCGTGGTTTGGGAAATTTTCCTACCAACAAAATCTTCCTACCTTCACTCGGGCGATTTTCCAGGCGGGAAAAAATCCCTCGAGTCCAGAATGTGCATGAACATATGCAAGGATTCATAGCACGCAGATTCCCGGCTACCTTTGATTCTCGGTGAAAAACAAAGCCGTCGCTTTTGCAGATCGCACCGGTTTGATCGGCGGCGAAACCGAGCAGCGTTCGGAATTCCAAAAACATGAAGCTTGCGGTCATCGAAAACCCCAGAAGTCGTCGGGAGGAACTGGGACAGTT
>CAMCHO010000275.1 GCA_945874455.1 Opitutus sp. GAS368 | reverse complement strand
GGCGTGAAGGGGTGGCGCGGGACCTCAGTCATTAGACATTCGTCGTTAGACATTGGTCATTCGTCGGCGTTAGCCGACGCCGTTAGCCGACGCTGCCTTCCATTTCGAGGTCGATGAGGCGTTTGAGTTCGACGCTGTATTCCATCGGGAATTGGCGGGCGAGGTCGTTGATGAAGCCGTTGACGGCGAGGCTCATTGCCTGGCCTTCGGTGAGACCGCGCTGCTGCATGTAGAAGATCATGTCTTCCGAAACCTTCGAAACGGATGCTTCATGCTGCGTGGAATTTTTGTCACCGCGGACTGTGATCGCGGGATAGGTGTCGGTGCGGCTGTTGGTGTTGATCAGCAGCGCGTCGCACTCGGTGTTATTTTTGCAGCCCTTGAGGTGCTTGGGAATGTGGACGACACCGCGGTAGGTGCTGCGGCCTTGGCCGACGGAGATGGATTTCGCGACGATGTTGGACGTCGTGTTGTTGGCGGCGTGAATCATTTTCGCGCCGGTGTCCTGGTGCTGGCCATCATTGGCGAGGGCGATGGAGATGACTTCGCCGCGGGCGCGTTCGCCCTTCAGGACGACGCCGGGATATTTCATCGTGAGACGGCTACCGATGTTGCAGTCGATCCACTTGATCTCGGCGTCCTCGTGCGCGATGCCGCGCTTGGTGACGAGATTGAAGACGTTGTTCGCCCAGTTTTGGACGGTGATGTATTGGATTTTGGCACCCTTGAGTGCGACGAGTTCGACGACGGCGCTGTGGAGGGTGGACGTGGAGAATTTCGGGGCGGTACAGCCCTCCATGTAGGTGACCTCGGCGCCCTCGTCGCAAATGATGAGGGTGCGTTCGAACTGGCCGAAGTTTTCGGCGTTGATGCGGAAGTAGGCCTGGAGGGGCTGGGCGACCTTGACGCCCTTGGGCACGTAAATGAACGAACCGCCGGAGAACACGGCGCTGTTGAGCGCGGAGAACTTGTTGTCACCGGTGGGAATGACTTTGCCGAAGAATTTCTTGAAGAGCTCGGGATGCTCGCGGAGGCCCTCGGTGGAATTGACGAAGATGACACCTTGTTTGGCGACGATGTCCTTGATGTTTGAGTAGGCGGCCTCGGAGTCGAACTGCGCTTCGACCCCGGCGAGAAATTTGCGCTCCTGCTCGGGAATGCCGAGGCGCTCGAACGTTTTCTTGATGTCGTCGGGCACCTCGTCCCACGTGCGTTTGGGCTTCTGGCCCTGAGAAAGGTAGTAACGGATTTTTTGAAAATCGATATTCTCAAGATCCTTCGTGGCCCAGTGGGTGGGCATGGGCATCGCGAAAAATTTCTTCAATGCGGCGAGGCGAAATTCGAGAATCCACGGGGCCTCCTTTTTGACGGAGCTGATGTAGCGGACGGTGTCTTCGCTGAGGCCGGTGCCGGCGTCGAACGCGTAGTCGACTTTGTAGGAAAAATTACCAGCGGTCTGGTCGATGCCCACCGCGGGATTTTCGACCGCGGCGGTATCGACGGGAGCGGTCAGGGTGTCTGTGTCGGTCGGTGGCTTCATGGCTGTGAGGATTGCGCGTGGTTCGACGTTCAGGCGGTGACGGCGGCGAGTTCTTTTTTGATCCAATCGTAGCCCTTGGCCTCGAGTTCGAGGGCGAGGGATTTATCGCCGGACTTCACGATGCGACCGTCATACATGACGTGCACGTGGTCGGGGACGATGTAGTCGAGGAGGCGTTGGTAGTGGGTGATGAGGAGAACGCCGAGCGTGGGGCCGCGCATGGTGTTGACGCCGTCGGCGACGATGCGGAGGGCGTCGATGTCGAGGCCGGAGTCGGTTTCGTCCATGAGGGCGAATTTGGGTTCGAGCATGGCCATCTGGAGGATTTCGCAGCGCTTCTTTTCGCCGCCGGAGAAGCCATCGTTGACCGCGCGGGAAGTGAATTTCCGGTCGATCTTGAGCAGGTCCATTTTCGAGTAGAGGCGTTTGTAATAGGCGGAGGCGTCGATTTCTTCGCCCTCGGCCATGCGGGCCTGTTGGGCGGCACGGAGGAAATTGGCGATGGAGACGCCGGGGATTTCGCTCGGATATTGGAAGGCGAGGAAAATGCCGGCGCGGGCGCGTTCATCGGCTTCCTGCTCGAGGATCGAGACGCCGTCGACGAGGACATCGCCACTCGTGACTGTGTAGTCTGGGTGGCCGGCGATCGCTTTGGAGAGCGTGGACTTACCGGTGCCGTTGGGCCCCATAATCGCGTGCACTTCGCCGCTGTTAATGGTGAGGGTGAGGCCCTTGACGATGGGCTTTTCGCCGATGGAGACGTGGAGGTCTTGGATGACTAGGGATGACATGTGGTCGAAAACGGAACGTTGAGCGTTGAGAGTTGAAAATTGAGAGACGGATGAGGTGCTCGTGGGTAGGATGCTTGCTACCCACCACTCGCTACGGACTTAGTGGCCTTGCCGCGGAAGATGATTTCGACTGACTTGGCGTCGTAGCCGACAGGGAGGACGGAGCTGACCTTTTCGAGGAGCTCGGGGGGCAGATCGATGTCGTGCGTCTTGCCGGTTTGCTCATCGTGAAAATGGGCATGCGGGCGAAGATTCGGGCAGTAGCGGGTGGGGCTACGCTCGAAGTTCACCGCGCGCACGAGATCGCATTGCACGAGCGTTTCGAGGCAGTTGTAGACCGTCGCGAGGGAGATGGAGGGCAGACCGGATTTGACGCGGGCGAACACTTCGTCGGCAGTCGGGTGATCGCGTTTCCTGAGCAAAACATCGTAGACGACTTCTCGCTGGGGGGTAGAGCGCAAGCCGCTGTCGGCGAGCTTTTGTGCGAGGGCTTCAGCGTTGTGGGTGGCGGTGGACATGGCTTTTTTGAGGAGGGCTCAACAAATTAGAATGGTTCTAAGGCGCAAGTGATAATTAGAACTATTCTAAAGAGAAAGACGGGCGTATCGGGAGCATGCGCCCGCGCATGCGTCCCGGCAAAGGCAGTTGCCACGCGGAGGACGCGGAGGACGCCGAGGACGCCGAGGACGCGGAGGACGCCGAGGACGTGGAGGCGAAAACTATTTTCGGTGTACAGCGGAGGCGCTGCCTGGCGGGGGAGCCGCGCGCGCTTTATTTCCTCCCTGCTTGCTCTGTGCGCTCCGCGATTCAACGGGCGTTTTTAGGGTCACAGGTTTCGGTCTGCGCGGGGGGCGGCTATGAGCTGTGAACGATTATGGCGGATGATGCCGAACGGCTGCTAAAAGACGCAAAAATGGATGAGTGCTTTTTTGTCCGCAGCAATGGGGGCCGGGGGGGAGGGGGGGAAGGGTTTGAGCGCGTTGGCGAGGGGAAAGGGAGATGGGGGGCGTTGGGATTTTTAACCACGGAGGGGCACAGATGAACCCGGGTTTTTGGCAGCGTCGGCGAGCGGGTGGTGGGTGAAGCGTGGGGGATTCACGAAGCGTAGGTCTTGGTGAGGGCGGCGACGGATTTTTTGATGCTCGTGCGGAGTTCGGCGGGCGCGAGGGCCTCGGCGGCGGCGCCCCAGCTCAAGATCCATTGTTCAGCCTCGCTGAGGGCGCCGAGGCGGAGGCGGAGTTCGAGGGCGCCGCCGGGGAGGTCGCGCATTTCCTGGCTCTCGTGCCACTCGCGTTCGCGGACGCGCTCGGCGACGGCGGCCGTGAAGCGGATCACGACACGGTGGTCGCCGGTGCCGCCCATGACGCCGAGGGCGTTGGCGAAGAACTTCTCAGGGGAGAAATCGGCGGGGCGCGTGAAGGTGGTCTTGGTGACGGCGACGTCGTCGATGCGCGGGAGGGCGAAGGTGCGGAGGGCGGCGCGCTCGAGGTCGAAGGCGATGAGATACCAGAGGTTTTCGCGGTTGGCCAAATGGTAGGGGCGCACGCGGCGGGCGGAAGGTGTGGCGTCGCCGGGTTTGCGATACGCAAAGGCGATCTCATGCGAGCGCAGGACGGCAGCGCTGAGGGCGTTGAAGATGGCGAGGTCGGTTTTCCCGATGCCGATGTTTTTGAAAGAGACGGCGCGAAGTTCGTCGGTGGGCGAGAAGGAGATTTTGTCGCGGAGGCCGCCGGCAAGTTTTTCGAAGGCGACTTCGAGTTGATGGTGAAAGGGGGTGCCTTGATATTGCTGGAGGGCGCGTTGGGCGACGAGGAGGGCAAGGAGTTCGCCTTCGGTGACATGGACGGTCGGAAACGCGTTGACGGGATGCGTGTAGCGGTAGGCGAGGACCTGGGCGTCGAACTCGATGGGGAGTTCGAGACGGTCGCGCATGAAGGCGATGTCGCGGACGATGGTCTTCCGGGAAACCTCGAGGGCCCGCACGAGATGCGAACAATTGACGAGGGCGCCGCGCCGGAGCTCGTCGTGGATGCGCAGCATGCGTTCGAGGGGCGGGCGGGAGAGCTGGGGACCGGTGTTGGGCATGGGTGCGGATGTGTCGGAGACGGAGAGAGGGGGAGACGGAGAGAAGGAGAGAGGGGGAGAAGGAGAGAGGGGGAGACGGAGAGAGGTGGAGGGGGGGACGAAAAATAGTTTCAGATTTTTTTAGGGTGGGCCAGCCAATGTCCCACCCTCTGCGGTAAAGTGTGGTCATGATCTCAACCTTCTCTGCTATTCGCCCGCTCGTTCGCACCTCGGCCAAGGCCGCGGCGGCTGCTCCTTCACGTCGTGCCAAAAAAAGTTTCGTGCCCATCGCGCTGGCGTGGTCGCACTGTGGTGTCGCGTATCGCGTGACGCCGTGGCCGGACGTCCAGTTTGAGCGGCTTTTCGGCGAGGAGTGGATCACGGTCGAGCCATCGGAGGACGCGTTGGCTTCGGCGGCGCAGAGTTGCGGGCCGGCGGCGTGGCGTGCGTATTTGGAATTCGTGCCGACGGACGTGCGCGAGTTTTTGAACGGATTTGCGTTCAAGCGCATGGAGGCGTTGCAGGTGGTGGCGCGATGCCCCGAGCTGCTGCCGGCGCTGGTGGACGCGCCAGCGTTGACGGCCTTTGTGGCGGCACACGGGAGTTTGCGCGGGACGACGGGGCCGGCGTGGGCCGAGATCAGCGCGATTTTTGAGCGGCGGGATGTCTATGGCGTGCTGGAGTGGCTGGGGCTACCGGCGTCGCGGCAGACGCTCACGATCTTGCGGAATATTTCGGACCGGGATGTGGCGAAGCGGTTCTTGGAGCCCCTGCGCTCGATGTTGTGGGAGCCGCGCTCAATCTTTGCGCTGCAACGCGTGCCGGAGATCACGGACCGTTATCTGGCGCGGGCGTGTCATGCGTTGGCGGCATGACCGCCGC
>CAMCHO010000274.1 GCA_945874455.1 Opitutus sp. GAS368 | reverse complement strand
CGCCAGGCTTCCGGCTCGACCCGCGCCACCGTCGCGCTCGCGGTGCGTTTTTGGAGGTGGAGCGCCTCATCGATTTCCGCGAGCTCACGGCTCGCGCAGAGTGGGTTTCCTTTGGCGTCGAGCACCCGCACGCGGACGCGCAGATGGTCGGGCAAGGGCTTATCGGCCCACACCGCCGGATCGAGCGTGATGCGGAATCGCTCCGCGATCTGCGCGGCCAGCGCCTGGGTGAGTGATTCGCGACGGTCTGTGAGTCGGTCGCGCGCCGCCACTTGCTCCGCAAGACTCTTCGCCGTTTCCGCCAGCGGCACGAAGCCGCGACGCAAGTCCTTCGGCAACGCGCGCAGGTAGTGCTCGACCTTTTGCCCGAGGTGACCCGGCACCGCCCAGTCGAGGGCCGCGGGCGTCAGCGTCTCCGCTTCGCGCACGCTCACGTCGAGCGTCACGCCATCATCGGTCTGCCCGGGTTTGTAGGCGTAGGCGAGCGGCAGGGCACGATTGTCGAGGGGCAGCGCCTCAGGAAACGCCTCCGCATCGTGCTCCAACGTCTCGGGATCGCGCAGATCTTCCGTCTCCAACATGAGAAAACGCGGCTCGGCCCCGCGTCGCTCGCGCACCAGATCCACGAGTTCCCCGACCGCCGACACCGGCGTCTTCTCCAGCCGAACGGCGTAGTATCGATAGGTGGCCTCGTCGAGATTGAGAAACCCGCTGTCGCGGGCGCGCGTGAGCGCGTCGGCGAGTTTTTCCCGGACCGAGCGATTGTGCGCGATAAAATCGAGCGGGAAGGAAATCGTGTCGTTCACGAGCCCTTCGCGAATAAAAATCTCCAGCGCGTGCACGGCGTCGATTTTCCCGTAGCCCACCGCCTTGCTCTCCAGTTCAAGTCCGTAGAGACGCGTGCGTTGCTTGGCCATCACGCGGCCTTTTTCCACATCCCAAAACGGCTCGCTGTGGCTCACGCGCACGAGATGCGCGCCGAGATCGAGCGCCCACAGCGGGTCCAGTCGCGCACACGTGCGCGCAAACAGCCGCGAGGTCTCCATGATCTCGGCCGAGATGATCCAGCGCGGAGTTTTCGGCGGCGCGCCCTTCTGCGCACCACCGCGCGGCCCGCCCTCGGGCGAACGTTTCTTCGGCTCCTCGCGGCGAAAAAGCACTGAACCGGGAAACAGCGTCACGCGCCGATCGTGGGTGGCTTTGTAGCCGCCATTCTCTTCGTCGAGGTGCGCAATATTGCCAAGCAGGCCGGCGAGGATACTCCGGTGGATCGCCCGATACGACGGCGTGCCGAACGCCGTCGTCTTCTGGTCGACCTCACCCATGCCATGATAGGCGGAGGTCAGCCGGAAATCATCCCGTTGCTCCAAGGTATCGATCAGCTGCGTGTAGATATCCCGCCACTCGCGCATGCGGGTGTAGCTCAAAAAATGGTCGCGACAGAACCGGCGGAGCTTGGCCTGCGCCATCGTTTCAAACTCACCGTGATACGCCTCCCAGATGTTGAGGAGCGTGAGAAAATCTGAATCCGGATGCACAAAGCGCCGGTGCGCGTTGTCCGCTTGCTGCTGCTTGTCCATCGGCCGCTCCCGGGGGTCTTGGATGCTCAGGCCGGCGGCAATGATGACCACCTCGCGCAGCGCCTTCTCCGCGCGCGCTTCCAAGATCATGCGCCCCACCGTCGGGTCGACGGGCAGCCGGGCGAGTTCACGGCCAATGGGCGTGAGCACGCGCACCGAGTCCGCCACATCGTCTGACGCGTCGAGCGCGCCGAGTTCTTCCAGGAGCGCGTAGCCGGCGCGAATGGATTTCGCCGCCGGCATATTGATGAAGGGAAACCGCTCAATGTCGCCGAGCCCAAAGGCCTTCATGCGCAAAATCACATCCGCCAGATTGGCCCGCTGGATTTCCGGCTGCGTGAAACGCGGGCGCTCCAGAAAATCTTTCTCCGAATAGAGCCGGATGCACACCCCATCCGCCACGCGTCCGCTCCGGCCTTTGCGCTGATCCGCACTCGATTGCGACACCGGCTCAATCGGCAGACGCCGCGTGCGGGCCGTCGGCGAGTAGCGACTCAATCGCGCGAGCCCCGTGTCCACGACGAAGCGGATGCCGGGAATCGTCAGCGACGTCTCGGCGATATTCGTCGCGAGGATGATTTTCCTCCGCTGCGTCGGGGCAAAGACGCGCTGCTGCTCGACATTCGAAAGCCGGCCAAACATCGGAATGACCTCGCAGTTCCCGAGTCGTCGGCCGTCGAGCAGGTCGCCCAGTTCGCGGATGTCGCGCTCGCTGGGGAGAAACACCAACACGTCGCCGCCCGTGCTCTCGCGCACGATGCGCTGGACCGCCTCGACCACCCCGTCGATATAGTGCAACGCTTCGGCCTGCGCTTCGCGTTCGTCGCCCTCGGCCGCGTCCGAGCCGAATTCATCGAGCGGCGCGTAGATGACCTCGACCGGATACGTGCGGCCCTCGACCTGGATGATCGGCGCATCGTCGAACGCCTTGCTGAAGGCCTCGGTATCGATCGTCGCCGAGGTGATGACGATCTTCAGTTCAGGGCGCTTGTAACGCAGGGTGCGCAAATGCCCGAGGAGGAAGTCGATGTTCAGCGAACGCTCGTGCGCCTCGTCGATGATGATCGTGTCGTAGCCGCGCAGCAGCGGATCGCCCTGCACCTCGGCGAGCAGCATGCCGTCGGTGAGAAACTTGATGACCGTGTCACGCGTGGTCTCGTCGTTGAAACGGATCTTGCACCCGACCTCGCGCCCCCATTGCACGCCGAGTTCCTCGGCCACGCGGCGCGAGACGGACAGCGCCGCCACGCGCCGCGGCTGCGTACAGGCGATGCGCCCGAGCGAGCCGCGCCCGGCGGCGAGGCACATTTTCGGAATCTGCGTGGTTTTGCCCGAGCCCGTTTCCCCCGCGAGAATCACCACTTGGTTCGCCTGGATCGCAGCCGTGATCTCCTCCACGCGCGAGGTGATCGGCAGTTCGGGCGGGAACTCCAAGCGGAAGGGAAAGGGTTTGTTTGACGGTGCGGTCACGCGAGCGGAGGGTGAACTTCTTCGCCGCACCGAGAATCACAAGGCAATGATGAAAGCCCCTCCGCTCCTTCCCGAGGAAATTTTCCAACGCGTCCTGCGCCTCGCTCGGTTCGACGGGCTGAGTATCGTCATCGCGGCGTCCGTCTGCGCCGTGCTCGCAGCCGCCACGGGCGACCCCATTGGCGCGGGCATCGGGGTACTCGTCGCCGGGGCAGGCGCGCTCGAACTGCACGGCGTCACGCTCCTGCGCCACAGCGATGCGCGCGGGATGACGTGGCTGATCAACAGCCAGTACCTCATTATGGTCGGCATGCTCGGCTACTGCGCGCTGCGCTTGGCCTATCCCCAGCTGGAACCGCTCCACGCCACAGTGACCGCCGAAATGAAACAGCAGCTCGAAGTCATCGGCTGGAGCGTCGACCAGTTTATCGAACTGGTCTATCGCATGACGTATCTCGCCGTTTCGCTCGTGACGGTCCTTTACCAAGGAGGCATGGCGATCTACTACGCCCGGCGTCGCGAGGCCGTCACCGCCGCGCTCACCGAGGGGTAAGCGCACCGATCCGCCGCTCACCTTCGCGCGACCCAAATGTAGGAGCGGCTTTACGCCACGCGGCTACGCGCTACCGTGCGCCTCATGTCGAAGGAACGTTACATCGCTGCGAAGCAACGCTGGGCCGAGAAACAAAAAGCCCGCGGCGTCACCGCGCGCTTGGTCGCATCCCGCGACCGCCTGCCGCCCGGCCAGAAGCTCACGGAGGGTTTCCCGGTGCTCGATCTGGGCGTGCAGCCGGACATCACCCACGACGCGTGGAGCCTCACGCTCGACGGACTGGTGGCCAAGCCGACCACGCTTTCATGGGCCGCGTTTCACGCTCTGCCGCAAGTCGAAGACGTCAGCGATTTTCACTGTGTGACGACGTGGAGCAAATACGACTGCCGCTGGGGAGGCGTCGCCTTCACCGCGCTCTACGAACTCGCCCAGCCCCCACCCGAGGCCACGTTCGTCTATTTCACGAGCTACGACGGTTACTCGACCAACCTCCCGCTCGCGGCGTGTCTCGACGACGATGTCCTCGTCGCGACGAGTTTCGACGGCGCTCCGGTCTCACGCGAACACGGCGGTCCCGCGCGCGTGATTGTGCCGAAACTCTACGCTTGGAAGGGCGCAAAATTCGTCAGCGGCATCACGTTTCTCGCCGAAGATAAACTCGGCTTCTGGGAAGTACGCGGCTACTCGAACGGGGCCGATCCGTGGACCGAGGACCGCTACGCCTAATTCCCATTCGTGGCCACGGATGCTTCGGTTTTGGCACGTCGCCAAGGCGCTCAGCACAACCGGCATCCCCTGGCCCACTCCACAAAATCCGGTCGATCGAACGTTACCGGACAGGCTCGTTCCAGTTCTCCAGCATCACGGATTCGTCCGCGCGCAACCGGCGCACCCGCATGAGTTGCTCGGCCTCGGCTGCGACCAACAAGCGTTGCAGAGAAAATTCCCCGCGCGCCATCGCCGCCCTCGCGAGACCCAAAATCTCACGCGGATACACCGCGGCGAGTGGCTCAAAGAAATCACCGTTGCCCGTGCGCCGCGCCACCGCACCGACGCCGGCGGAGCATTCGGCCAGCAGCGACTGAAACCATTTAGCTTCCATATTGGGCAGATCCACTGCGAGCACGGCGAGGTGACCGTGCGCCGCGCGCTCCAACGCCGCCACCAATCCGCCGAGCGGCCCGCCGCCCGCCACGGCGTCGCGCACGACGTGTTCACCTTGCGCCCAGAGCTGCTCCTCCCGTGCTGAGATAAAAATTTCCGCCGCCCCCGCCTGTCGCAGCATCGCGTGCTGGCGTCGCCATAAAGCGACGCCGGCGAATTCGAGCAGCGCCTTGTCGGAGCCCATCCGAGTCGAATGTCCGGCGGCCAGCACGACAGCACTGAATTCAAGCGGAGGCATGACCGCACCCTGCATATGCTCGGGCCACTCGACAAGTTTTGAGCAGGCCCCGTCTCACTTCGCGTTGGACAAGCTCGCACGCCCAGACCACGTTTCGCCGATATGGCAGAGACCAACCGCCCCCTGTCCAATCGCATTCTCATCGGTCTGGTTGTCGGCGTCGTCGCCGGCGTCGCCACGCTCGCCGTCGGAAAATTTTCGCCCGAATTCTTGGCGTTCATGCGCAAGGTCTCGACGAACGTCTTCGATCCCTTCGGTCAGATTTTCCTGCGCATGCTGTTCTTCGTGGTGATCCCGCTCGTCTTCGCCTCGCTCGCCACGGG
>CAMCHO010000273.1 GCA_945874455.1 Opitutus sp. GAS368 | reverse complement strand
CGCGCGGCGAGTTGGGCGCGGAGGCAGAGCTCGGCGGCCTTGAAGGCGTGGGCCTGCGTCATCGCCGTCTCGGTTCGGTTGAGACAGTCGAGGATCAGTTGGCCGAAGAAACGGAAGCCGACCTGGCCGGTGACGTTGACGTGGCGCTCGCCGGTTTCATCGACGATATAAACGTTGTCGCCGGTTTTATCGCGGGCGACGTCGAGGTATTTGCGCAGCTCGATGTAGCCCTTGGTTCCGAGGATGACGGTGCGGCCGTCGCCCCACGTGCCGAGGCCGGCGGGCGTGAACCAATCGACGCGGATATAGTTGGAGGTGCCGTTGTCGCCGAGGAGTGAAGCCTCGCCGAAGTCCTCAAATTCGGGTTTGTCGGGATTCGCGAAGTTGCCGACGGCCGCTTGGGTGACGGTCGCATCCGTCGCGCCGGTGTAGGTGAGGAACTGTTCGAACTGGTGGCTGCCGATGTCGGTGAGAATGCCGCCGAATTTCGCTTTTTCGAAGAACCACGCCGGGCGGCTGGCCTTGCTGAGGCGGTGGGGTCCGAGGCCGATGACCTGGATGACCTTGCCGATGGCACCGGCGGCGACGAGGTCGGTGGCATACATCGCGGACTCCACGTGGAGACGCTCGGAGAAATACACCATGTATTTGCGGCCGGTGCGGGCGACGACCGCCTTGGCTTGGTCGAGCTGGTTCAGGGAAGTGAACGGCGTCTTATCGGTGAAGTAGTCTTTGCCGGCGGCCATGACGCGGCAGCCGAGGGGGCCGCGGTCGCACGGGATGGCGGCGGCGCTGACGAGCTGGATGGCCGGATCCGCGAGGATCTCGTCCAGCGAACGGGCGATCTTGGCTTGGGGGTATTTTGCCACGAAGGCCTCGATCTTTTTCGGATCGGGATCGTAGACCCATTTGAGTTCGGCCCCGGCCTCGATGAGGCCGTTGCATTGGCCGTAGATGTGGCCGTGGTCGAGGTGTGCGGCCGCGAAGGTGAATTCGCCGGACTTTACCACCGGGCTCGGTTTGCCCTGGGGGGCGTAGGTCATGCCGTCAGATTTTTGGCTCATGGAGAGAATGTGTTTTCGCTGCGTCGCGCGTGGTCTTGACGAGCTTCTTGACCGCCTCGTCGACGGTGGCGCGGACTTTCTTTGCCATCAGGTCGATGAACAGGACGCCGTTGAGGTGATCGGTTTCGTGCTGGATGCAGCGGGCGAAAAGGCCGTCGCAGGCGAGCACGTGGGGCACGCCCCGTTCATCTTGGAATTTTACCGTGATCGCGTCGGGGCGGGAGATGTCGCCGCGGATTTTAGGAAAAGAAAGGCAGCCTTCCTCGTAAAGATAGTCGGCCGTGCCGCGGGTGACGGTGATCTCGGGATTGGCGATCGTCATCGGCATGATGAGGTCGAGGGGCAGTTTGACGCCGTCGAGCTCCCAGGTGAAATCGGGCTCCGCGTCACGGAGGTCGATTACGCAGAGTTGGAGGGCGCGGCCAATTTGTTGAGCGGCGAGGCCGATGCCTGCGGCCGCGTGCATGGTGGCGATCATCTCGCGAGCGAGCGCGGCGAGGTCGGCATCGAAAGCGGTGAGCCGTGCGCCTTTTTTTCGCAAGATGGGATCGTTGTAGTGAACAATTCGCAGAGACATTGGTCGGTGTAGCCGTGAGCGTGGGTTTGCATCCGACGCCCGCAAACCAATACTCAACATCGATGAGCGCCCCTGCCCCTACGTCCACGAAGCCGATTGCCGCGATTGTGCAGGTGATCGCTGGGCTGGGGTTGGCGTTGGCGGCGTGGATGTTACCGGCCAATTTGATGTCGGTGAGTCCGGCGTTGCTGCGCGCTGCCGGAGCCGACACGCCGAGCCTCGGTGCCCTCGGCCGCGATCTGGTTGATTTGGAGAAGACGGGCCCGGCGGCTCTCGTGCTCGCGGCTGCGCAAGCGACGGACGACCCGCGGGCACCCGCTCTGGCGATTGCGATCAGCACGCTCTCTTCGCGGCAGCCGGCATTACTCGCGTGGGGTGGGTGGGATCCGTTTCTCGATCCGCTTTTCAACCTGCGGGCTGACACGGGCCGGCGGGCGAGCACGCCAGTCCTGACCTTTTTCATTCCGGAAGCGGCGCGGGCCAAACTCCGTGCTTACTTGGGCAACACGGGCTCCCTCGGAGTGCAGTCACTGCTGTTGATACGCGATGTGACGACAACGGGTGGGTTCGTCCCGGCTGCGCGGGCTGGCGGACAGCCGCTGGACGCGCTGATCCTCTTGACGGGTTTGCTCTATCAAGGAGAGCGGCTGTCGCCGCCGCTCCAGCGAGAATTGCGCGCGCTCGCGGAGGCGGCGGTGACGAAGAAACAGCTCGGTGAACTCGAGCCATTTTTCATGGACCTGCTGTCGCTCGGTCGCCGACTGGATTGGACGCAGCTGTGTGAACTGCTCCGTCGGGCCGAGAGCACGAAGACGGTGAGTGAGTTTGCGCACCTCGCGCGCGTCGCGCCGGATCAGCTGCCGCTGATCTACTCGGCGGCGCTGTTTTCTGATTCGGCGGATCGGGTGGCGAGTTACTTGATTTTGTTTGGTAAGAATGGACTGGACGATCTGCGGCTCGCGCTCGGCCAAGGGCAAGGCGCCGTGCGGCTGCTGACTTCGCGCCAAGTGCCCGTCAATCGTGCGAGTGGGCTAGCGCTGGATGCGGTCTCGTCGTTTGCGCTGCTGCATCCGCAGCTCACGCTCTTCATCAAATACCTCGGCTACGCTCTGGGTGCCTGGCTCGCGCTGCGTGGACTCGACCGATGGTTGGATTCGCCCCGCGATTTCCGCTTGCCGGCCGCGGCGCGGCCACGGATGCGCAGCGGGCTGTTGGCCGCGCTGTTTGCGGCACTGCTGATCGTCGCGACGGAGCCGTTTCTAGTGAATGCAGCACCGCCGTCGGAATTTCAACTCCGCCTCAATCTACCCGTGCTTATCGCCACCCCTGAACTCTCCAGTCTATCGAACGCTCAACCCACCGCCTCTATGTCCACCTCCACCCTGCTCTCCATTGGTTTTTTCGCGGCGCTCCAAGTTGCGATGTATTTTGTCTGCCTCGTGAAAATCAGGGAAATCGCCCGGCAGCCGCTCCCGCCGCTCGTGAAGCTCCGGCTGATGGAGAACGAGGAGAACCTCTTCGACGTCGGGCTCTACATCGGGATCGGCGGCACAGCGACGGCGCTCGTGCTCCAAGTGCTCCGGGTGATCGAGCCGGACCTGCTCGCCGCCTATGCTTCGAATCTGTTCGGCATTACGTGTGTCGCGCTGGTGAAAATTCGCCATGTGCGCCCTTACAAGCGGGAGCTCATCATTGAGTCGCAAGCCGAGGGCAAGCTCTCGTCATGAACCGCACCCTGCTGCTGATCCTCTGTGATTTTCTACTGCTCAATCTCCTCGCGTTGACGCGTTGGGAGACTGCGGAGCCGGCGCGGGCGAAGCAGGCACCGGTGCCTGAACTCGCGGCGAACGCTCCGACCAAGGAGCAGGACCTGATGGCCGCTTTGCGTGATTCCTTGGCCGACGAGAAGGCGTCGCGCGACCAATTGGTGGGTAAACTGCAGACGAGTGATGCGGCGCTGATGGCGCGTGAACAAAGCCTCACCGCGCTCCGGTCCGAAAGTACGAAACTTTCCGCCGAAAAAAACACCCTCGCGACGAGTTTGGTCGAGACCCAGCGGACGGCTGCGGACTTAGGGCGAAAAGTCGCCGCCGCCACGCAGGACGCGGTGTTGACCAAGGAGCAGCTCGCGCAATTGCAGCGGGAGCTCGCCGAGAAACGGGCCGAGGCGGAACGTCAAAAACAGGCCCTTGTCGCGCTGGAACTGAAGCGGGAGAAAGAACAAGGCGAGGCGCGCAAGCAGATCGAGGGGCTCACGGTCGCGGTGATGGTCGGCGAGCAGCAAAAAAAAGCGCTCAGCGACCAAGCTGCCGATTTAAAGACTCAAGTCCGAGTCGAGCGGCAGGAGCGGGCTAAAGTGCAGGAAACCGCGACGCAGCTGGCGCAAGGCGTCGGGCAGTTGGCGGAAAAGTCCGGCGAGCTGACCAAGGAGATCCGCGACAATCGGCCGATTAACGTGAATGTGTTGTTCAATGATTTTCTCGCGAACCGCGTGAATGCGACGTTCGCCGCGACGCGCAAAGGGTTCCTAGGGCCCGTGAGCAAAGCGAAGGAGGCGGCGACGGTGTTGGTGACGGATGGGCGGCAGATTTACGCTTTGCTCCATGCCGATGACACTGTGCTGGCGGTGGCGGCCGAAAATAATCCGGACTGGGAGAAACTTTCGGTGGAGTATTCCCATGGGCCCGCCTATCGCGGCGTGGCCGGGGTGATGCATTTTCTCGCGCACGATCCGCGCATCGTGGTGCTGCCGATCGCGGCTGCGCAGGCAGGGTCGCTCGGTGCGAACGTGTATTCGTTGGCAGCGGATCCCTTTAAATTTCCGGAGGCCGTCTTGATCAGCGGTGGCGGCAAGGGCTACGGGGAGGTGTCCTTCAAGCTGGACCCGTCCCAACCTGGCTTCGTGCGAGTGGACAACCGGTTTTTCAAGCGACTGTTTGGCGACTTCGCTCCCTCGCGGGGTGATTTGGTGCTCAGCAAAACGGGTGAGTTGCTCGGCATGATGGTCAACAGCGACTATTGCGCGGTGTTGAAAGATTTCACGCCGCTGCAGAGCGTCCGCACTGGCGACGACATTGTGGGGCAGCGGACGGGTGCGGTGCTGGACAGTTTCGCGGCGCGGGCGCGGGCACTACCGCTGAAGATGCAATGAGTTTTTGGCGCTGGGCGTAAGATTGCGGCCCCGGCGCCGAGGAGAACCGGTTACGGATTTTCCCGTAGACGGCGTAGGCAGTCCGCTGGCTGGCGCTGGTTCGACTGCCCACGAGCGCGAGCAAGCGTGCTGCCTACCAAGTCGGCGAAGCGAAGGGCAGGGCTCGAACGACGACGCAAAACGTCCGTGCTTGGTCTAGGCTGGGCCGCTTGGGGCGGCGGTGCGCTGGTCGCCTTCGCCGAGTTTCCGACGGAAGAGATTTAGGGCGAGGGCGTAACTCTGGAGGGCGAGTTCCGGGTCGTAGCGGTAGCCTTCGTCGCGGAGGAAAGCGTGGGCGCCGTTGAATTCGTGCCACGTGAAATTCGTGCCGGCGGCGTTGAGGGCCGCTTGAATTTTGATGCGGCCTGCGAGCGGGACGTGCGGGTCTTGGCGACCGAAGATCATGAGCAGTTCGCCTATGATCTCGGGGATGCGGTCGAGGCTATCGTCGTTCAGGCCTGCGCCGAGGCCGCGTTTGTGGATGTCGGTCGCGTAGAAACAGGTGGCGGCGAGCAC
>CAMCHO010000272.1 GCA_945874455.1 Opitutus sp. GAS368 | reverse complement strand
CAATAATTTCCCGCAATGAACAAACCCGCCCTTCCTTCGTCGTCCTGCCTTCTCCTCGCCGTCGCGATTTTCGCGCTCGCCGCGCCGGTCGGACACGCCGCCGAGCCCAGCCCGACCGACGTGAAAATTCGCCTCATGGCGGAGGTCCTGCGCGCCCGCGATGCCCGCGATCTCGACACCGCGCAGCGGACGCTCGACCAGCTCGTCGCCCTCTCCCCGAACGATCCTTCTGTGCTCCGCCTCCGTGCCGAGCTCGACGCCCAACGCAGCGCTCAGGCCGAAGCCGCCGCCCGCGCCGCCGCCCAACCCGCTGCTTCGCTCTCCCGCTCCGCAGCGGCTGCTCCGGGGATGATCGATGTCAAGATTCCTGAGCCGGGCCAAACCCCACCGCCGCCGGGCCGCGCGCCGACTCCCGAGGAGGAGGCCGAGGCCATGGCCCGCGCCGAGTCCAACCGCATCAGCTCCGCCATCGCCAGCGCTCAGGCGCAACTCGCCACCGCCCGCGCCCAAGTCCGCGACGGCCGCACCGACGATGCGATCGCCACCGTCGACGCCGCACTCGCCTCGCTCCCCGTGAATCCGCTGACCCAAAAGCTGGTTGCCGATTTGAAAAAAGAAAAAGCCTCCGCGCTCCTCGATCGCGCCCAGGCCCTCTTGAAACGCGGCGATATGGACGGCGCCCGCGCCGCCCTCGCGGCGCAGACCGAACTCGCTCCTTCCGATGCCCGCGCCGCGACCGTCGCCCAGCGCATCGCCCGCGCCGAAGCGAAGACAGCTGCTGCCCCCGGCGTCGATCCCCGCTTCATCGCTGAGCGCGCCGCCACCGCCGAACTCATCGCCAAGGGTCGCGCGCAATACGTCGCCGGTGATACCGATGGCGCGCAGGCCACCTTCCGCGGGATCGAGGCAAACGAGCCGGATAATACCGTCGCCAAGGGTTTCCTCCTCCGGATCGCCCAGGAAAAAACCGAGACCGGCGCCCTCAATCGCGAGAAGACCCGCGCCCAACTCCTCGAAGAAGTCGCCAAAGGTTGGCAGCGTCCCGGCATTTACCAAGAGCGCGCTCGCGAGACCGACAAGGCGGCCGCTGCAGCTCCGCTCGCTCGCAAACTGAACGACATTATCCTTCCCAGCGTAAGCTTCACCCGCGCCGAGATCGGCCAAGTCGTCGCCGCCCTCAGCGCGGCGTCTGAGGAATTTGACACCAGCGGCACGAACCCGAAGGGCGTCAACGTCGTCCTCCTCGATCCCTCCAACAAGAATCCGACCGTCACCATCACCCTGCGTAATACCTCGCTCAAACGCGTCCTCGATTTTGTCACCGAGTCCATCGGCTACCAGTTTGAAGTGCAGTCCGACGCCGTGATCGTTCGTCCCGGCGGTGAAGTGTCCACGCTCGATACGGCTTTCTTCCCGGTTACCCGCGCCACGGTTCTGCGCATGAGCGGTATCTCCGGTGCCGGCGGAGCCAAGGGCGATCCGTCCTCGGCCGGCACCGCCGCTGGCGAGCCGACCAGTAGCACAGGCGAAGCCGGCTCGATGAAAGCGTTTCTCCAGCAGGCCGGCGTCAACTTCGAGGCCGTCGCCGGCTCGAGCCTCGCCTACGACGGCTCCGCGATCATCGTCACGCAGACCGCGCGCAATGTGGAGCGGATCCGCAATATCCTCGCCCGCTACAACGATGTCCGCCAAGTCGAAATCGAGTCCAAGTTCTTGGAGGTCCAGGAGGGTGCCCTCGAGGAACTCGGCGTGAAATGGAATCTCTCCCGCCGCGGCGTCCCGCAGGTTAACCCGGCCACCGGCTCCCCCGTCCTCGACGCGAATGGCCGCCAAGTCTTCTCGCCGCAGGAAACCTACACGAGCGACGGTGTCACGCGCTCCCTCGTCAGCGCGTTCCCCAGCACGACGAATTCGACCTCGCTCACCATTAAAGACCCCGGTCTCTCCGGCGGTCAGCTCGTGGTGCCCGTCGCCCCCGCCAACATCCCCGGTGGCGTCCAACTGGCTGCCACCGCCGCCGCATTGGCCAACATCACTGGCTTCGTCGGCGAGTTCGATGTCACCGCCGCGATCCGCGCGCTCTCGCAAAAACAGGGCTCCGATCTCCTCAGTTCGCCCAAAGTCACCGTCCTCTCCGGCAATCCCGCCAACATCGTCGTCGCCCAGGAGCTCCGCTATCCGCAGAGCTATGGCGAAATTCAAAGTCAGGTCGGTTCCGCCTCCACTGCCGGTGGCGCCGCCGGTGTCACCATCACGGCCGGCACGCCGCAAGAGTTCACCACGCGCAACGTTGGCGTGGAAATGAAGGTCACGCCCACCGTCGAAGAAGACGACTACTCCATCAGCCTCGATCTCAACCCGAAGGTCACCGAGTTCGAAGGCTTCGTCGAATACGGCGGCCCCAGCGTCGCCATCTCCGGCAACACCACCGTCACCGTCCCGCCCGGTTTTTATCAGCCGATTTTCTCCGTCCGCGAAGTCACCACCAAGGTCACGATCTGGGACGGTGCTACGCTCGTCATGGGTGGCCTCACGCGTGAAGAAGTGAAAAAGGTGACCGACAAGGTCCCGTTCTTCGGCGACATCCCGTTTGTCGGCCGCCTCTTTCGCTCGAAGGGCGAGAGCTCGCAGAAACGCAATCTCCTCATCTTCGTGACGGCCAACCTCGTGAGCCCCGGCGGCTCGCCAAAGAAGCAGGACCTCAAGAATACGCCGGCGACGTCGCTCTTCCAGAATCCGACCATCGTCACCCCGGCCAGTGCCGAAGCCCGCACCCGTAGCGGCAACAAGTGAGCAACCGACCACCCGGAGGCCCATCCATGAAAACGATTCTCAGGCGCATTTTCGCCGCCGCCGCGCCCCTCGCCGTTTTGCTCGCCACGCCCCTCGCGCTCGCGACGCCCACGATCTCCTTTACCGGTGGTGCTTTTCCGGCGACGGGTTCGCCTGTCGGGATTGTCTCGTCGGCACTCGTCGGCGGTTCGGGCTATACAACGCCGCCCACCGTAAATTTCACAGGTGGTGGTGGAACTGGCGCAACCGCGATGGCTACGATCACCAACGGGCAAGTGACCGCTGTAACGGTTACGGCTCCTGGCACTGGCTACACGACGGTCCCGTCGGTGAGTTTCACCGGCGGAGGTGGCTCGGGCGCTGTCGCAACGGCGAGTCTTGTTGTCGACGGCGTAAATAATGTCGCTTTGATCCCTGTCGCGAGCGGGCTGAATATCACCGTCACCGCAGGGACCACATTGCCCGCGACAATCTCACAAGTGGCGGTCTCTGTGAATGGCACCAGCATCGGGATTGCGACAGGTTCCTCTCCTTTCGTGGTCAACTGGGTTCCGACTGCTTCGGGCACCTTCACAATCAGCGCCACGGTCACCGACACGTCCACGGTCACGACGGGAGCTAGTGCTTCGTCAAACACCGCGACAATCAATAGTGTCGTCACAATTTCAGCAGCCCGCTCAGTCACTCTAGCCGCTCCTGCAAACAACGCTTCATTCCCGCGGAATTCGCAGTTCTTCCTCCGCGCTTCAGGGGCAATGTCAGACGGAGTCGTGAGCAAGGTCGAATACTTCGTGGATGGTGTCAGGGCTTCCGGCTTCGCGCCGGGTGCCGGAGGGACTTCACTGGTTCCCGCAACCCAAGTCTCTCAGGCGCCCTACAACTTGGCTCACACGTTCGACCAGGCGGTCGGCACCCACACTCTTTTTGCGAGAGCAACCGCGACCGACGGCACGACCACGTTCGATTCAGCCCCGATTAGTTTCAATGTCGTCACTTCCACCGGCGCTGCGCCGACGGTCACTTTGACCGCTCCCTCATTCGTCGCGACTAACGTTGCTACCACACTCAGTGCCACCGCCTCGGACACTGACGGCTTTATTTCAGCATCCAGCGGCGGCGGCGTCACGTTTTACGCCGATGGCGACCCGATCGGAACCGACCTCACGGCCCCTTACTCAGTCGCGTGGACGCCCACCGTTGCGAAGGCCTACTCGTTGCGGGCACAGGCGGTCGACGACAAGGGCAACGCCGTCCTTTCAACGCCTGTTCCGGTCACTGCTGCCACGAGTGTTTCCAGCGTTGCGGTTTCAGCGCCGGCGAACGGCTCTTCCGTGACGATTAATGCAGCCAGCCAGGTTACGGCTACCGCCTCGCCCAGCACAGGAGCGACAGTCACGCAGGTGGCGTTTTTTGCCAATGGGGTTCCGATCCTCCCAATCGCTAACGTTGCGCCGTATTCTGTATCATGGACGCCGAATGCCCTCGGCGCAGTCGCGCTGACAGCGCAAGTCACCGACACGGCAAACATCGTCGTCAACTCGTCGATTGTGAATGTGTCTGTGGTGGCGGCTGCGCCCACCGTCGCGATCACGTCTCCGGCAAACGCCACAATCACGTCTTTGGGTGCAGCCACTACGATCACCGCGAGTGCGTCACCGAGCACTGGGCTGGCGATCACTCGGGTCGAGTTCTTCGCCGGCAATACCTCTATAGCCGTTGATACCACGATTCCGTATTCCGTCGTTTGGACACCCTCAGCCGCCGGTGCCGTGACTTTGACCGCAGTCGCCACCCAAACGGACGGCGTAACGACTACGACGACTACGTCTACGGGTGTCTCCGTGACGGTGAATGGCGTCGCACCCACGGTGGCAATCACCGCCCCTACTTCGGGAACGTCCGTCCCCCTGAATACCGCCACCAACCTGACGGCTACGGCGACCGCCAGCACTGGTGCCACAATTACTCAGGTCGTCTATTTCGCTGGAGGCGTGCAAATCGGAACACCTGCTACGGTCGCGCCATACACCGTGGCGTGGACACCAACGACCGCCGGAGCCGTTGCACTCACTGCGCGCGTAACTGACTCGACGGGCACCACCGTGACTTCCTCTACGGTTAACGTCACAGTCGCCACGTCCGTCCCCACGATCGCCATCACCAGTCATGCCAACGGCGCCTCGATCCCTCTCGGCACCTCCCCGACGCTCACGGCCAATGCCGCGGCCTTCGGTGGAGCTACCGTCACGCGCGTAGATTTTCTGGTGGGCTCGACCATCGTCGGCACCGCTCTCGCTCCGACGATCGCTCCGAGCTATCAAGTCAACTGGACTCCGACCGCCTCCGGTATCACGGCTCTTACTGCGAAAGTCACCGACTCAAACGGCACCACGATCACGTCCACCATCGTCAATGTTAACGTCACCGCCCCCACTGTCGCACTCACGGCTCCCACCGCCGGCACGATTTTCACTCTCCCGATTGTTACGCCGATCCCCCTCACCGCCACTGCGGCTAGCTTCAGCACCACGGTTGACAAGGTCGATTTCTTCGTCGGCACGACGCTCGTCGGCACAGTTAACGCTCCCGCTTCAGGTGTCGCGTCCACCGTCAATTGGACCCCGACCACCGCCGGCCCCTTCTCCCTCACCGCCCGCGTGACGGACCGCAACTCGGCTGTCACGACCTC
>CAMCHO010000271.1 GCA_945874455.1 Opitutus sp. GAS368 | reverse complement strand
GAGGACCCGTGCATGACCAGCGGGAAGCCGGGGAGGCGGGCCTTGATTTTCTCGAGGACGTCGAAATGGAGGGACTGTTTGCCTTTGAATTTGAAGGCACCGTGGCTGGTGCCGATGGCGCAGGCGAGGGAGTCGCAGCCGGTCTGCTTGACGAAGTCTTCGGCCTCGAAGGGATCCGTGAGGCACGCGTTGCCTTCCTCGACATTGATATCCTCTTCGACGCCGCCGAGCATGCCGAGTTCGGCCTCGACGGAAATGCCCTTGGCGTGCGCGCGATCGACGACGCGCTTGGTGATTGCGACGTTCTGGTCGAACGGGTCGTGCGACGCGTCGATCATGACGGAGCTGAAGAAACCGGAATCGATGCACTCGTAGCAGGTCTGCTCGTCGCCGTGGTCGAGGTGGACGGCGTAGATCGCCTCAGGGAAGATGACGCCGGCGGCGCGGATGATGGCCTCGAGCATGCGCTTGTCGGTGTAGCTGCGCGCGCCCTTGGAGATTTGGATGATGAACGGCGCTTGCGACTGGATAGCGCCCTTAAAGAGCCCCATCGCCTGCTCGGCGTTATTGATGTTGTAGGCGCCGATGGCGTATTTGCCGTAGGCGTGTTTGAAGAGCTGAGCGGTCGTGACGATCATGGAAATAAGGTTGAAATGAGAACTGAGCTTTCGGGTGCGTCACTTGGCGGGCAAGGGTTTTTTCTGGGGAATATGGATTAGGCCGAAAATAAATCCCTGATGTGGCATAAACTGCGCGACGATTCCGGTGAAGGTACGGTCGCGGACGCCCGAGGGCGCAGCTGAGATGACGGACGGATTCAGCTCCCTGGGCGCTTCTCTTTGGTCGGAGGGGGCGTTCCGCCGCTCTTGGTGGAGTTCGCGTTGGCAGAGGCGTTCTGGGCGCCGAGGCTTTCAGCGACAATCTTGGCGAGTTGCTGCTGGTTTTGCTGCTGCTGCTGGAGTTGCTGGAGTGCGGCCACCTGCGGGGCGGCGAGCACCGCTTGGGACTGGTTGAGGGCGGTTGCCGTGATCGGGGCCGTGGCATTGCCCCCGCCCCGCGCTGCGTCGCCACCGAACAAAGTGAGCATGCCGGCTGCGCTTCCACCGGGGAGGCCGCCGCCGGAGAGGGCACCACCGATCATCGCTCCGAGGCCACCGAGGTCCGGCATGCGCCCGGCCCCGCTGCCGGGCGTGGCTGCGTCAATACTGAGCCGGACGACAGCGCGATCGACTACCGGTTGAGTGGCAGCGCCCGTAGTATCGGCGGGACGGCGTTGGGGGGGCGCCGGGGTGTTGGCGGCGAGGATTTGGACGAGCTGATCGGCCTGGATCGAAGTGAGCGGCGTATCGGTAGAGCTGAGACGCTGCTGAAGCTGGTTCACGATGTTGCGCTGGGGGATCGTCTTTTCGTAGGTCTCCAGCTGATTGAAGCCGCTCTCGCCGACTACGGATTTGATGCTACTATTGATGTCGTTGCGGGCGACCTCCATGAGCTTTTGAACGGCGTTGCGATCCGTGCGGGGGTCGATGCCTTGGTCGCGAGCGGCGGACATGACGTCCTGCATGGTTGTCTGGCGATCGGCCAAGATGGTCTTGAGTTTTTCGGCCTGTTCCGGAGCGAGGTTGAGGCTCTTAAAAAGTGCGGCGTAACGGGTCTGGACGGCGTCTTTCTGCTGGCTGCTCACGATCGCCTGAACCTCGGGCCGAGCCATGAGCTCGCGGAAGGCTTCGGCCTGTTGCAGGGGGTTACTGGCGGCGACTGGGCCACCGCGGCCCCCGCTCTTGCTATTGGGATCGCGGCGGTCTCGGCCGCCCTCGCCCGCGGCGATCGTGCCGTCTTCGCCGCTGGGACGTTGGGCCGCGAGTTGGTCGCGCAGCTGTTTGTTGAGGCGCTCGAGGTCCCACGCGCGCTTTTGGAGGTCGGCGCGTTCGTCTTTATTCATGGCGGCGGCACGCAACTCGACGAGTTCGCCGTATTGCTGCCAGGCGAGCATGGAACCGCCGACGGTGGTGAGGGCGAGAAACGCGATCAGGTAGGTTTTGGGGGACTTCATGGGAGGTTTGCAGCGGGCTCTTAGGCTAACGTTTCTGAAAAGAAAGGGCTACCACCTATCGGCAAGCGGCAGCCCGAAAAAGTCCGCAGGAGCGTACGGCTACCGTGGCGGGAATTCGAAGTCCGCCTTCGCCCCAGTTGGTGAGAGCACGAGGTAGGCTCCGAAGGGCAGGCCCCGTTTCGACATGAATCCCTGAATGAGCTCGGTGCGGCCGGTTTCGAAGAGACGCAGGGCCTCGTCGGCCGGGATTTCCTTCGCGCAGAGGTGCTTCTTCAGCGTGAAGACGATGCGGTTGTTTTGGTCGGCCTTGCGGACGTAAAAGGCTTCGGGAGTCTCCACGATTTCCGCGTCCTTGTGCATTTTACTCTTACCGAGCACGACGGCCTGCGAGAGGTCGGGCGGGGCCTTGGTTTTCCGGGCGACCGGCTTGCCGTCCTTATCGAGTTTCGCGGCGCGGGGCGGGAATTCCCATGAAAACTTCGGGCCTTCGCGTTTGAGCATCGCGCTGAACGGACGGCCTTTTTTCGAGATGAAATTTTCGATAACCGATGTCTTGCCAACGGACACGAGTTGAATGGCCATCTCGCGAGTGATCGCTTTTTGGCACATGAGGCGGCCGATGCGGAAGGTCTGCTTCCAGCCCTCGCCGTCGCGCTCGCGCAAAATGTGACTGGAGCCAACCTCGCACAGACCGGAGCCGGTTTTTTCGTCGGTCCAGTAAGGCTCGACGGTGCCGAGATCGACCTTGTCGCCGAAATCATACTCGGCGCGCCATTTTCCTTTTTCGGGATCTTTGGCGAGTTTGAGCAGCGCGGAGAAACGCGCGCGCGTCTTCGCGGAAATGAAACCGTCAAGCGGGCCGACCTTGCCGGCGGAGACGAGTTCAGCGACTTCGGACTCTTCCATTTTGCGGCCGCCAATGACCTTGTAGATCATGAACTCGCCGTCCTGCGACTTGTAGCCGCGGAGGGTTTCGCGGAGCGGTTTGCCGTCGGTGGGCGAGATGATTTCGGTGACGCGGGCGATGGAGTCGTCCTCCTCGAAGCCTTTCACTCGTTCGATGATACCCTTCGTTTGCTCGATGACCTCCTCCATGAATTGCGCGCGGGAGAATTTATTGTGCTCCATCTGGCGGAGCTTGAATTCCCATTCGCCGGTCATGGCGGGCTGGGTGAGGGCGTCGGCTTTGACGGCGCCGAGAAACTGAATCAACTGCTCGGCTTTCGCGGTGGGTATGAGTTCGCGCAGCGGGCGGTCGACATACTTCTGGTTGATGAGACCGTCGATCGTGTCGGCGCGGGTGGCAGGAGTGCCGAGACCGCGCTCCTTCATGGCTTCGGCGAGTTCTTCATCGTCGACGAGTTTGCCGGCGCCTTCCATCGCGGAGAGGAGGGTGGCCTCCGTGTAGCGTGGTGGCGGCTTGGTGGTTTCGGCGTGAAGAATGGGGTCGACCGTTTTCGCCTTGGCGGGGGAGCCGTCCTCGGGGGTGAGAGCGGGGAGTGCCTTCGAGTCAGGCGAATCGTCGTCCACGGTGTTCTTGCCGTAGACGGCGAGCCAACCGGGGACGGTGAGGACTTTGCCTTCGGTTTTAAATTCGTGTTGGGGCGCGACGGTGCTGATGCGCGTGGTGATGTCGAATTCCGCCGAAGGGAAAAACGCGGCGACGAAGCGGCGGGCGATCATGTCGAAGACCTTGGCCTCCATGTCATCGAGGTTCTTGGCCTCGTGCGCGGTGGGGATGATGGCGAAGTGATCGGAGATTTGCGCGTTGTTGAAGATGCGCTTGTTGGGGCGAAGCCAACCGGCTGCGAGCACTTGGCGGGCGTGGGTGCCCAAGGAGCCGGTGAGATTGTTGAGCGTCTCGCGACAGGTGGGAATGTAATCCTCCGGCAACGCGCGCGAATCGGTGCGGGGGTAGGTGATCATCTTGTGGCGCTCGTAGAGGGCCTGCGCGATCTGCAGGGTGCGGCGCGCGGGGAGACCGTAGCGGTTGTTCGCCTCGCGTTGGAGCGTGGTGAGATCGTAGAGGCGCGGTGCGGTCTGACTGCTGCCTTTTTTCTCTTCGGTGACGGTCACGGCAGGCCCGCCTGCCCGCTGGCTGCTTACGCACGCGGCGAGGACGGCTTCGCCGAGGGCCTTTTCCCAGATGCGGTCGATGCGATCATGATCGTCGCCTTCGGTTTTCTTAAAATGCGCGCGTTGGTAAACGCCTTCGTAGCTACCCTTCGCAACTTCGAATGTCGCGGTCACGCGCCAGTAGTCGCGGGGCTTGAAATTTCTGATTTCCAACTCGCGGACGTAGAGGATGGCGAGGGTGGGGGTCTGGACACGGCCGACGGAGGCGACGTTGCCGGCGCGGGAGCCGAACATCCGCTTGGTGAGCGCGCGGGTGCCGTTGATTCCGATGAGCCAGTCGCTCTCGCTGCGGCAACGCGCGGCGTCGGCGAGGCCGGCCATTTGCTCGCCATCGCGGAGTTTTTTGAAGGCTTCTTGAATACCGCCCGTGGTCATCGTCTGCATCCACGCGCGTTTCACGGGGAGCTTCGATTTCGTGAGTTGGTAGAGATAGGCGAAGATCAACTCGCCCTCGCGTCCGGCGTCGCAGGCATTGATGACGGTGCTGATGTCTTTGCGGGCGAGGAGTTTTTTCAGCGCGTTGAAGCGATCTTTGGAGTCCTCGATGGGCTTGAGGCCAAATTTTTCGGGAATGATGGGCAGCGTCTCCAGCCGCCAGAAGCCGTATTTCTTCTTGTCGATGTCCTCCGGCATTTCGAGTTCCACGAGGTGGCCGAGTGCGTAAGAGACGACAAATTCGTCGTTTTCGTAATGGTCGCCTGTCTTGGGAATTTTCCCGAGGGAGCGCGCGAGGTCGGCCGCAACGGACGGTTTCTCGGCGATGATGAGTGACTTCATGTGGTGCGAGCCGTTACGGGGCGGGCGCGGCGATTTCAAGGTTTAGTTTTTGAGAGCGGTTGTGCAGGAGGCTCTTTTTCACTCTCAGGGGGCGGCGAAATGGGCGGCGGCGGATTGTGTGGCGGAACTGCGGACGGACGGCGCTCATCCGTGGATTTTTTCTGCGGTGCCGAGAATCCCAGCGAACGTGATTGCGGCCGTCGCGGCGCGGGGGCCGGCCAACAAAAAAGCCACGAGTGCAAACCGACGCGCACCCGTGGCCGAAAACGTGACGAACGGATTACGCCGCCGCCTTGGGCGTCTCCGCCAGCGCGGCGTCGAGTGACGCAAGCATCGCGGCGATGGTCTCGTCGGTTTCGTCGCCCATATTGGAGATGCGGAACGTCTTACCTTTGAGTTTTCCGTAACCGCCATCGATCACGAGGTGGTGCTTCGATTTCAGAACCTTGTTCAAGACGGCGAGATCAATGTTCTGCGTATTGGCGAAGCAGTTCAGGGTGACGGAGCCGTGGCCCTCCTTCGGGAAGAGTTTGAAACCTTTGCTGAAGAC
>CAMCHO010000270.1 GCA_945874455.1 Opitutus sp. GAS368 | reverse complement strand
GCGTGGCTCGGATATTCGGGTTTGCCGTAGAGATGCCACTGCGGATTCGTCGAGTAGTAGCTGTAGTGGGAGCTGTCTTTGTCGAGTGGGAGCCAGGCGTCGATGGGCTCGGCGAGGTGGGCGTGGAGCGGTTTCCCGACTTTGGCGAGATGCGCGTAGATGGGATCGAAGAGCGGATCGTCGGGGAGGATAAATTTTCCGTCGCGGTTCTTGATATCAATGCCGACCTCTTTCCAAATTTTCACGGCGACAGCGCCGCGGGCGAACGCGCGGTCGAGGGCGGCGATGGTGCGGGCGGCGTAGGCGGGTTCGTCGCGGGTGAGGAGATCGAAGGTCGTGGTAACGGGGTAGAGTTGCGGGTGCTTGCCGTAGAGCTCGAAGGCGACCCGATCCATCAGCGCGAGGTGCCCGTCGCCGCCGGGGACGCAGACGTTGATCGTGCGGACGTTGATGCGGGCAAAGAGGGCGTGGATGGCCGGGACGTCTTCGAAAATGTGCGAATGGACATCGATCTTGAGGATTTTTTCGTAGGCGGGCGTGGGCGCGGCGGCGGCGGAGGTAGCGATGAGGCCGAGAGTAAAGGCGAGGACCGAGGCAAGGCCGGTGCGGGCGAATGGAAAGATGGAAAAATTCATACGAGGGTAGGGCCTGGCAGCCTGCGGGAGGGAAGGCGCCCAACGCAAGACGGGTGGGTAGCAGGCGAGATTCGATGGGTGCGAATGAACCTGGGCCTAAATCGCGGAGCAAGGGGCAGAGGATGCACCGCTAATCCGCGCTAATTTTTCGGAGGCAGTGGGCGGAACGGGGACGTGCGTGCCTCGCCTGATCGGTGAGATGCGAATCCGCAGTGGACGGTTGGGATGAGTGATGAGGCGCAGCTCGCTGGCAGCGTTTGAATCAGACTTAAATGCGACGGGGCGAAAAACGTTGTTCGGTTTTCAGTTCGGCGGTTGCCAAAGAGAAACCATGCCGAAAAACGCCGATGCCATCTTGCTCCGCCGCTTCGTCGCGACGCGCGACGAGGGGGCGTTTGCGGAGCTGGTGAGGCGGCACCTCGACGGCGTGTATTCCGCGGCGCTGCGGCGGGTGGGCGGGGATGCGCAGCTCGCGGAGGATGTCGCGCAGCAGGTGTTCGTGGCGCTCGCGCGGAAAGCGGCGACGGTGGCGCGGCACGGGGCGGTGACGGGGTGGCTTTATACGGCGACGCGACACGAGGCGGCCAATGTCGTGCGTGGCGAGCGGCGACGGAAGACGCGCGAAACGGAGGCTCACCTGATCCACGAGATGCTTGGGGCGACCGGGAATCCCGGCGAGGCGGACTGGAGCCGGGTGGCGCCGGTACTCGACGCGGCGATCGACGAGTTGGGCGAGAATGATCGCGAGGCGATTTTGGCTCGTTTCGTCGAACGGCGGGCGTTTGCCGAAATGGGTGGGGCGCTGCGGATCAGCGAGGACGCGGCGCGGATGCGGGTGGAGCGGGCGTTGGAGAAATTGCGCGCGGTGCTCGCGCGGCGTGGGGTGACGTCGACCGGGGCGGCGCTGGGCGCGGTGCTGGCAGAGCAGGCGGTGGGGGCCGCGCCGGTGGCGCTTGCGGGGACGGTGGTGGGCGCAGCGACGGCCGGCGGGGTGGCGGTTGCGGGTTTGGTCGGTGGCGGCGGAATGCTGGCGGAAATTTTTACATTTATGATCACAGGAAAAATCGTGGTGGGTGTCGCAATCGTCTGCGCGGTCGTCGGCATCGGCAGTGCGGTTTATCAGGCGAAGGAGGTGGCGCACGCGAATGCCGCAGTGATGGCGTGGCAGCGGAAGAGCGCGGCAGCGGAGGTGAAGGCAGCGGAGTTGGCGCTGAAGATGCGTGAGAGTGAAGCGAGTGCGCGTGCGGCGGCAGAGCGGATGGCGGCGCTGGAGGCACAACTTGCGGTCGTGAAGAAAACGGTTGCGGGGGCTCCGGCGAATGCTGCGCCGGCAGCACCGCGCGCAACCTTCCAGGGCGTTTCCTGGGGCAATCCGGACTATGCGCGGACCTACGTAGAAAAATACCGGGTCGGCTTGGGGCTGCGTTACGGTCCGCTCTATCGCGCGCTCAATCTTTCGCCTGAGCAGATTCGAAAATTTGAGGCTTCGCTGACGGAGCGCCAACAGGGCGTGGTGGATGTATGGGTGGAGGCAACCAAACAAGGTTTACCGACGGGTGGAAATTCTGCCGCGTCGACGTCGGTGGCCCGGCTGACTTCCGGACCGCTCGGCAACATGGAAAACAGTCTGAAGGAGTTGTTGGGTGAGGCGGGCTTCGGGAGCTTCAAGGAATTCGACAAGGCGAAGGGAAATCGTGAGCTGATCGCCTCGCTTGCTGGAACACTCTACACGTCCGAGGCTCCGCTGACGGCGGGGCAGGGGGAAACCTTGGCGGCGGTATTATCGAGCAATACCAGACGCGACTGGGTTCCCATGGCTGACGACGGAAAGAAGTAGATGACCCGACTTTCCGAAGTGACCGACTGGGCGGGAGTGCAGAAACAGGCGCAGGCGTTCTTGAGTGCGCCGCAGTTGGCGGCGCTGAAGGCGCTGAGTGATCAAAAGCAGTTGGACCAGGAGATGACGAAGCTCGCCGTCGTCGGAGTGGGTGCGGCGGCGGCCAAGTCGACCGCGAGTGGCGGGAAGTAGCCGGCTTTTTTATCGTGCTCGCAAAAGGCGGGTCACAGACCTCACCCAACTTCAGGGCTGCGCGCGGATTTTGCGGATCAGGAGTTGGGCTGAATCCAATCGGGTTCGCGGGGGGCGTGGAAAATGTCGGCGACGACCCAATGCTCGTCGGGTCACGAAACTAAAGCGAAACGAGAGCGCGTAGGTGCCGGAATAAAAAAATCCCCATGCGCCAACCGTGCGGGTGGGCGGGAAAAACGAGTTCCTTAGTCTGGTCGGTGGAGCCCTGCTCGTGAGAGCGGGGAGGCGGGCAATCGGCTGGCGGTCCCTCTCGCCTCTCACGAGGCGGGCTACCAACGGCAAGGACGCGACCGCATTTCAGGTCGTGGCACGAGGACTGTCGAGCGATCGGAAAAGGTCGGGCCGCGTTTCCGAGGCGCCGGGCTGCGCTGGGAGCAGACCGACAGTGACTCGCGCGACTTCCCTCCGCGCTCGGCTGCGGAGCTGTGCGCGGCGGGGTTCGCGCTGACGGCGAGCACGCCATGGGCGGCAGCAGCAAGCTCACGAAACGCACCGATTTCTTTTTCACGGGCCGCAACCTCCGCAGCGAGCCGGTGATCACGTTCTAGAAATCGGGCAACGCCCCCGCCTTCCCGACGTCGGTCGAAGTGACGGGCGCCGTCTGGACGTTTGGGCTGAAGGGCGTGTTTTGAGCCGGTACGGCACCGCGGCAACTGATCGCGTTCGCCGTTCTGGCCGCGGCCTCGGGGAGAGCATAATCGAATCGCCGGCCACGTGGCTTCAACAAAGGACGTGCGGCCTGCGGCCGTGCGTGCTAGCGATTCCAACTCCAACCCCAACCCCGATCCCCATGCCTCCATCCGTATCCCGCCGTTCTGCCCTCAAAACCCTTGGTCTCGGCGCCAGTCTGTCTGCGCTCGGATTTCTCGATCGCGGAGCGAGAGCCGCCGAAGACGTCACCACCCGCGTGAACCGCGGCACCAAGCCCGTCACGATCACCAAGGTCCGCGCGATCACCTGCGCCCCGCAGGGCGGGATCCGTTTTGTCGTGGTGCGCGTCGATACCTCGGAGCCCGGGCTCTACGGGCTGGGCTGCGGGACGTTCAACCAACGTCCGCTCACCGTCGTCAGCGCCGTGAACGACTACCTCGATCCCTTCGCGCGCGGGCGCAACGTCGATGACATCGAGGACATCTGGCAGAACGCCTACACGAGCTCCTACTGGCGCAACGGGCCGGTGATGAACAACGCGCTCAGCGGGCTCGACCTCGCGCTGTGGGACATCAAAGGCAAGCGCGCCGGCCTGCCCGTGTATCAATTAATTGGAGGCCGTTCGCGCTTCGCGGTGGACACCTATACTCATTGCAGCGGCGGCACCCTGGGGGCGATCGAGGCGCAGGTGAAGGCCCGGCAGGCGCAGGGCTTCCGGCACATTCGAATCCAGTTTGGTGGCTACGGCTCCCCGCAGCTCAACTCGAGTCCGGACTTCCGCGCGGCAGGCTTTGGCCAACCGAAGGACCAGCACATGGATTCGCTGCCGTATCTGAAAGCCGTGCCGAAGATGTTCGCGCACATCCGGGAAACCTGCGGCGACACGATCGAGCTGCTGCACGATATCCACGAGCGGATCGAGCCGATCGAAGCCATCCGGCTGTGCAAAGAGCTCGAACAGTATCGGCCGTTCTTCATCGAAGATCCGCTCTCGCCAGAGCAGAACGGATGGTTCGCGCAGCTCCGCGCGCAAACCACGGTGCCGCTCGCGATGGGTGAGTTATTCAACAGCCCGCACGAGTGGGTGCCGTTGATTAAGGACCGGTTGATCGATTTTCTCCGGGTGCATCTGACGCAGGCGGGCGGCTTCACGCCCACGCGCAAGTTGGCCGCGCTCGCCGAGTGGTTCGGCGTGCGCAGCGCGTGGCACGGGCCGGGTGACCTCTGTCCGATCGGTCACGCGGCGTCGCTGCACCTCGACTTGAATATCCACAACTTCGGTATTCAGGAATCGATCACGTTCAACGAGGCGACGCGGGAGGTGTTTCCCGGCACGCACACGCTCAAGAATGGCTACGCGTTCATCAATGAAGCGCCCGGCTGGGGCGTGGATTTCGACGAGGAGAAGGCGAAGAAATATCCGCTCCCGGCGCAACCCGGCTATTGGGATCCCATCCGTCGTCGCGACGGCACGGCGGTCCGGCCGTGAGGCGCGGTCGTCTCCTCGGAGCCAGCCCGACCACGGGCTCCGGTGAGCGCTCCTCGCGGCGGCCGCCTTCGGACCGTGGGCCGACGGCCACGCCGCGAAATCTTTTAGCACCGAAACCGGCTTGCCCCTTCAAACCAGCATCACCCGCGATGGCCCGGCGCTTTACGCTGGTGACGATGCCGGCAGGGTGCTCCGCTGGGCGGCGCTTCTCTAGGTCCGAAACCGACTGCTCCCCTCATGCCTACCAAACCTACGATCAACCGCCGCACGTTCTTGGAAAAAAGCTCCCTCGCCACTGCGGGTCTTTGGCTCGGCGGCTGCGCCACCGCCGGTCGCTCGATTGCGCGGCGGATCGCGCCTGATGAAAAGATGCGCATCGGCTGCATCGGTATTGGCGGGCAGGGCGGCGGCGTCACCGCTGAACTCGCCAAGTTTGCCGACGTCGAGATTGCGGCGCTGTGCGACGTCGATCCGGCGTATGCGTTGAAGAATTCAAAAAAATATCCCACCGCCCCGTTCTACAGCGATTACCGCGAAATGCTGGCGAAGGAGAAAAAGCTCCATGCGGTCATGATCGCCACGCCGGACCACTGGCACGCGCCCATCTCGATCGCGGCGATGTCACTCGGGCTCCACGTTTACTGCGAGAAACCGCTCGCGCACACCAT
>CAMCHO010000269.1 GCA_945874455.1 Opitutus sp. GAS368 | reverse complement strand
GCCGGCGGCTCCGCCTCACGCCTCGCCAACGCCTCCAGCCGCAGCAGCCTCACGGCCGCCGACGGAGTGCTCATCAGTGGTTTCGTCATCACCGGCACCACGAATGGATCGCTCCTCGTCCGCGGCGTGGGCCCTGCCCTCACGCAATTCGGAGTGACCGGCGCGCTCGCTGATCCGATCGTCAGTCTCTACGACGGCACCGGCCGCATGGTCGCCAACAACGACAACTGGACCGCGACGTCCCTTGTTTCCAGTGCGAGCAGCGTCGGAGCCTTCGCCCTCGTCGCCGGCAGCAAAGACGCCGCGTTGACGCTCACGCTCACTCCCGGCGCCTACACGGCCCAAGTCAGCGGAGCGACCGGGACGACCGGTGGCGCACTGCTCGAAATCTACGAGCTGAAGTAACGGGTAAAGACGCCGATTTTCCGGGGAGTGAACCAGGGCTGGCGGTTGCCGACGTACCGTCATTCCCCTGAAACATTCGGCGCAGCGGCGCGCGCCAGCAAGCCGACCCCTCGTAGCGGCGCGCGCCAGCAAGCCGACCCCCGCGTAGCGGCGAGCGCCAGCAAGCCGACCCCCTCGTAGCGGCGAGCGCCAGCAAGCCGACCCGCCTCCGCCGCACGTTTTCTCAGAATTCATCAACCGCGCCGAACCCGTCAGCCGCGCCCTCGGCCATCACTTGATGGAGGGCCGCTGGCTCCACGACATGCGCCTCCACGATCACTACGACGACGTGCGTTGGTGGCTCCGCAGCAACGCCGGCACTCCGCACGCGCGTTTACGACGCCGTCGTGGACGTTCACCCGCTCCTGCCGGCGGGCACGTGGGACTGGTTCTGCCTCGACGATGTGCGCTATCACGGCCGCACCCGCACAATCCTCTGGGACCGCGACGGCCGACGTTATGGTCGCGGCGCGGGCCTGAGCGGGTGGCCGAATGGAATCCGCATCGCGGATACGAGCGACCTCCGTCCCGTCACCGGCGCATTACCATGACACGAAGATTGTCGCCGTCATTGGGTTCACTCACGCTCGGGCCGTTGACCTCAACCCCTCGCAGTTTTGGCCTTGTCTCCGCACTCCTGTCCCTCGCGAGCGCGTGGCTCTCCCTCGCGGCGCACCCCGCGCTCGGGGCCGAACAACCTTTCTCTGCCTTGCGCCATCGCGTGCTCGTCTCGACCGACATCGGCGGGACCGACCCGGATGATTTCCAGTCGATGGTGCACCTGCTTGTCTACGCGGATGCGTTCGACCTCGAGGGGTTGGTGTCATCGCCTTACGGCCCAGGTCGCAAGGAGCACATCCTTCAGGTCATCTCCCACTATGAGCGCGACTATGCCCACCTGAAGACCCACTCGGTCCGCTACCCCGCGCCCGAGGCGTTGCGCGCGATGACGAAAGAGGGCGCGCTCGACAGTCCCGGGCCGACCGGGATCGGCGTGGCGACGGAAGGCTCCGACTGGATCGTGCGCTGTGCGCGGCGCGCCGATCCGCGACCGCTCCATGTGCTCGTGTGGGGCGGCATCGAGGATCTCGCGCAGGCGTTGCACGACGCGCCGGACATCCGGCCTAAGCTCCGCGTATATTTTATCGGCGGACCCAACAAAATGTGGAGCGTCAACGCTTACGATTACATCGAGCGTCACCATCCGGAACTCTGGATCATCGAGGCCAACGCCACCTACCGCGGCTGGTTCACCGGAGGCAATCAGGCGGGCGAGTGGGGCAACACGGCCTTCGTCGCCACTCATCTCGCAGGACGCGGCGCGCTCGGTGACTACTTCGCCACGCACCTGCGCGGCACCATTAAGATGGGCGACACGCCTTCGGTCGGCTGGCTGTTGCGCGGCACGCCCGCCGATCCCACGCAACCGGGGTGGGGCGGGAACTTCGTGCGCGTCTGGGACGGGCGAAAAACAATTTTCGACCGCTTGACGACCGAGGGGGATCAGGCGGAGGTGTTTGGCGTCGTCGAGTTTGTGTTGCCGCTGCCGGCCGGCATGACGCGCACCCACACGGCGAGCGTGCTGTTCGACCACCGCATCGCGGCGCCGGTCGTCAACGACGGCCGCGTACTGCGCTTCCGCTTCGCGCCGCGCGACGCGAAGGTCTGGCCCTACGCGCTCCGCAGCGATTTCCCTGCACTCGACGGGCAGTCCGGAAAGTTCACCGCTGTGCCGCCGCCGCTCGCACGCACCCGCCGTCCGTCCGCCACGCACCCGCACTGGTGGATCGACGATCCCGATCCCGCAGCGGCCGAGGGCGTCCATCCCGGGGCGAAAAGCGTGAACCGCTGGCGCGAGGATTTTCTCCGCGACTTCGCTGCACGGATGATGCGCACCACCGCACCGGCCGCGCCGACTTCCGTCCCCATCCCATGAATTTCCGCTGCGCCACGATCCTGTTTGCCGCCGCCCTATTTTGCCTGGGAGCTCGTTGTTCGGCCGCCGAAAAGCCCCGCGTCTTCGTCCTCACCGACATCGAGAACGAACCCGACGATGCGATGTCGCTGGTGCGCTTCCTCGTCTATGCCAACCAATGGGACGTCGAGGGGCTCGTCGCAACGACGTCGATCCACCAGCAGAACAAGGTCGCGCCCGAGCGCATCCGCCAAATCGTCGCGGCCTACGGGCAGGTCCGCGATAATCTCGAAAAACACGAGCGCGGTTTCCCTACCGCCGCGCAGCTTCACTCCGTCATCAGCGAGGGTCGGCGCGATTACGGCATGCGGGCGGTGGGCGAGGGCATGGACTCGCCCGGCTCCGCCTTGCTCATCCGCGCCGCCGATCGCGACGACCCCCGCCCGCTGTGGGTGCCCGTGTGGGGCGGGCCCAACGTCCTCGCGCAGGCGCTCTGGAAAATCCGCGCCACGCGTCCCCCCGAGGCGCTCGCGCGTTTCGTCGCGCAGCTCCGCGTTTACACCATCTCCGATCAGGACGACAGCGGGCCGTGGCTCCGGAAGACGTTTCCCGCGCTTTTCTATATTACCAGCCCGGGCCTCCCCGCCGGCGGCGCCTACCATCACGCGACGTGGAGCGGAATCAGTGGCGACACATTTCACGGCCGCTTCACCGGCGCCGATTTCGCGATCGTGGACAATCCGTGGCTCGACCAACATATCCGCCGCAAAGGTCCGCTCGGTGCGCAGCATCCGACGACGACGTTTCTGATGGAGGGCGACACCCCGAGTTTCCTTAATCTCATCGACAACGGCCTCAGCGATCCCGAGCGACCCGCCTGGGGCGGCTGGGGCGGACGTTATGAGCTCTACACGCCGCGCCTGCAGAAGTGGTTTCAAGAGCCGGAGACGCGTCCATTCTGGAGCGACGCCACCGACGAAGTGCTCGGCAGCGATGGCCGCTGGCACCAAAGCAACCACGCGACCATCTGGCGCTGGCGCGCCGCATTTCAGAATGATTTCGCCGCGCGCATGGATTGGACGATCAAGCCCTACGCCGAGGCGAATCACCCGCCGGTCGTCACCCTCGGTCACGCCGCCAACCTCACCGCCAAGCCTGGCGCGCGCGTTAACCTCAGCGCCGCGGGCACCACCGATCCCGACGGGCATGCGCTTTCCTATGCGTGGTTTTATTACGGCGAGGCGGGCACGCTCGCGATGTCGAGCGCCCGCACCGGCCAGCCGCTGAAGATCGAGGATGCGGACAAACCCGCCGCGTGGTTCACCGCGCCGGCCGCACCCGCCAGCCGCGTGCTCCGCTATGGCACGATGCACATCATTCTCGCCGTGACCGATCGCGGTTCGCCACCGCTCACGCGTTATCGACGCGTGCTGGTGACCGTCGCTCCTTAGTCCACCCACCATGAACTCATGAGAATTTACCTCTCTGCCCTGGTCGTCGCACTCGGTTTCTCCGCCTTCGCCGGTGCCGCGCTCGCCGCAAACCCTGCTGGTGCCGTGCTCAGTTCCACCGTGATCAATCCCGGAGCCCCGTATCCAGAGTGCCATGCCTCGACCATCGTTGAGCTAGCGCCCGGGCGGCTCGCGGCAGCGTGGTTCGGCGGGACGAAGGAGCGCCATCCCGATGTCGGCACCTGGTTCGCACGCCATGAGGGCGGCGCGTGGCAACCCGCCGTCGAGGTCGCGCACGGCGTGCAGCCCTCCGGTCCGCGGCTGCCGACGTGGAATCCCGTTTTGTTTCAGCCTGCGCAGGGCTCGCTCCATCTGTTCTACAAGGTCGGCCCCTCGGCGAGCCAATGGTGGGGCATGGTCATCACGTCGGCCGACGGCGGGAGAACCTGGGGGGCGCCGCGCCGGTTGCCCGACGGGATTCTCGGCCCCGTGAAAAACAAACCCGTCGTGCTGCGCGATGGCGCTTGGCTCTCCGCGTCGAGCACCGAGGGCAACCGCGACGGCTGGCTCGTGCATTTTGAACTCTCGCGCGATGCCGGTGCGGCGTGGTCGAAGATCGGGCCGGTGGAGAAAGGCCCGGGGCTCGACGCAATTCAGCCGAGCATTTTAATGCACGGCGAGGGTACGCTCCAGGCGCTCGCCCGCACCAAGCAGGGCGTCGTCGCGCAGACGTGGTCGCGGGACGGCGGGAAAACGTGGGGCCCGCTCACCGCGACCGAGCTGCCGAACCCGAATTCCGGCACCGATGCGGTCACCCTCGCAGACGGCCGCCACCTGATCGTTTACAACCACTCCGCGCACCGCGCCGCCGAAGCGAAGGGAGACCGGTTTCCGCTCGATGTCGCGGTGTCCGCCGACGGGCTGAAGTGGCAACACGTGCTCACGCTCGAGACCGCGCCCGTCGTGAGCGGCTACGCTTACCCGGCGGTGATTCAGGCGGACGACGGCCGTATCCATGTAACCTATACTTCCGGCCGGAAAATAATCAAACACGTCATCCTTGATCCCCAGCAACTACGCTGAAGGCGGCCCGCAGTTTATCCGCAACGGGTGTTTCCCGTGTAGCCATGCTCGTGAGAGCGGGGACGGTCGGCCCCTGGCGTGTCAGTCGGTCCCGCCTCTCACGAGGCGGGCTACAAGCATCGTCAGCCGTTCGCTCGCCGCACGCTCCTGCCTCCTGCGTCGCCGCGCCCGGAGGCGCATTTCGAAATCAAGCGAACGTGGAAACGAGGAGACGTCATCAGCCTCGATCCCGATTTCTCACCCACTTTTCGGGAGGCAAATCCGCTCGTGGAGCCCACAGGCTGGTCGGATGGTTGGCAGGTCTCGAAGGGGCGTACGTCCATTTCCCCTACGACCTCGGTACGCTTTTCCTAAATCGCGCCGAGCATGAAACACTCCACGGCCTGCTGGGCACCTCGGCCGATTTTTCCGGCGGATGGGCCTGCCGCCGCGCCGTTCATGCGTTCGCGTCCACCGCCATTCGATCGGCCAATTCCAATCCTGAGAGCGCGGCACTTTCCACGCGCGGACCACCCAGACTGTCACCCGCCAAACCTAGGCCCAGCTCGGGCAGCCACACACACCCTTTCGCGAACGACGCCACGGGCTCGCTGAACTTCCAGCGCTGCAACGCCACGTTGACCACGGGCGCACCCAACCACTCCGCGATGTCCGGTAGCACCA
>CAMCHO010000268.1 GCA_945874455.1 Opitutus sp. GAS368 | reverse complement strand
CACCAGACGATCCCAAGTCGCTTGGGGCCAGTGTTCGATCGCGTGAACGATTTCGTAGAGGCAGAGTGAAAAAGTGATGCCGATAAAGCCTCCGAGGAAGATGGGATACTGAGGGAGGAGCCATTGGGCCGGCACAAAAAAGACGCAGCCCCCTCCGACAAATGCAGCCAAAGTAAACCAAGGGAAATAGGAGGCCTCGTATTGTTTCTCGTGCTCGATCGGGTAGTGGTTTTCGACCAGATAGGGCATCGCCGCCTGGCCTTTTTTAGCCCGCTGAAAACCGACCCGCGTGAGCGCGTGGTGCAGGGTGTGCTGCTTATAGAAGTGACTCAGCAAGGGCAGAAGTGGCGCGTGCAAAACGTAGCGGTGAAAGAAAAATTCGAACACGCCGGCTGCGCAGTGCGCGGCGACGATCACGATGGCTAGCATCCACCACGGGGCGGCGAGCTGGGCGCGCCACACGCCGGGCGCGGCGAGGGCAAGGACGGCGCAGAGTCCGGCAAACGTGAGGGTGACCGTGATGATAAACAATGTGACCGAAAACTTCGGCTCTTTTTTGGTCCCGTGATGGTGATTCGACATAAGATTTTCGGGTGAGTGGGATGAGGATTTGCCGAAAGGGCAATCCCCGCAGGCGTTATTTAGTGGAAGAGAGCAGTTCGCGCGGTCGTAGGCGAGCAGGGTTTTTGCGCAGCATTTCTGACGAGTGCAGCGACGGGTTTCGCGTCATTTGGGGCTCACCGTTTGACAGAATTTCGTTAGCTCCCTAACTGTCCCCAAAATCGATGCCCTACACTGAAGATCGCGCCAGCTGGTTCGAAGGCCAAGGACTCTGGCAACACATCCCCGAGCGCGACTGGCGCGATTGGACTTGGCAGTTGAAGAATCGTATTACGACGGTGGCCCAGCTCGAGCAGTTCATGACGCTCACCGCCGACGAAAAGGCGGGCTGCGCCTTTGCAAACCAGAAGCTGGCGCTCGCGATCACACCTTATTTTTTCAACCTGATCGACCGTCACGATCCCCACTGCCCGGTTCGCAAGCAGGTCATTCCCCGCTCGGGTGAGATGGTGGTCAGCGAGGAAGAGCGCCTCGATTCGCTCGGAGAAGACGGACACTCGCCGGTGCCGGGGCTGGTGCATCGGTATCCGGATCGCGTGCTCTTTCTCGTGACGGACCGCTGTGCGGCCTACTGCCGCTATTGCACGCGGAGTCGGTTGGTGTCCAACGCGCAGGACTACAACTTTCATCCCGAATATGAGCAGGGTCTGCGTTACATTGAGGCCCATCCGGAGGTGCGCGATGTACTGCTCTCGGGCGGTGATCCCTTGCTGCTATCGGATAAGAAGCTCGAGCACCTTTTGTCGCGGTTGCGCGCGATCAAACACGTGGAGTTTATCCGGATCGGCTCGCGCATACCCGTGTTTCTGCCGCAGCGGATCACGCCGGAGCTCTGCGAGATTTTCAAAAAATACGGTCCGATCTGGATGAGTATTCACCTCAATCACCCGAAGGAGGCGACGGCCGAGTTGAAGGCGGCGTGTGAACGGCTCTCGTTTGCCGGCGTGCCCTTGGGCAATCAGAGCGTCCTGTTGGCGGGCGTGAACGACGATGCCGAGGTGATGCAGGCGCTCGTCCACCGGCTGCTGCGGATGCGCGTGCGGCCCTACTACATTTACCAGATGGATCTCATTACGGGAGGGGCGCACTTCAAGGTCGATGTCCGAAAGGGCGTGGAGATTATTCGGTCGCTGCGTGGTCACACGACTGGCTACGCGGTGCCCCAATACGTCATCGATGCGCCCGGCGGGGGCGGCAAAGTGCCGATCAACCCGGACTACGTGGAAAAAATTACCGACGATGAAGTGATTTTTCGCAACTACGAGGGGAAGCAATTTAGCTACCCGCTGAAGAGTACGCCCACCCAAGCGCTCGTGGAAGGACTAGGCCTGAACGGAGCGGTTGAGTCGGTGATGATAACCTGAAGGATTCTGGGGTGATGCCGGGGCTTGGCCGGGCTGGCTGGCACCTGGCGTCGTTTTCCGCGAGCGATACGCTGGAGAAATTTCCGAGAATAATTGCCCCAAATTTGCTGGGGTGGGTGGGTTAAACAGCGAACGTTAGTGGTGTTGATATGTGTGCCGGATCCGAATTGCCGAATTACCGAGCGTAAACTGGCTGAAATCTCGATTCGCCGCGGAGGTCCGCTGGTGCGAGATCGCATTGAAATCGCATCAGGCCGGAATCGTATGCGAACTGCCGGTACCTGCAATTAGCCCCAATCGCACCGCGGGCGCTTCGCGGAGGCATCTCGCCGCCGGCCGCCGGGCCTCCGAAACCGTGCTCCACCCAATTCAGATCAGTCTTGAACGGCTGTTACGTTATCATACCATTCATAAAGAAGTGAAACCAAAGCGTAACACTAGCACCCAGATCCTGAAGGCCGGCAACTTTGTACGCAGCCTCGGGGTTTTCCGTGCCCGCGACATCGTGGCCGCCGGTTACTCGCGTGAATACCTTCGCCGTCTCGTCGGACAGGGGCACGCGCGTCAGCTCGGACGTGGACTCTACGCATCCGCTGACTTCGAGGCGGACCAAAACTCCTCTCTCGTCGAGGCCGCCAAACGAGTGCCGCGCGCCGTGGTCTGCCTGGTTTCCGCGCTCCAATTCCACCGGATCGGGACGCAGTCGCCGCATCAAGTCTGGCTGGCCCTCCCTCGCGACACCCATTTCCCGGGCAGTGGGAATCTGCCCTTTCGGTTCTGCAAGTTCTCGGCCGCTTCCCATGCCTTCGGCGTCCAGGAGCACGCACTGCCAGGTGGAACCGTGCGCGTTTACTCTCCGGCCAAGACCGTGGCCGACTGCTTCAAGTATCGGCACAAGTATGGCCTCGATGTGGCGATCGAGGCGCTGCGCGACGGCTGGCGGGAGAAGAAATTCACCATGAACGAACTCTCCAGGGCGGCTGTCGTCTGCCGGGTGAGCCGGGTCATTCAACCCTACGTCGAGATGCTCGCATGAACACTCCCAAGAACATCTCCGCCTCGGTGAAAGCCCGTCTGCAAAACGTGGCCGCGACCCGTGGCGAAGATTCCCGAGCCGCAAATTCGCACGTATCCCGTCCACACGGTCGTCGCCGAGAAGTTCGAGGCGATGGTGAAACTGGGGATCGCCAACACCCGGATGAAGGATTTTCACGACATCTGGTTCGTGGCGCGGCGATTCGAGTTCGATGGCCCGACACTGCGGAAAGCCATCGACGGAACGTTTGCCCGCCGGCAGACGAACCTGCCACCGCTGCCCGAAGCGCTTACCGCTGCGTTCGCCGATGATCCGAGCAAACAGCTGTAGTGGGCCGCGTTCCTGCGCCGCAACGGCCTGACCGGGCTGCCCGAGCGATTCAGCGAAGTCGTGACCGTGTTGCGGAAGTTTTTCGAGCTGGTGCTGCGTTTACGGTGAGGCTGGCCGCAGAGGGGAAATCACCAGAGCGGTCCACTGCTACGGATCGCCGATGTGAAATCTCCTAGACGAACAGCCGCCCGAAACCTCTACACAAAATTCCTCGGTTCGGGGCTTATTTTTCAGATGCGGATTCGACGCTTGTTTTCCCGTGTTTTGAGGAATAGCGAATCGGCACCAAGCTTTTGGCCCCGTGAGTTCGACCGCTACAATCAGCCCCGTTTCCCCGCCCGCGTGCGCTGCGACATCTTCCGATCAATCCGAGTGGTTTCGGCAGGAGGTGCATGCGCACGACACTCATCTGAAGGCCTACTTGCGGACCTCTTTTCCGACTGTCCGGGATGTCGACGATATTGTGCAGGAATCCTACTTGCGTATCTGGCGGCGGCAGTCGGTCCAGCCGGTCAGGACCGCCAAGGCGTTTCTGTTCACTATCGCCCGCCGACTAACGATCGACTGGCTGCGACGGGAGAAGTCTTCAGTGGTTGAGGTGGTAGAAAATTTGGAAGCGGTGGCCGAAATTGACGACGGTAAGTCGACGGCCGAGGTCGTCGCCGACGCGGAGATCACCGCCCTTCTGGTGGCGGCGATTGACGCGCTCCCGGCGCGATGCCGCGAAGTCGTGATTTTGCGAAAATTCAAGCTCCTCTCCGCCCGCAAAACGGCGCTCCAACTCGGGCTGAAAGAGGCCACGGTGGAAATGCAACTCTCCCGGGGCAACGCCCGGATCCGCGCCCACCTCGCCGCCCACGGAGTTACCTCGGTTCTTGGCCATGACGAATAACCGCACAGATTTCCCGGGCGAGATTGCTGCCGTGGCTGCACGCTGGGCGGAGCGCTTCGTTCAGGGCATGTCGGATTCGGAGAAAGCCGAGTTCAAGACCTGGCTGGCCGCCGATCCGCAGCATCCCCGGGCGCTGGCGCAGGCGAATCGAAACCGGGTTGATTGCGATTGGGCGTGGCAGGCCGGTGTGGCGGACGAGGTGGTGGCGCGCCTCGATGAACGCGCCCGTCGTCGACAGCGGCGTCGGCGCCAGACGCTGGCCGGTGCTGGGGCCGCGGCGCTGCTCTGCGTGGCGGGGTGGGTCTGGCAGGCGCAAGGGTCGGTGACCAAAAGCGATGCCGGGAGGACGGGTTCCGCTTTGGTCGTGGCCAGTCCGCGAAAGGAAGTCCTGCCGGATGGCTCCGTCGTGGAACTCAGGGGCGATGCCCGGATTGCGTCGGACTTCAGCGGCAGGGAAAGATCCATTACGCTTCTCCAAGGCACCGCCTACTTCGAAGTGGCGAAGGACCCCCATCGACCGTTTGTCGTGCGGATGGGGCGCGTGGCAGTCCGGGCGGTGGGCACGGCCTTTGCCTTGGAACTCGCGGCCAACTACGATTTGTCGGTCTTGGTCACCGAGGGGCGCGTCGGCGTGCACGCTCTTTCCGCGACGGATCCGTCGGCAGCGCTCCCCCTGCCGGATGCCATCGTCTCGCTCGATGCCGGCAAGGCGGTCTCGCTCCCGACGGCGGAACAATTGAAGGAAATTCCCGTGGTGAGCTCGGTGAACGACGAGGAGCTGCGCACCCGCACTTCGTGGCGAATCCCCCGACTGGAGTTTTCGTCGACACCCCTGCGCGACGTGGTGGCGCTGTTGAACCAGCACAACGCGCGCAAGGTCATCCTCGGCGACAATACCGTGGGGCAGATCCGCGTGAGCGGCATTTTGAGTGCCGAAAAATTGGACGCTCTCGCAGAGATGCTCGAAACCGAATTCCAGGTTCGCGTGGAGCGCCAGCCGGGGAAAATCGTGCTGCGCAGCGAGAGATAGCGGCGGCCTCGGCTCGTTCCGTGCGCGGGTTCTGGGTGCGAGACCCGCTCGGTTCTACCTTGCAAATATGCCACGGCATGGAAGTAATGCAGTATGATTTACCGTCTGGCTGAAGCCCGTATCAGCGACCTGCTCACGCGTTTTCCGGCCGTCGCCGTGTTGGGCCCGCGTCAGGTCGGCAAGACAACCTTGGCGCGGCGGCTCGTCGAGGAGCTTGGGGCCGCGGCCGTCTATCTGGATCTCGAGTTGCCGTCGCATCGGGCAAAGCTCTCCGATCCGGAGCTCTATTTCAGTT
>CAMCHO010000267.1 GCA_945874455.1 Opitutus sp. GAS368 | reverse complement strand
TGACGGACGACGAAGCGTCGAGGTTTTGGAATGGCGTGCGCGAGTTCGCGTGGGCGCACGACGGCGGAGAGCTGGTCAAGGTGGCGCTGGTGCCCGGAGCCGTCGCGGGATTTTTGTCGTGGACGCAGACGATGGCCGGAGCGCGGACGTGGGTAGGATTGGGTGGGAACGTAGGTTTTATTTCGTTACCGCGCGGCGGAACGTTGGCGGACGGACTGGCCTGGCCGGCGATGACGTTGCGCGGCGGCGGGGCGTTGTGGCCGGGGAAGCGAGCTGACGCTGAGGTGTATCGCGCGGTGAAGACGGCGCTAGATCCGCAGGGACGGTTTCCCTCAATCGACGACTAATCATGCAGCACACGATCAAACCGGAAGAGCACGGAGCCTTGGGCGCGCCGATGGCGCACGCGGTGGAGGCGTGTGTGCATTGCGGGTTCTGCCTCGCGGCGTGTCCGACGTATCAGGAATTTGGACAGGAGATGGATTCGCCGCGCGGGCGCATTGTCCTGATGAAGCAGGTGCTCGAAGGGACGTTGCCGTGGGCGGATGCGCAGCCGCATGTCGATCGCTGCTTGGGCTGTCTGTCGTGCGAGCCGGCGTGTCCGAGCGGCGTGCCGTATCGGGATCTCATCAGTCCCTTTCGCGCGCGGATGGAGGAGGAGAAACAGGCGGTGCGGACACCGGGGGAAACATTGCGGCGCTGGCTCGCGGGGCTGACGATTCCGTATCCGGGGCGATTCCGGCTGGCGCTGGCGGGAGCGAAGATCGGGCGGGCGCTGGGTGGGCTCGTGCCGGCGGTGTTGCGGCCGATGTTGACGCTCGCGCCGAAGAGCGTGCCGGCGGCAGTGAAATTGCAGGCGGTGTATCCGGCGCAAGGTGAGCGCCGGGCCCGGGTGGCGCTGCTCGCGGGTTGTGCGCAACAGGTGCTCGATCCGGATATCAATGTGGCGACGATCGAGGTGTTGGCGCGCAATGGCGTGGAGGTGATCGTGCCGAAGGCACAGGGCTGCTGTGGCGGCCTCTCGTGGCACACGGGAAACCTTGCGTCGGCGCAGGCGTTTGCGCGGAAGAATCTTGAAGCGTTTCCGGCCGACGTGGACGCGATCCTGACCAACGCGGCGGGCTGCGGGTCAGCGCTGCACGAGTATCCCTTGATTTTGCGCGGGACGGCGGACGAAGCGCGGGCGAAGGAATTTGGACGGCGCGTGATGGATGTGAGTGTATTTCTCACCAAGATTGGGCTGCGCGAAAAGCCGCGAGGCCTCGGTGCGATGGCGGGGGCCGGGGCGAAAGCGACGCTGAAGGTGGCGTATCATGATGCCTGTCACCTCGCGAATGCGCAAGGCGTGCGCGAGCAACCGCGGGCGTTGTTGCGGGCGATCCCGGGGGTGGAAGTGTGTGAGTTGGCCAATGCGCACCTCTGTTGCGGAAGCGCGGGGACCTATAATTTGGATCAACCGGAGACGGCGCATTCGCTCGGCGCCCAGAAGGCCCAAGCGGCGTTGGCGGCGCTCGGCGGTGGCGAAGGCGTGGTGGCGAGCGGGAACATTGGCTGCCTCACGCAGCTGCGGGTGCACCTGGAAAAAATCGGTTCCCCGGTGCGGGTGCGACACACGATGCAGGTGCTGCGCGATGCTTATGAAAAGCCCCCTGGAATTTAACCACGGATGGACACGGATGAACTCGGATAAGACCGAGTGAGCGCGGGGCCGCCGAGGCGGCCGTGGGAAACCGTGCGGGAGCGAGGCAGTGGGAACGGGGACGCGGTGCGCGGAGGGCGAGTCGGCGACCCGGCCTTACTTCGGAATCATGCCGGGGAAGACGTAGGCTTGGAGCATGATGAAGATGCCGACGAGAATGGCGAGGGCGACGCTGTGCCAGAAGACGGCGCGCAGGATCGCGCCGGCGGTCGGGCTATCGGGGTGTCCGCCGGTGGCGACGCTCGCGACGACAATGCTTTGGGCGTCGATCATTTTGCCCATGACGCCGCCGGAGCTGTTGGCGGCGCACGTGAGGAGGGGCGAGAGGCCGAGCTGTTCGGCGGTGACTTTTTGCAGGTTGCCGAAGAGGACGTTGGAGGAGGTGTCGCTGCCGGTGAGCGCGACGCCGAGCCAGCCGATGATCGGTGAGAAGAACGGGAACCACCAACCGGTGCCCGCGAGCGCGAGGCCCATCGTGGTGTCGGTGCCGCTGTATTTCGTAGTGAAGCCGAGCGCCATCATCGCCGAAATCGTGAGCAGCGAGACGCGCACGCGCCACAGGGTCTGGCCATAAATGCGCAGGGCGCGGCGGAGGCCGACGCGCAGGGCGAACGCCGAGGCGATGCCGGCCAGCAGCAGCGCGGTGCCCGTCGCGGAGAGGAGATTCAATTTGAACATCGCGGCGTCGGGCGTGGGCTTCGGCGCGACCGGCGGCATCTTGATCACGGCGTTGTGGAGCTCGGGCACGGGGATCTGCGGCGCATACCACGAATCGAGCAGGCCCTTGATCTGGGGCATACCCCAGGCGAAGACGAAGGCGGTGAGAAAAATCCACGGTAGCCACGCTTTCCATGCCGGGGAGCCCGCGGCTTCGGCGGCGGCGGCAGACGTCGGCCCGGACGTGGGCGCGGGATTCGCCTGTTCCTCGGCCGGTTTCCAGAACCGCATCAGCACGACGACTGAGAACAACGAGACGCCTCCCGCCACGATGTCCACGAGCCACGGTCCGTGGAAATTGCTTACGAGAAATTGCACGAGACCGAACGATGCGCCCGCGACGAAGCACGCCGGCCAGACGGAGACCATGCCGCGCCAGCCTACCTGTGCGGCCACGAGCCAGAAGGGGACGATGAGCGAAAAGAACGGCAGCTGGCGGCCCACCATCGCGCTGAGCTGGAGCAGGTCGAGCCCGGTGAGCGGCGCGAGTGTGACGAGGGGTGTGCCGAGCGAGCCGAAGGCGACGGGCGCGGTGTTGCCGATGAGTGCGAGCTTAGCCGCCTGGAGCGGTTTGAAGCCGAGCCCGATCAGCAGGGCGCCCGAGATTGCCACCGGCGCGCCGAAGCCGGCGGCGCCCTCGATGAAGGCGCCGAACGAAAACGCGATCAGCAGCGCCTGAATGCGCCGGTCGCCCGAGACACTGGCGATCTGTTTTTGAAGGACGGCGAACTGGCCGGTTTCAACGGAGAGTTGGTAGATGAAGATCGCGTTGAGGATGAGCCACCCAATAGGGAGCAGACCGAAGGCGGCGCCGTAGCCGGCAGAGGCCAGGGCGAGTTTGACGGGCATGCCGTAGACAAAAATCGCGATGCTGCCGGCGACGGCGAGGGCGATCAGCGCGGCGAGGTGCGCGCGCACGTGCCAGAAGGCGAGCAGGGCGAGGAGGACGACGACGGGAATCGAGGCGACGAGGGCGGAGACGCCGATGCCGCCGAGAGGGGCGTAGATTTGGGACCAAGTCATGAGGTAGAAGCGGTAGGGGAAGACGCGGAGAAGGAGAGAAGGAGAGAAGGAGAGAGGGGGAGACGCGGAGAGGGAGAGTCGGCGACGTAAGGTTAAGTGTGGGAGCGAGGCACGGGTGCGCGGGGGTGGCGAGAAACTTTCGACGCGCGCGGAGGGGGCAACCGAATCGATCGCGGATGACTGTCGGAGGGCGGACGCGCCGAGCTACAGGCTCTGATTGTCGACGAGCTAGATGAGCGACGCGAGGACGTAGGGCTCAAAGAGCGTGCGCCCTTTGGCGGCGGCGCGTTCGTGGACGGGACCCTTGGTGCTGCCGAGATTGAGGCCGCGGGGTTGGAAGCCGCCGCTCGGTCAGAACCACTTTTTCTTTTTCAGGTAGATGACCATGAGGATCGTGGTCACGATCGTGGAACCCATGGCCCAGGGGTAGCCGAATTTCAGTTCGGGCATCGTCTCGAAGTTCATGCCATACCAGGTGCCGATCACCATGACGGGAATCGTGACGGCGGTGATGGCGGTGAGAAACTTGATGCCCTCGTTGGCTTCGAACGCGGCTTTGTTGAGATAAATGTCGAAGGCCATCATGAGGCGCTCGTGATAACTGGAAGCCGTTTCGTCGAGGCGATTGAGATTGTCGCGAAGGTCGCGGAAATACGGGAGGAGCTTCGGGCGGATGAGTTTGCTGTCGCCGCGGGCGAGCCGGTCGATCACGTCGCGCTGCGGGCGGATGATCGTGCGGAGCTTGGTGAAATCGCCGCGCACGTGGAGGAGTTCATTGACGAGCGTCTTCTGCGTCGAGTCGCGGGACAGAACATCTTCTTCAAGTTCCTCCAGTTCGGCGCGAAGTTCTTCGGTGACGGGAGAATAGTGATCGACGATGAGGTCGAGCAACGTGTGGGCGATGCGGTCGGGGCCGCGAGGACCGGCGCCGGCGCTCTTGAGCGTTCGGTCGATGAACGTAGCGATGGAACGGAGGGGCGCGGTGTGGAAGGAGACGAGGTAGTCGCGGCCGAGAAAGAGATCGAGTTCGGTCGTGTTGAATTTTTCCGTGCGCGTGAAATCGACCGCGTGGGTGACGATGAAGAGGTAATCTTCGTAGTCCTCGACCTTGGGGAGCGAGTTGGGCGCGACGCAGTCCTCGATGGCGAGCGGGTGAAACTGGAAGACGGATTCGAGCACGAATTTGGTTTCTTCCTCGGTCGGGTTGTCGAGGTCGACCCAGAGGAGCAGGCCTTTGTCGGCGCGGACGAGTCGCAGGGCTTCGCGTTCGAGATCGGAGCCGACGAGTTTGCCGTCACTGAAGATGAAGGAGCGGATCATCGGGGCGGACCGTGGTGGAGGCGGAGGCCGATGGCCACAAAAAGGCGCGAATGATGTAAAAAATTCGAGCAGAGTGAAGTGCCGTCGGTGGGGAACGGCTGGCCCGACGACCTACAGCCCGAGCTTCTTCTCGACCGCGGCGAGGGCTGCGATGAAGGCCTCGGGCGTTTCGGCGGCGAGGAAGGTGGCGCGGTCGGCGGAGTCGCGGAGAAGTTTGCAGAGGGCGCTCACGACGGCGAGATAGTCGCCGGGTTTTGACTTGGGGGTGCCGAGCACGAAGAAGAGTTTCACGATTTCGCCGTTCGCATCGAAGGGGATGCCGGTGTGGCTGCGGCCGACGGCGAGGACGATTTGTTTCACGTGCTCGGTGCGGGCGTGGGGCAGGGCGATGGCGTTGCCGAGGCAGGTGGTGTCGAGGCGGTCACGGGCGAGCAGTTCCTCGTAGAAGCCGGTGAAATTGACGACGTCGGGATGGCCGTCGAGCAAGTGGGCGACTTCGTTGAGCGCGGCGGTGCGCTTGGTGCTGTGCACATGGAGTGCGATCCGGGACGGAGCGAGGAGCGAAGTGATTTTGCCGGCCATGCGAAGAAGGGACGGAGAGAATGAAAGCAGAACAAAGGAATGCGAAAGCAGAAAAGTGGTAGCGCATGAAATACCGCAGACAACCGGACAACAATCGGGCGACGGAAGCCTTTGCGACGGGTGGAAGCTAAGGCAGGGCTCCTCATTCCTACCGCGTAAGTGGTTGAGAAAGTTCACGCAGGGCGGTGGGGAGATGGCGTTGATTGCGCAAGACGAAGGCCGGGGCGCATTTTTGCGGGTGGCGCCGGCGCCACCAGATGAGGACGAGGCCGCGCAGCAG
>CAMCHO010000266.1 GCA_945874455.1 Opitutus sp. GAS368 | reverse complement strand
GTAGTGGGCAATCCACCACACGATGCCGAACAGCAGAACGCTGCCGCCGAACATGAGCCAAACGCGCCGGTTGATCGAAGACGGCGTGGTCATGGCCGAAATCCTCCCGTGAGACTGAAGGAGCCGCCCGCGCCGGGCTTGGTTTCCGCCGTCCACGGCGCACCCGTCGACACCAGCCGCGTGCGCCATTCCTCCCCTGCGCGCGGCCCCGCACCCGGCGCGACCCAGCCGTCGAGCGTCCAGCTCCGCCCCGTGATGCGCAGGGACGTGAGCGTGACCTGGGCCGGCAGCGTGGTGGAGATTTTCTCCAGCAAAGCGCCGCACGGTGGTCCCGCGGCGCCACCGTCGAGCGAGCGGCGCAGCGCGGCAATTTCCGCGGCGTTCTCGCGCAACTGTGCGACCTCGCCGCGTAGCGCGGTCAACCGGGCCTGCTGGTCTTTGAGGGCAACCTGCCGGGCCACGTGGTCGCGGCCATGCGCGACACCCGACCAGCCGGCCGCGATCAGCAAGGCCACGCTTACCGCGATCAGCGCACGCTGCGCTGTCACCACCGGTGTCCGGGGTAACAGTTGGGCGGGATGATAGCGGGGCAACACCACCGGTCGGGCGAGCGCCTCGTGCAAGGTGACCTGCTCGACTCCGGGGTAGCCTTCGACGCCGACAAAGGCTCCGAGCGCGGACGCCGTTTCCTCGTCCGCGCAGACGAGCAGCACCGCTTCCTCGGCGTGGCGCGCGAGCACGTCGCCGAGCCATTCGCCCACATCGGCGACCGACGACTCGCCATGCCACAGCAAGGCCGTGCGAACGCCGTCGGCGGGATGACGATAAGCGACAGCCCGTTGGGCCTGCAACGCCACCACGGTGACCGCGCCCGCTTCGCTCTCCTCGCCGGGCAGCCTCTGCATGAAGGTCGCGAGCGGCCACGCCGAGTCGACGGCGAGCCCGCGCTGGGCGAGCCGGGTGGCGAGCCCCAACAGTCCGGGCTGCGTCTCGAAATGCAGCAGGGTCGCGAAGTCACCGCCCATCGGCAGGACGGGTTCGTGGCTCCACGCGCAGCCGGGAATGCGGAGCGACGGGAATTCCTCGGCGAGGGCCGCGGCCAGCGTCGCCCGGTCGCCTTGAGGACACGCCACAGCGACCGTCTCGAGCGCATCCGGTTGGAAAACCAGCCGGAGGCGGACGGGCTTCGGTGCTTGCCCGTAGTGCGCGACAAGCACCTCGATCGCGTGGTCGAGGTCCGAGAATTCAACCGACGCCCCGGTGCCGGCGAACCACCAGTGGTCGCCCCACAACAGCACGGTGTGCGGCTCAGATGGACGTGAGATAAACATAAACGTCGGTGACTCCGTTGGTGGGGGCGGCATAGGCGACGAGACCGGTGTCGGACGCGGCGCCTTCGACGGGCGCGAGTTGCGCGCCGTTCATCGCGACGGCCAGTTCATAGGCGTCCTTTGCGGGGCACGCGGGGATCACCAGATACGCGACGACGTAGTTCGCGTTGAGGTTCGTCGTGCCATCCAGCCGGAAGTTCGCCCCGAGTGCGGCCGACGGCGCGAGCGCCGGATTCGCGGTGCGCGCTTCGGCGCGCGTGACGGTGGACCAGTTGCGCTGCGGCGCGGCGTCCGGCGTCACTACGAAGCCGAGTGAGGCCTGGCTCCAGATGACCTCATTGCCGGTGCCGGTGGACGTGAATGACTGCGTGCCCATGCGCAGGGCGAGCGGCTTCTCGATTTTGCCGGTGGCCAGCAGCACGGTGTCGAGCCGCGCCGCGTTGCCTTTCGCGGCGTCCGTCGCACCGGTCAGAGCGGCGCCGGAGGTGGGAATGCCGGTGCCTTCGGTGCGCGGCAGGCTGCCGTTGCCGCCGGCCATCGAGAGATAGTCGGTCAGCGCGGTCTTGAGGGTATCGACGGTTTTTTCTACCTGCTGGATGCGCGCGTTGCGCAACGCATCGAAGCCTTTCGGCAAGAGCAGGCCGACCAGCACGCTGACAATCGCAAGGACGAGGACGAGTTCGAGCAGGGAGTAGCCCCGCGTGAGGAGACGTGGTTTTTCAGTATTCTTCATATGTTTTTGGGTTATAGGCCGGGTGGCCCGGTGAAAAAATCAGAGCACGCGGGCGACCTGTTCGATGGTGGTGAGCCCCTGCGCAGCGGCGGCTACGCCGTGCTGCCAAAGCGTAGCGCCGCCTTCGCGATCGCGGAGCGCCGCCAGTTCGGCCAACGGCGCGTGCGCCGCGATCAACGGCAGAAACTTTTCGGCGGGGATCACCTCGTGGATCGCAAGCCGGCCTTGAAACCCGCGCATGCGGCACACCGGACACCCCACAGATCGGCAAAAGTGGGCAGCGGGCATCCGATGCGCCTCGCGCAGCCGGGCGTTGTCCGGGTGGGGCTCCTTGCATTCGGCGCAGAGCCGGCGCACGAGCCGCTGGGCCGCGACCAAGCGCAGCGACGCCGCCAACAGAAAACTTTCCACGCCCAGATCGCGCAGTCGGGGAATAGCCGCGAGCGCGTCGTTGGTGTGCAAAGTCGATAGCACGAGATGGCCCGTGAGCGCCGCGCGGATGGCGAGCTGCGCCGTCTCGGCATCGCGGGTTTCGCCGACGAGCAGAATGTCGGGATTCTGCCGCAACACTGCGCGGAGGGACGCGGCGAACGTCAGGCCGATCTTTTCGCGGATCTCCGTCTGCCGAATGCCCGCGAATTCGTATTCCACCGGGTCTTCCAACGTGTGGATAACCCTGCCCTCGTGATCGAGTGCGTGGAGGGCCGCGTGCAAGGTCGTGGTCTTGCCGGAACCGGTCGGCCCGGTGAGGTAAACGAGTCCGGCCGGACCCGCCAGCGATGCGCGGAGCGCCTCGGCTTGCGGCGGCGCGAGCCCGAGCTGCGCGAAATCCTGGCTCGGCATTGTTTGGTCGAGGAGCCGGATGACGAGACTCTCGCCGTGGACAGTGGGCAGCGTGCTGAGACGCAGGTGAAACCGACGGCCCCGCTCCCGGAGCATGGCGCGTCCGTCTTGCGGCAGGCGTTTTTCTGTGATGTCCATCCCGCCGAAAATCTTGCCTCGCGCGAGCAGTGCCTCGCGTTGCGCAACGGGCAGCCGAACGTGGCCGTGCATTTCGCCATCGAGCCGGAAGCGCACGACCAGCCCGTCCTCCTTGGGTTCGAAATGAACGTCGCTCGCGCCCTCGCTGGCGGCGGCGCGCAGGATCGCGTCGAACGTGCGCGTCGGGTCGCCGCTCATTTCGGTGGACCCGGTGGTCGCCACGGCCCTGCCGCGAAAACTCTGGAGAAAATCAAGCATGGTCAGTGGACGAGTCGGGGTGTGAGGAAGATCACGAGCTCGGTGCGCGCGCGGAGGTTCGCCTTGCTGCGGAACGCTGCGCCGATGAGAGGAAGTTTGCCGAGCAGCGGAATCCGGCGCTCGGTTGCAGCGGTCTCCTCCGAGATGAGTCCGCCAATGATCGCGGTCTCGCCGTCGCGGAGTCGCACGATGGTCGAGGCCTGTTTCACTTCCGTGACGGGCGCGGTCTGTCGGCCGTCCGGACTTGTCACGATGGCCTGCAACCGCGTGATGGCCGGCAGCACGTCGAGCGTGATCATCCGGTCGCCGTCGATCTGCGGCGTGACCGCGAGGATGGTCCCGATGGTGATGGTCGAGACGGAAAACGTTTCCTGCGTCTGGTTGAACGCGGTCGCTGCGCCCGGCTGCTGCAACGTGGTCGTTTGTTGCAGGCGGAAAAAAGGGCGATCCTCGCCGACTTTAATGAAGGCCGTCTGATTGTTGAGTGCACGCAGCCGCGGCTGCGCGACCGTCTTCACTTCACCCTGTTGCTTCAGGGCCTGGATGATGGCGGAGGCCCGACCGAATCCGAGGGTGGCGGCGAAGCTGTTGGCCCCGAGCAGCGTGCCGCCGACTCCGGCCACATCGAGCGGTGCGCGCGCCTGGACCCGCACGCCGTCGAGGGTGGACGCCGCGAGATCCCAATCGACGCCGAGTTTTTGTTCATCGCGCAGGGTGACCTCGACGATGCGCGCCTCGATTTCCACCTGTTGTGTGATCCGCCGATTCACCAACTCGATAAACGCGCGGATGGATTCGTGCCGTCTGACCGGCGCGGCGATCTGTGCGACCCCGCTGAAGCGGTTGAGGACAAGACTGTCGCCCTCCTTGATCATGGTCCGCAGTTCCGCCTCCAAGGTCGTCCAAAAAGTGTTCTGATTTTCCTGCGAGATGGACACCTGCGTCGCGTCGGAGGCGGTGTTCCCGTTCGCGAGGTTCTGCTGCGGTGCGCCAGTCTGAATTCCGTGGGAATTTCCTCCGCTGCCGCCGGTTGCGCCGCCGAGCGTGATCGACGCGCTGCCCGAGCCGCTGCGGGTGAGCTGGGGATAGTCGATGGCGTAGAGCACGGTCTGGCGCTGGCGCACGACGATGCCCGAAGCCGTGGCCTCGAAAAAGAGACCGGCCGGTTCGAGCAGAGCGGTGAGTGCGGCGCGCACCGTGCCACCGCCAAAATCGACGGTGACCTCACCCGTGATCCCGGCTTCGGCCTGGATCATGGTCTGGCCGGTGCGGCCCAACGCGCGCAGTGCAGCCGGCAGCGGGGTTTTCTCGAAACGGAGCGGGCCGACGGTTTGATCGAGGGGCGAAGGCTCGGCGGCACGGGCGAACGAGACGAGGACGGCAAAATAGAAAAGCGTTTTCATAGGGTGAATCGGTCAGGGTTTTTCGAGGACGAAGGGCGGTGCCGCGCGCGTGGTCTCGTCGCGCAGCAACGTGCGCGACTGGCCACGATATTTGAGCGAGGCCGCGGCGATGACGTTGAAGGTCTGATTGACCGGGGCGGCCGGGAGGAAGAAGGCGTCGCCCGGCTGGTTGGCCTGGAGCGTGACCGGTCCGGCCCCCGTCACTTCCACGGAACTCCCCGTCAAAATCGCCGGCCCGCCGAGGAGCGAGAAACTCACGGGCAATCCCGAGGTCGCGCTGGCGGTGAGGGCAAAGGGCGGCGAGGTCAGCCCGTGGTCGCCGGGTGGATCGAACGTGATTGTTTGCGCAGTCTTCGCAGAAAAATTGGCCTGCACTAATTTTGCGCGGTCCAGGGTGACGGCCGTGGTCGGCGCGGTGCCGCTCGCGTCTCCAGTCCAGTTGATAAAACGGTGAGTGCTATCGGGTGTGGCGGTGACCGTGACGACGGTGCCGGCGGGATACGTGCCGCCGGGCGTCACGGTGCCACCGGTGTTCGCGGCCGTGGTCAGGACGAAACTGGCCGCGACGAAATTCGCGGTGACGTTGATCGGGCTGTTGACGACGAACGAAACCGGATTGGCCGAACCCGAGAGGTCGCCGCTCCAGCCGGTGAAAATGTGGGTGGCGTCGGGCGTGGCAGAGAGTGTCGCCGTGGCGCCGGTGGTGTAGCTGCCCCCACCGGTCACCGATCCTGTGCCGACCGGAGACACGGAGGCCGTGACGGCAAACGTGCGGAGCGCAAAATTCGCCACGACGTTGTAGTTCTGGGCGCCGACGGTAAACGTCAGCGGATTCGCGGCACTGCTGAGGTCGCCACTCCAGCCCGCGAACATATGCGTGGCGTCGGGCGTGGCGGTAAGTGTGGCGCTCGAACCTTCAGGGTAGGTTCCGGACCCGGTCACCGATCCGGTGCCGACCGGTAGAACCGACGCAGCCACGGTGCGGTTGACTCCGAGCACGGTCAGGTCGGCGAACGACATCCGAGTTGTCGATGAGCCGGGGCCGTATTCGATGGTGAATCGGTAGTCGCCCGGTGGCAGACTTGAGACCGTGGTCGAACCGCTCACGGCCGCCGGGTAGATGTTCACGCCGTTCATGCCCGGCTGATAACCATGCACCCACCGGAAACCCGCGCCGGTCGTCGTCCAGTTGAGCGTGGCCGTCTGATTCGAATAGATGACGGT
>CAMCHO010000265.1 GCA_945874455.1 Opitutus sp. GAS368 | reverse complement strand
GATGTCTCGTTTTCGGTGCAGAAGGGCGAGGCGTTTGGGATCATTGGGCGCAACGGGGCGGGGAAGAGCACGCTGTTGCAAATTCTGGCGGGCACCTTGCGCCCGAGCAAGGGCACGTGCCACGTGCGGGGGCGCGTGACGGCGCTGCTGGAGCTCGGTTCGGGATTCAATCCGGAGTTTACCGGCCGGGAGAATGTCTATCTTGCGGGCTCGATTCTCGGAATCACGCACACGGAGATGGATCGCAAGTTTCCCGAGATCGCGCGCTTCGCAGACATCGGGGAATTCATTGAGCAACCGGCGAAAACCTACTCAACGGGGATGCTGATGCGCGTGGCCTTCGCGGTGGCGATTTCGGTGGAGCCGGATGTGCTGATCATCGACGAGGCCTTGAGCGTCGGAGACATCTTGTTTCAACAGAAATGCAGTCGGCGGATGAAGGAGTTGCTCGATCGCGGAATCACGCTGCTCGTCGTGACGCATGATACGTCCTTTGTGTTGAGCATGTGTCAGCGCGCGCTGTGGCTCGACCAAGGGCGGGTCCGTTACCTCGGGGACGCAGGCGCTTGTGTGCGGGAATACGTCGCGGCGATGGCGGCGATTTCGGGCAACGCAGCGGTCCCGACCGATGATTTTAAGGAGCTGTCGGTCGTGCCGCTACCGGCGGCGCCCGGGCTGTCGCTGGAAGGAAAGGAACGGTTGGGCGACGGCGGCGTGGCCGTGGAGCGCGCCTGGCTGTTGCATGCGGATGGGAATGCCGGTTCCGCGTTTCGCGTGGGGGATTGGGCGGTTGCGGTAGTGATGATTCGGGCCAAGCGCCTCGCGCGGGACGTGAGCGCGGGCTGCGAGCTGCGGAATCGCCACGGTCAGGTGATGTTCGCGACGGGCCTGCGGGTGGCTCGGCGCTTGATCGCGGAGATTCCGGCCGGGCAGATTTGCGTGGTGGCGATCCGCTTCCGTCTGGAATTGCAGCCGGGCCAATACACGATCGATCTGGGCTGCGGCGCGGCAGCCGAGGCGGAGAATATCTGGGACCGGGTCCTGAACGTCGCGGTGCTGGAGGTCTCCCATTCTCCCGACCAAGAAGTCGTCCACGGGTTGGTGCGTTTGCCTTATGAGATCAGCGTCTCCCGCGCGCCGGACGAGGCGGTCAGATAACTTCGGCGAAGGAGCGCCGGAACACCGAGAAACAGAGGTGACCCGCGAGCAGCACGGCCACCGCCGCAGCGTAAACGTAACCGAGTTTCACCCACGCCATCGGCTCGTGCCACAGGAGCACGTGGCGGGCGAGATCGATGAGCTGGAGCAAGGGATTGTAGCGGAGAATTTCCCAGAGGATGGGCCACGGGCTGTCGATGATCTTCGCAGGCGAATAGGGCACGGCGCTGGCGAACATCACGGCACTGGAGACGAAGGCGGTGGCTTGTCCGATATCGCGCAGAAACACGCCGATCGCCGTGAGCATCCAGGCGATGCCGAGCGCGAGCATCATCAGCGGAAACACGATCACCGGCAGCCAGAGGACGTCCGCCGTCAGGCCGGTGGAACCAAACGCGCTGCCCAGCAGCACCAGAGTCAGACTCACCACGAGATGGAAGGCGGTGTCCCCCAGCTTTGCGACGGGGAGAACCTCGAGTGGGAAGACCACCTTTTTGACGAAGTTCGGATTTGAGGCGATCAGCGACGGAGCCCAAGCGATGGTCTCGGAGAATACGTGGTAGAGGCTCAGGCTGAGGAAGAGTGCCAAGGCGTAGTCGAGCTGGCTCTCATTTTTCAGGACGCCGAATTTACTGCCGAAGATGGCTCCGAAAACAAACCAGTAGAGCGCCAACATCGACAGCGGATTGATCAGGGCCCAGATGATGCCGAGCTGGCTGCCCTTGTGGCGGATATGAATTTCCCGCAGGGTAAATTGCCAGACCAGTTCGCGATGCCGCCAGAGCGTGGCGCCGATGTGCCATGGACTCAGCATGGTCGCGAGAGATTTGATTACGGTGGCGGTCACGCGCTGGTCTTAACGCCCCGATTGCCCGCTCTGTAAAGCGCAATCCCCGGCGCGAACTCGGGTGCGCGCGATTGGCCGGTTATTGTCTTGAGCGGGCAGAGTGGTTGGCCTTGCTGGCGATCACTATGAGCGAGCAAGTGAAGAGCTATTCTGGCGTCATCGCAACCGGGGCGAACGCGTATCATTTTCCACACATCGCGATGCTCATCGCGTCGTGGAAAACGCACCACCCCACGATCCCGCTCGTCGTGTGCGACTATGGTTTCACCGCGGAACAGATCGCGCTGTTGAAGGCGATCCCAGGTGTCCACTACGCGGCGGGGCCGACGCCGAACTACGATCATCCGTGGGAAGGCAAGGCGCGGCTCGGAACGTATTTGGCAAGCATTCACTCCTCGTGGGACGTGCTGGTGTGGATCGATGCTGATGCGCTGTTTCTCCACCCGTATCCCGACCTCGGTGCACTGATTGCCGGCTATGACATGATCATCGACGCGCATGTCCAGTCGGTCGGGGAGATCATGCACGAGTGCAACCGCGAGGTGTTGTCGGTGCGCCGCGACGACGCGTATTTCAGCGCAGGCTGCTGGATCGCGCGCCGCGGTGTGTTGTTGGAAAATTACGCGAAGCTGTGCGCCCAGGTGAAGGGCCAGGGTAATCTCTGGGAAGGCGACGCGTTCGTCGCGGCGATTTATCACGAGAAACTCCGCCTGCGTTCCGTGAACGGCTGCGTGTGGCACGCGCGGGGGAAGACCTCCCTGCACACGTGCGAGGTGTCGGGCTTGAACGCGTATCACGCTGGTCAACCGATTTACGTGCTGCATGCGAACGACGGCTACACCGTGCGGGCGGACGGCCGCCGGATTTTTAAGCGCCCGGAGCTGGCGGCAATTCAGGACCACTACGAGCGGATGTTCTGGGCGGAGATTGCGCCGCCGTCGGCCGAGCAACCGGCCGGTGCGGCGACTCCTTGAAGAATTTCGCTGAGCGATTTCAGCGTTGCTGCCGCCCGCGAATGCTTAACGTTCCCGTCCGTTGTTTTTTCCTCAGTCCCCTCCCTATCCGCTCCCATGAATTTCGAAACCCTGCAATTGCACGCCGGCCAAGAGATCGATCCCACCACGCGTTCCCGCGCGGTGCCGATCTACCAAACGACCGCTTATCAGTTCAAAGATTCCGCACACGGCGCGCGCCTGTTCGCGCTGCAGGAGTTCGGCAACATCTACACCCGGTTGATGAATCCGACCAACGATGTCTTCGAAAAGCGCGTCGCGGCGCTCGAAGGTGGCGTGGCGGCGCTGGCGACATCGTCAGGGCACTCGGCGCAGTTTTTGGCGATCAATAATATCACGTCCGTGGGTGATAATTTTGTCACGACCTCGCACCTGTACGGCGGCTCCTACAATCAGTTTAAAAACGCCTTTAAAAACATCGGGGTCGAGGCGCGGTTTGCCGATGGCGTGAAGGTGGCGAGCTTCGAGCCCTTGATCGATGCGAAGACCAAGGCGATCTACTTGGAAACGATCGGCAATCCGGGGCTCACCGTGCCGGATTTCGAGGCGTTCGCGGCCCTGGCGAAGAAGCACGATCTCCCGCTGATCGTCGACAATACCTTCGGTGCCGGCGGCGCGATTTGCCAGCCGTTGCGGCACGGAGCGCACGTGCTCGTAGAGTCGGCCACGAAATGGATCGGCGGACACGGCACGAGCATGGGCGGCGTGATCGTGGACGCGGGCACGTTTAACTGGGGCAACGGCAAGTATCCGCAGTTCACTTCGCCGTCGCCGAGCTATCACGGCATGGTGTTGAACGACGTGTTCGGCCTCGGCGGGCCTTTTGGGAATATCCAATTTATCATCCGCTGCCGCGTGGAAGGTCTGCGCGATTGGGGTCCGGCGCAGAGCCCCTTCAACTCGTTCTTGCTGCTGCAAGGGCTGGAGACGCTCTCGTTGCGCGTGGAGCGCACGTGTGAGAACGCGCTGGCGCTGGCGCGGTGGCTGGCGGCGCATCCGGACGTGATTTCGGTGAACTACCCCGGTTTGGAAAACCATCCGACGCATGCTGCGGCGAAGAAATACCTCACGCGCGGCTTCGGCGGCGTGTTATCGTTTCAAGTCAAAGGCGACCGCGCGCGGGCGGAGAAATTCGTGAACAGCCTCAAGCTGATTTCCCATCTCGCGAATGTGGGCGATGCGAAGACGTTGATCATCCACCCGGCTTCGACGACGCACTCGCAATTGTCAGCGGCGGAACAGCTCTCAGCCGGCGTGGCCCCGGGCGGGTTGCGGGTGTCGCTCGGCATCGAGCACATCGACGACATTAAGGCAGACATTTCGCAGGCCTTGGTGGCCTGAGTGAACGCGGCGGCGCGTTTTGCGTGGCCCTGCTCGTGAGAGCAGGGATTGGGCGCTGGCTCGCTTTTTTTCGCCTGCATCGCGCGGCGTCCCGGAGTTCGCGTCCCGCCTCTCAGGAGGCGGGCTACGGTTGGTGTCCCGCTAAGTTTGGAGCGCGCGCGAAAATCTCTGGTGTGCGTTGCGCGAGTGGCGGTCGCTACCGGGAGAGGGCGGGTCGGAGACTCTGCCCTACGCTCGGAAAAAATCTTTGATCGTCGCGCAGACAAAATCGATCTGCGCGGCGGTGTGGTGCGGACCGATGGGGAGGCTGAGCACTTCGTCGGCGAACCGTTCGGCGAGAGGAAAATCGCCGCGCTTCCAGCCGGCGGCGCGGTAGGCGTGTGAGAGGTGGGGCGGGATCGGGTAGTGGATGCCGGTGCCGATGCCGTGAGCCCCGAGGTGGGCTTGGAGCGCGTCGCGGCGGGCAGTGCGGATCACAAACAGGTGCCATACGGGTTCGGCCCACGCGGCGATGAAGGGCAGGGTGATCACGCCCGTTGCGGCCAAGGGTGCGAGTTGATCGAGATAACGAGCGGCGAGGGGAGTGCGGCGGGCATTCCACGCGGCGAGATGCGGGAGTTTTGCGCGGAGGAAGGCGGCTTGGAGTTCGCTGAGGCGCGAGTTGAGGCCGAGGTAGTCGTTATGATAACGCACCTTTGAGCCGTAGTTGCGGAGGTGGCGGAGTTGGTCGGCGAGCGCGGCATCGTTGGTCGTGATCGCGCCGGCGTCGGCGAGGGCACCGAGATTTTTGCTCGGATAAAAACTCACGCCGGCGGCGTGGCCGAGGGCACCGGCTTGGGTGCCGTGGCTGCGGGCGCCGTGGGACTGCGCGGCGTCTTCGAGGACGAAGAGTCCGTGGCGGGCGGCGATGGCGTTGATCGCTTCCATATCTGCGGTTTGTCCGTAAAGGTGGATCGGGAGAATGGCCCTCGTGCGCGGCGTGATCAGTGCGGTGAGGCGCGCGGGGTCGAGGTTGTAGGTCAGCGGATCGGGTTCGCAGGGAATGGGGCGGGCGCCGACGTGGGTGACGGCGAGCCAGGTGGCGATGTAGCCGTGGGAGGGGACGATCACTTCGTCGCCGGGGCCGACGCCACGGGCCATGAGCACGAGCTGCATGGCTTCGAGGCCGTTGGCGACGCCGATGCAGTGAGCGACGCCGACGCTGGCGGCGTATTCGGCTTCAAATGACTCGAGTTCTTTGCCGAGGAGGAGCCAGCCTGACTCCATGACGCGGCGGTAGGCGGCATCGAGCTCGGTGCGGAGTTCGTCGTAGGCGGGTTTGAGATCGAGGATGGGGATTTTCATGACGTGGCCAGACTCAGACGAATTTCAGTTTTCGCGCGGCGAACAGCACCATGCGCAGGAGGAGCCAGCCGTGTTTCCAGCGCTGGATGTTGGTCGTGCCGTAGGTGCGTTCACGATAGCGGATGGGGACGTCGGCGATCTTGAGGTTGAGTTTCGCGGCACCGAAGAGGAGGTCGAAGTCACCGAAGGGATCGAAGTCGCCGAAGTAGGCGCGGTTGGCGGCGATGGCTTCGTAGTGCGCGCGGCTCAGGACTTTGGTTCCGCAGAGGGTGTCTTTCACGGGTTGACC